>JAJDVB010000077.1 GCA_022826345.1 Alphaproteobacteria bacterium
GCGCCACTATCTCGGGTAGTTTCTTATCTCGGGTCGCAGCCTGCGGTCACGGCAAGCCGCTGAATCCATTTGGGATTCAGACGGCTTGCGCTCACTTTGCCCGACATAATCCGGTACCCTTCAGAGACTGCTCAGGAAGGCGAGGAGACTGTCGGGCGGCTGGTACCTTTCCGGATCGCCTTCTCGCGGCGACGTCTTCGCAAGCGCCTGCTCCTTCATGGCGATCGTCGCCTCGACATAGATCTGGGTTGTTTCGGCCCGTTCATGCCCGAGCCAGAGGGCGATCACCGACCGTTCGACGCCGACCTGCAGGAGGTCCATCGCCGCGGTGTGGCGAAGCACATGTACGGTGACCCTCTTGCCGGCCAGTGACGGGCACCGCTTCGCGGCCGTCTCCCGGTGCTTGTTCAACAGGTACTGCACGCCGTCCACGCCGAGCCGGTTGCCCCGGGCGCTGGGAAAGAGCACGCCGTCCGATCCTCTTGGCGGATCCTGCAGCCATCTCCTCAACACGTCCCTTGTCGGCCCCGCCAAGGGCGTGCAGCGCTCCTTGCGGCCCTTGCCGACGACGCGCAGGTGACGGCCGTCGCCCTCGGCGAAGTCGTCGCGCGTCAGTCCCGTCATCTCGGAAAGCCGGAACCCGGTCTGCACGGCGGTGAGAATGAACGCGTGGTCGCGCCGCCCCGACCAGGTGCTCCTGTCCGGCGCCGCGAGCAAGGCGTCGACCTCGTCACGCGTGAGAAAGCCGACCTGCTTGCGCGTGTACCGCTTTGACGGGATGGCGAGCACCCTCTGGATCTGGTCCGCGTGGCTTGGCAACTCGAAGGCCGCGTACTTGAAGAGGGAGTGGACGGCCGCAAGCCGCAGGTTGCGGCTGCGGACGCTCACGCCCCGCGTCGCTTCCAGATCGTCGAGGAAATCCACGACCAGCGGCGCGTCGATCTGCGCGAACTGCAGGTCCGACGGCTGCCGCCCGAGACGCTTCTGCGCGAACAGCAGGAGCTGGCGGAAGGCGTCCCGGTAGGACTTGACGGTGTGCGGGCTTGCCTGGCGCTGGTTCATCAGGCGCTGGACGAAGAACCGCTCGAGCAGGGGCGAAAGGCCGGTCGTCCGGGTCATGGCCGGTCCTCCCAGCGGCTTTCGAGACGGCGCATGGCCTCGCACATCAGTTCGGGCGAGGCTTCCAGGTAGTATTGCGTGTCCTGGACCTTCACATGTCCGAGCCAGGTCGAGAGGATCGGCAGGAGACGGTCCGGATCCTGGTCGCGTCGATAGCAGTTCACCAGGGCAGTTGTTGCGAATCGGTGCCTCATGTCATGAAGGCGCGGCCCGCGGCTGTCGGTCTCGCCGCGCAGCCCGATCTGGCGAGACAGCTTGTGGAACGTGCGGGTGACATCCGCCTTGTCGAGCCGGTTGCCCCGGCTTGAGACAAACAGGTAGGACGACACCGGGCGACCCTGCCAGTGGCGCTCGCGCCGGGCGATATAGTCGGCCAGGACCGCGCAGGTCGTGCCGTGCAGCGGGACAAGCCGGTCGCGGCCGAACTTTGCGCCGCGCACGGTCAGCACCGCGGCGTCGATGTCGACATCGCGGACCTCGAGGTTGCACGCCTCGCCTACCCGGATGCCAGAGACGGCCAGCAGGCCGAAGAGGCAATGGTAGATCCGGGGCCGCAATGCACCGCGTTCGTAGGCGTGCGGCATGTCCAGGGCAGCCTGCAGCAGCTTCCGGATCTCCTCGTCCGAATAGATGTAGGGCCTTGCCCGCTTCGGCCGGAAGGGCAGCAATCCTGAAGGCGGAACCTCCGTCCGTGGATCGACGGCCTTGCGATGGCGAGCGAACAGTCGCACATGACTCAATCGGCGCGCACGGTGCGCCGGCTGGGCATGCACGGGTTGCTGCGCCCATTCAAGGGCCAGTTCCACGGTGATGAACGGCGCCTGCCGCTGTTCCATGAACGCGGCGAACGCCAACAGACTCCGGCGCGTGTCGTTCATCTTGAACCCCAGGCTGCGCCGCATGTCGATGTAGTCGTGGACGGCTTCGCGAAGCGTGTTCATCGGACACCTCCCGGCCAGGGAAGGGCCAGCTGGCGGAGAGCCTCCAGGTCGACCTTGGCGTAGATCCTGGTGGTGTCGGGATGGGCATGCCCCAGGACGTCGCCGATCTCCCCGAGCGAGGCCCCGCCGTTCAGCATCTCGGTGGCCAGGCCGTGACGGAACTGGTGCGCGCCGCATGTCGGTGCATCCACGCCGACTCGCTTGATCGCGCGACGGACGATGCAGGATATGCCGTTGGAGCGAAACCCCTCGATCGGCGCATGGGCGCGAAGGAACAGGCGACGGTCTGGACACGTCGGCCGCCCGTGGCGCAGGTAGTCGGCGATCGCCTCGCCGACCTCCGCGGACAGGAGGAACGTGTTGCACCTTCCGCCCTTCGTCCGCAATCGCAATGTTCCGTTGACCCAGTCGATGTCGTCGAGTTCGAGAAACCGGATCTCGTGCGCACGCAATCCCAGCCGAGCAAGCAGCAACACGATAGCATGGTCGCGACGGCCCATGGCGGAACTGCGGTCGATGCTGGCCAGCAGCTTCCGGACCTGATCGGGCGAAATCCCTCGCGGTATCTGCGTCATCGACCAGTTGGCGACCACGGGGACGGCGGCAACCAGTTCCGGCCCGGCCTCGCCGAGATGGCAGGCATAACGGAGAAACGACCGCAGCGCCGTGGCCATGACCTTCGCACGCTTGGGGCGCAACCCCGGCGCCATGTGCCGGACGAACCGCACGACATCATCGGCGTCCACGGACGAGAGCGTCACGGATCCCGAGTCGAACCGGTGACGCAGAAAGCTCCGGACGAATGGCATGTAGTTCGCTCTCGTTGCCGGCGCCAGGCCCCGTGTCTGCTGCAGGTAGCGCTCATAGGCCAGCACGCAGCGCTCGGCGTCGGTCAGCGGGTCTGAGGGCACCGCCTCGAACGAGAGCACGCCTTCCTGGTGCAGGAAATCCACGAATTGCCGGAGTGCATGCCTGTCGCCTTTGCATGGACGCAATTCCTGCCAACGACAGCACAGGTATCGAGACGGGTGGTCCGGCGTGATGTCGGCGAGTTCGATCGCTTCCTGCTTCAGCCATTGGCTGTAGCAGGAAGCCAGCAGGATCTTGCGATAGGAGGTATACGGGGCGTAGCCCTTTGCGCTCACCCAGTCGGCGAACGGATCAAGCCAGCCCGCCAGGGGACCTTCCCGCCATTGCGGACGGACAAGCTGATTGTTGGTGACACGTGTCATTTTGAACTCCTTTCCTCGTTGAAGGTCGACGGATGGAGTTCGGATTATGTCGTGCAATCGTAGGCAGTTTG
>JAJDVB010000207.1 GCA_022826345.1 Alphaproteobacteria bacterium
AGGCGCGCAAGGAAGCAGCTCTTGCGATCAACCGCATCAAGAGCGGCGAGGAGCCGGTGGAGCGGGGCTCGGTGACGGTGGCCGAGCTTGCCGCGCGCTATCTGGAAGAGCATGTCGACGTGCGCTGCAAGGAGAGCACGCAGAGGATGTACCGCAGCGTCGTGGAGCGCTTCATCGTGCCGGCTTACGGCGGCGTGGCGGTGGAGGAGGTGGAGCGCAAGCACATCAACGCCCTGCATCTCGATCTCCGCCATATCCCCTATCAGGCGAACCGGGCGCTGGAGATCGGCAGCAAGCTGTTCAACCTGGCCGAGGAGTGGAAGCTGCGCACCGGCGGCAACCCGTGCAAGTACGTGCGCAAGTACCGGGAGGAGAAGCGCGAGCGGTTTCTGACCGAGGCGGAGTTCCGCCACCTGGGCGCGGTGCTGAACGGGATGGAGGCGGCGGGCCGGCTGCCGGTCTACCCGGCGGCGGCGATCCGGCTGCTGATGCTGACCGGGTGCCGACGGAACGAGATCGTCGCGCTTCAGTGGAAGCACGTGGACCTGGACTCGGGAGAGTTGAGGCTCGCGGATTCGAAGACCGGTGCGCGTCTGGTTCCGCTGTCGCCGGCTGCGGCGCGGGTGCTTGCGGAGTTGCCGCGCATCGAGGGCATCCCGTGGGTGATTCCGGGCACGAAGAACCCGGGCAAGCGCCTGTCCGACCTCAACCACTACTGGGACCGGGTGCGGGTGGAGGCGGACCTCGCCGACGTGCGGCTTCACGATTTGAGACACTCGTTTGCGTCCAGGGCGCTGGCGCTCGGGGAGTCGCTGTCGATGATCGGCAAGCTGCTGGGTCACAACAAGATCGAGACGACCTCGCGCTATGCGCATCTGGCGCGCGATTCGATCAAGGCGTCGTCGGCTCGGGTGGCGGACAGCATCGGCGCGGACATTCTCGACCGGCCCTAGCAGCGCGAGTCTGCATGATCGTGCAGGGCCGGCTGCAAATTGTCGCGCGCGCAGCCCCAATATTTTACCGCATCCTATTCGCAGGTTGACTCCCCAAAGTTAGTGGGAGCCTAATTCAGGCATCGTGTCAGGGCATTGAACGCTTCGGACTGGTCCATCAGTTTTGGCCCGATGTTAATCAGCGCGTCCACTTGCGTTGGAGGCAGGTGGAATGAGGTGGCCATATCGAAGAACTTCCTGCGTTCATCCGGGTCCCTTATCTGATCGAAGCCCACATAGATCGGGTAAAGGTCAATAGGCTCAAGATCATATTTCCTTCGGCTGTCGGGATTAGGAGGGCAGTATTCGAAGCCGCGACGGGGGTTCTTCCACAAGTGGACCCTATCTTGTCGCCATGTCCGGAAGAGCTTGTTTAGCCGTTCCACCGTATCGAACGAATAATTGTCCAGCGGCACCGTCGCTATATTCTTAATCACGGTGAACAAGCCCGGGGGACTTGCCTTGCGGTCGAATTTCACGGTCGGGTGTGACTTCGCATCGACGATGACCACCACGATTTTCTCGATCTTGCCATTATTGATCTTGTTTGGAAGGCTCCACGGAGCATCGTTCGACTCCAGTGCTGTTAGCGGCCCCCGCAGTCCAATATTGTCCGCGACTCCGCCGTCGATAAGGTGCACAAACGGATGATCCTTGAAATTCCGGTAGCTCCATGTCACCCGGGCCTTATGGAAGCGACGTGGATTGTCCCAGAAGGCTCCATCCATTTCCGCGACGCGCAGCCAAGTTGGTTTCTCATAAGTACAAGCATGGGCGTAGTTGTTGATTGTCAGCGGTGTAAAGGCGACCGGAAAGTTCGACGACGCAGCAACTGCGCGGCCTATTCTAAAACCGTCAAGATTGGAGCACAGATAGTCAAATCGCTCCTGAACGAACGGAAATACGATGCCCCTCGACATATCCGTTGCATTGATGAGCATGAAGGGTCGCCCTTTCTCGGCGAGGTCGTTGAACGATTTCTGGTCGAAAATCGTCTCGTCATAGATTTCCGCCGCCAAGTCGATCCGGCCGAATGTGGGTGAGGCCAGCCTCACCCAGTTGATCGGGTTGGCGAGCGACCACAATAGCTCAGACTCCAGGTTGCGATAGAGAAAACGGTTCTTGAAGCTCTTCGGGTCGCTCCGCGGCGCGAATATTCCGTCGCGATTGAGGCCGTAATAGGCGGCGGTAAAGCTCCCGCCGGACACCGATGAAATGACATCCACCTCGGACAGAAGGGACTTCTGGACCCCTTTCCACGTGATCTGGGTCTTGTGAAGTTTCTCCAGAACACCGTAGGACAGGGCGCCTGCCCGCGTGCCGCCACCGGAAAGGGTCAGGACGACAAACAGACTCTCGGTGTTATCATTTGAAGCGAGTTCGTTGAACCGATAGCCCTTATCAGGGATGATCTCCGTTTCTGAGTTGGGAGGATAGCTCGCACAACCTGCGAGCATTCCCAGCACCGCGCCGCATGCGACGAGGAGACGGAGGTATTCTATTGGACTTCTCAATTGGGCCTCCGGCTCAGGCGGGTATGAGGCCGAAGGAAACAACCTGCGGCATGTTCGGCATGGTGTTTCGGACATCCACCTCTAGGACGGCAGGGCTGTAGCCGCTCGGGTCATCAAGCCGCACTTCGTGGTGTCCCTGCTCCACCATCAGGACCGAATTGGTGCGCCCGGAACTCTGGCCATCAATGAGAACACCACGATCAACATCGTTGCCGTCCGCATCCTTCAACTCCACCAGAACGTATTCCACGAATGTCTCCAGCATCAACCTGATCGTTGGAACGCTTTTGTCGTGCCTGCCAGCCCAAGTCACGGTGCTCGGGTGAGTCTGGACGTATGAGGGTTTCGGCGCAAGCCTCACTCCATACCGGAATGATTCAGATCGACCGAACGCAGGAGCTTGTGTCAATGTGTAGAGATGAGTAGTGGCAATGTAGCGCGCTTCTCCCAGTTCCGGCAGCGCCGCGCGATTCGTGCGAACTTTTTTTCGAGGGACACACGGGGACAGGAGCGTCCTTGAGACGCCTTGAGGGTCCTGGGGGATGATTTCGCAGGAAATCCCCTGAATACAGCGGGTTGCGAGGCTTCCCGGCGGCCCTATCCTTGTCTCCATGAGCGCGCCGAATCCCCTTTCCGGCGACCGCCCGGACGCCGATTTCGACCGGCTCACCGGGCTCCGATACGCCCGCACGGCCGCACGCCAGCGGCTCCGGGAGCGGGGCCGATGATCGACGTCGACCGGCTGCGCCGGGCGCTGGCGCTGGGGATGCTGGGGGCGGCCGCGATGGCAGTGCTGCTGCCCTCGCTGGCGGCGATGCGCTACACGGTTGCTCACGACTGGTACGCGGCCCGCAAGGCGAGCGTGGCGCAGGCGCTGATCGCGGTCGGCTTCGACGAGCGCGCGGCGACGGAGTACCGCCTGGCGGACGGCAGGACCGTGACGTGGCTCCGCGACGACGTGGCGACGTACCCGTTTGCGCGGGAGTCGCGGCGCCTCATCCTCGCGGTCATCGGCGACAACGCCGTGCTGGGCGCCTGCGCAGGCTTCGTGGTGCTGTTCGCGCTGTCGGGGCTGCTGAACCTGGCTCGGCAGGACCCTGCCGGAATATCGAGGGCGCCCGTGCGCGGCCATTCGGCCGGGGAGCGCCGGCCCGGCTTTGTCGAGGACGTTCCTCCCTACGACGCGCACGGGCCGGGGAGCGCGACGGCGGCGGCGGCCGCCCCGGCCCCGAAACCCGTCGTCTCGGCTATCGTGCCGACGGGCGGGTCCGACGAACGCGTGGCCGAGCCGTCTCCCGCCCCGGCGGCGGGAATGCAGCCTGGACCGCCTGCGAAGGCGGAACCCGAACGCACGCCGCGACGGTCAGCGGGCGCATCGCGCGCGCGGCCCGCCCGCCGGCGCGGGCGCTGGTTCTGATGGTCGCCTCGATCGGCGCGGTGGCCTCGCCCGCGCAGGGGGTGAGCTACTACGAGAAGGACTCCTACTACGCCAAGGATTCCGACGAGCACCGGGCGGCGAGCGCCTGGGCCGGCAAGGGCGCGGCGGCGCTGGGGTTGGAAGGCCCGGTGGACCCGGACACCTTCCGCGCGGTGCTGGAGGGCGAGGTCCCGGACGGCTCGGGCAAACGCCTCGGTAAGCGCGGCCGCGAGGGCGAGATCCATCACCGCCCCGGCCGCGACCTGACCTTCAGCGCGCCCAAATCCGTGTCCCTCGCGGCGCTGGTCGGCGGCGACGGGCGAATCGTCGAGGCGCATGACCGCGCGGTGGCGGGCGCGCTCGACTGGTTCGAGAGGAACGCCGCCGAGACCCGGATGCAGGACCCCGGAACGGGTCCGGGGCAGGCCCGCCAGGGCGGGCGCATGGTCCGGGCCGGCAACCAGAAGACGGTGATCGCCACGTTCCGGCACGACACATCCCGGAACCTCGATCCCGCGCTGCACACTCACTCGGTGATCGCCAACATGGTGCAGGGCGAGGACGGCAAATGGCGGACGATGGCCAACGAGCGGCTGTATGCCTCGAAGATGGCGCTGGGGGCGCTCTACCGCAACGAACTCGCCGGCGAGCTCGCGCGGCTCGGCTACGGGATCGAGAAGACCCACGCCGACGGGCGGTTCGAGATCGCGGGCGTCTCGCGCGAAGTCGTGGAGGCATTTTCCACGCGCCGTGCCGAGATCGAGGCGGCGATGGAGGGCCGGGGGCTGGGCACGACGGGGGAGAACCCGCATCTGGCCCGGCGCGCGGCGCTGATGACGCGCGCGGCCAAGCGCGAGGTCGACCGCGATGCGCTGCGGGAGACCTGGGCGAGGCAGGCCGCCGCGCTCGGCTTCGACGCGAAGGGGCTGGTCGCTTCGGCGATGGAACGCCACGGGGCGGAGAAGGCGCGCGCCGCGGAACCGGACAGGGACGGTCGTTCCTCTGAGCCGCGCCAGCCGGACCTGTTCGAGCACGCGGCGCAGGCCGACCCCGCGCGGGCGGCGGTGGACTGGGCGCTGGCCCATCTCTCGGAGCGCGACGCGGTGTTCTCCACCACCGACCTGCTCGCGGCCGCGCTCGCCTTCGAGCCCGGCGCGGCGTCCATCGGCGATATCGAGCGGGCCGTTGCCGGTCTCAAGCGCGAGGGCCGGCTGCACGATGCGCCGGCGCTCCAGGGCGGCGGCGGGCTCACCACCGACAAGGCGGTGGCCGAGGAGCGCGAGACGGTCGCGCTGATGCGCGGCGGCGAACGGCGCGGCAAGGCGCCGATGCGGGGCTGGATGGTCGAGCGGCACCTGCGCAAGGGACCGCTCACCGCCGGGCAACGGCAGGCGGTGAAGCTCATCCTGTCGGAGAAGGACCGCACGGTGGGGGTCCAGGGCTATGCGGGGACCGGCAAGACCAAAATGCTCGCGCGCGCGAGGACGCTCGCGGAGAAGAAGGGCTAGCGCATGGTGGGGCTCGCGCCGTCGGCCTCGGCCGCGCGCACGCTGAGCACCGAATCCGGCATCGGGTCGGAGACCCTGCAACGCTTCCTCGCCCGCAACGCGGGCGTCGCCGAAGGGAGGCTCACGAAGAAGGGCGCGCGGGAGATGCGCGCGGCATTCGCGAAGACGGTGCTGGTGGTCGACGAGGGCTCGCTCGCCTCCACCGTCCAGGCCCGGGACCTGCTCCGCATCGCCGGTGCGCTGCGCGTCCCGAAGCTGGTGCTG
>JAJDVB010000011.1 GCA_022826345.1 Alphaproteobacteria bacterium
ACGCAACTTCCACAACCCCAGCTCCCGCTCCCAGTCCAGAAGCGAGCCCGACCAATCCGCCACGCTCATCGATCCACCCCTCCGCAGCCGTTCGGCCCAGAAAGACATAAGCCGAACTAAAACGCAACTGTAGTACTAGCCTCGCCATTGCAAGGGAGGCGTGGCCTGGCGGGTGCATCGCAAGGCCCGGCTGGCCGTCGCGTCAGCCGACAAGAGGGAGCGCAAAAATGAAGACAGACGCGAATTCGTCCCATAC
The DNA here is from genome assembly GCA_022826345.1 of Alphaproteobacteria bacterium. Next base: position 257 of record JAJDVB010000011.1, read on the forward strand.
CACCGAGCCTGCGAAGCGGGGCCCGAGCCGTCGGCAGGTGCTCAAGGGCGCAGGCGCGGGCCTCGCGGTGGCCGGCGCCGGTAGCGCCGGCCTCTGGCGTCCGGCGCGCGCGGCATCGTTCGAAGGGCAGACGGTGACGGTCGCCGTTGGCAGCTTTATGTCGTCGGGCGCCACCATCTTCAAGGACCAGTGGGAGGAGGCGACAGGCGGTTCGGTGGAGGTGGTCGAGATTCCCTTCGGCGATCTCTATCAGCGGCTGTTCACGGCGTTCACCACCGGGGCCGAGCAGTTCGACGTGGCCATCTACGCGGCGAACTGGATTCCGGAGTTCGCGCAGGCGGGCCAGATCGCCTCGCTCGAGAAATACTATGGTGGCAAGGACAACTGGGACAGCGTGCTGCCCAAGACGCAGAAGATCATGTTCGTCGGCGGCGAGCGCTACTCGGTGCCGTTGGATGGCGACGTAATTTTCGGCTACTACCGGACCGACGCGCTGGACAACGCCGACCACCAGAAAAAATTCGAGGACACATTCGGCTATCCGCTGGCCGCGCCCAGCACCTGGTCGCAGTACCGCGACATCGCCGAGTTCTTCACCGGCTGGGACTGGTCGGGCAGCGGCCGCGACGGCTGGGGCGTGCTGGAGGCGCAGAAGCCCAAGGACGTGGGGCCCTTCATCCTCTCGTCACGGGCGGCGTCCTACGCGGCGCATCCGGACGTGCCGGGCTCGTTCTTCTTCGATCCCGACACCATGGAGCCTTCGGTCGGCAATCCCGGCTGGGTGGCGGCGCTCGAAGACTGGATCGAGATCCGCAAGTACGGCCCGCCCGAGATGGCGACCTACGGCGGCGGCGAGATGCGCGGCAACTTCATCGCCGGCAACTACGCTCTCGGCATCGACTGGGCCGACGTCGGCATCATGGCGCAGGACGAGGACGCCTCCATCATCAAGGGCAAGCTCGGCTACTTCGTGCTGCCGGGTCAATCGAGAGTGTGGAACATTCGCTCAGGCGCGTGGGATGAGTACGACAGCCCGCAGGCCGCGCCCTATCTCGGCTGGGGCGGCTGGCACGGCTCCATCGCCGGCAACAGCCAGAACCCCGATGCGGCCTGGGACTTCCTCAACTTCATCGATTCAACGGAGAACGCGTTCACGGCAGTGACGACGCCGGGAACCGCGCGCAATCCCTACCGGACGGATCACTTCACCGATCCGGGCGCGTGGGAGACCGCGCCGGTGGCCTACGCCGATCCTGCGCCTTACCTGGAAGCGCAGAGCGCGGCCATGAACCACCCGAACACCCAGTTCGACCTGCGCATCCCGAAGGCCGGGCGTTACTTCGAGGTGCTCGACCAGTGGGCCCAGCAGGCTCTGGCCGGCAGCATGAGCGCCGCAGACGCGCTCGCCAAGGCAGCCGAGGAGTGGGCGCGCATCACCGACGAAGCGGGCGCCGACAACCAGAAGCAGCACTATCGGGATCTGTACGGGATCTAGGGACCAGTAGCGGGACGTAACGCTGCCGAGGGGCCGGCGTGGCGTCCCGTCGTCTTGGCGCGGTCCAATCCGACCGCGTCAAGCATCTCCTTATCGCCCCTCCTCTTCTTTTTCTGCTGCTGCTCAGCCTGATTCCGCTGCTCCTGACGCTTGGGCTCAGCCTCACCAGCATGGACATCAGCGGCAAGGGCCGCTGGATCGGGGTCGACAACTACATTCGCCTCGCCGATGACCCGATCTTCATCGAGAGCTACGTCAACACGCTGATCTTCGTCGCGATCGGTCTGCCGATTCAGTATTTCCTGGGCCTGGGTCTCGCGATCCTGGTGCACGGCACGCCGGGCGGCCAGCGGCTCTGGCGCCTCATCATCCCCATCCCCCTGATGGTGGCGCCGCTGGTCATCGGCTTCATCTGGAAGACGATCTTCGATTCCCGCTTCGGCCCGGTGAACGACGTGATCACAGCCTTGGGCGGCAGCGCGGTGCCTTGGATTACCGACAAGGTGCTCGCCTTCATCTCGATCCTCGTGGTCGACACCTGGCAGTGGACACCCTTCGTCTTCCTGATTCTCTATGCCGGCCTGCGCACGCTGCCGGTCGAGCCCTTCGAGGCCGCCCGCGTCGACGGCGCCTCGCGCTGGCGCATGTTCTGGGACGTGACGTTCCCGATGCTGATTCCGGCGAGCGTCGCGGCGATCCTGCTGCGCGGCATCGAAGCCTTCAAGATCTTCGACATCGTCTTCTACATCACCGGCGGCGGTCCCGGCACGGCCACCACCACGACCACGCTTACCGCCTACTTCACGGGGTTGCGTTCAGGGTACGTGGGCTATGGCGGCGCCATGGCGTTCATCCTCTTCCTCACCGTCATCATCTTCGGTTTTGCCTTGCCGCTCAGCGCGGGCCTGCTAACGAAGCGGCGCGATCGGGCGCTCAGGCGCGCGCTGGAGCTGGTCGATGATGCCCCGGGTGGCAGCGTTCGCGGAGCGGCAGCATGAGTGGGGGCGTCGGGGAGCGCAGACGCGGCGCCAGCGTGCGCTATCTCATGCTCTCGATCTGGGGCTTGTTCGCGCTCTTCCCCGTCTACTGGATGGCGGTCACCGCCTTCAAGAAGCCCAAGGACATCTACCAGGGGCCGTTCTACGTGCCGGAGGTGGACTTCGAGCCAACCTTCAAGGCGTGGAAATTCCTGGGCGGCGAAGGGCAGGACGCCTTCCTGCGCGGCCTCGGCAACAGCGTCCTCTTCGCCTCCGTGAGCGCCTTCCTAGCCGTCGTGATTGGTGCCTTCGCGGCCTATGGCCTCGCCCGCTACGAGTACAAGTACGCCTGGATGAAGAACAACGACCTCTCGTTCCTCATCGTCTCGCAGCGCATGATGCCGCCGATCGTCGCCGTCATCGCGCTCTTCATGATGTTCCGCTGGGTCGGCCTGCTCGACAGCCACCTCGGCATGATCATCGTCTATACCTGGTACAACCTGCCGCTCACGGTCTATCTCCTCACCGACTTCATGCGGCGCATCCCGCCCGACATCGAGCACGCAGCCGCCGTCGACGGTTACGGCAAGTTCGGGCAGATCTGGAAGGTAATGTTCCCTCTGGCGATGCCCGGTCTCGCGGCCGCCTATCTGCTGGCGTTCATCTTCGCCTGGAACGATTTCCTGTTGGCGCTGATGCTCACCTTCCGCGAGGCGCAGACGCTGCCCATCGTGATCACCGCGTGGAGTGCGAAGATGGAGCCGCGCTGGTGGCTGCTCGCGGCGACCGGGCTGGTCGCGATCATTCCGCCGATCGTCGCGGCTACCATCCTCGATCGCTACATGGAGCGGCAGGTCTTCAGCGGAGGCGCCCGCTGACATGAGCGACATCCGCCTCGCTGCCGTGACCAAGAGCTACGGGGAGGAGACCGCGCTCTCTGCCATCGATCTCGACTGCGCGGACGGCACGCTGCTCGTGGTCTTCGGGCCTTCCGGCGCCGGCAAGTCGACGCTGCTCAAGCTGGTGGCGGGCATCGAGGACCCGAGCGAGGGCCGCGTCTGGATCGCGGGGCGCGACGTCACCGCCCTGCCGCCGCAGCACCGCGACATCGCGATGGCCTTCGAGTCATACGCGCTCTATCCGCACCTCTCGGTGTGGCGGAACCTGGAGTTCCCGCTGCGCGCGCCGGGGCGCGGCCTCCCCGCCAACGTGCGGGCCGAGCGCATCCGCGAGGTCGCCGCCCTGCTCGAGATCACCGAGCTGCTCGAGCGCCGCCCGAACCAGCTCAGCGGCGGCCAGCGCCAGCGCGTCTCGCTCGGCCGCGCGCTGGTGCGCGACGCCAACGCAACGCTTCTGGACGAGCCCATCGCGCATCTCGACGCGCGCCTGCGCAACGCGCTGCGCGGCGAGCTCAAGCATTACCTCAAGTCTCACGGCGCGACCGCGCTCTATGCCACGCCCGACTACGTGGAGGCCTTCGGCATCGCCGACGTGGTCGCCATCCTCATCGCGGGCCGGATCCACCAAGTCGGCCCGCCCGAGGAGATCTACCAAGCGCCGGCCAGCCTCGCCGTGGCCGAGCTCGTGGGCGACCCCCGCATGAACGTCCTTGCCGTCGAAGGCGACGGGACGCTCGCGCTCGGCGGTCATCGGACACCGCTTCACCTGGCGGGCGCCGATGGGACCATCGGCCATGTCGGCTTTCGCCCCACCGACGTGAGCCTCGGGCTGTCCGTGCTGGACGATTCCGCGTCCGGGCGCGTGGAGCTGATCGAGCCCGCCGGCGATCACCGCATCGTGCGGGTCGATACCGACGGCACGCCGGTGACCGCCAAGATCGCCGCCGACGAGGCCCGCTTTGCGGTGGGCGACGCCGTTTTCGTGCAACTGGACTGGTCCAGGGCGCACTACTTCGACCGGGCCGGCCAACGCCAGGCCGCCGCCGAGGGGCGCGGCTGATGGCGCGGGTGGTGCTTGAGCACGTGGTGAAGCGCTACGGCAAGGTGTTGGCGGTGGACGACCTCACGCTCGAATGCGCGCACCACGAGTTCCTGGCCATCCTGGGGCCGTCCGGTTGCGGCAAGAGTTCCACCATGCGGATGGTCGCCGGCCTCGAGGAGATCACCGAGGGCACCATCAGCATCGGCGACCAGGTGGTCAACGACCTGCCTCCGGCCGCGCGCAACGTGGCGATGGCCTTCGAGCATTACGGCCTCTACCCGCACATGAGCGTGTTCGACAACATCGCCTATCCGCTGCGCGTGGCGCGCGTGCCGACCGAGGAGATGGTGCGCAGCGTGCTCGATGTCGTCCGCATGCTGCGGATCGAACCCTTCCTCGAACGCAGGCCGCGCGCCCTGAGCGGCGGCGTGCGCCAGCGCGTCTCGCTTGCGCGCGCCCTGGTGCGCAGGCCGTCGGTGTTCCTGCTCGACGAGCCGATCTCCCACCTCGAAGCCGAGCTGCGCAACGAAATGCGGATCGAGCTGAAGCGCCTCCACGCCGCCAACGATTCGACGACAATCTACGTCACCCATGACCAGCTCGAAGCGCTGACCATGGCCGACCGCGTGGCGATCATGCATCAGGGCGGGCTCCAGCAGGTGGGAACGCCCGAGGATGTCTACCGCCGGCCCGCCAACCGCTTCGTCGCGACCTTCGTCGGCGAGCCGCCGATGAACATCGTGCAGGCCAGCGTGAACGGCGGGCGCGTCGCCGTCGGCGACTACGCGCTGGATCAGGTCGCGCCAGGAACCATGGCCGCCATCGAGGCGGCGGCCGGCGGCGCCGGCGGCACGGTCGATGTCGGCGTGCGGCCGGACGACTTCCGGCTCGGCGGCCCGGACGAGCCGGGCATCGCCGGGCGGATCCGCATCCGCGAGAATCTGGGGGACACGACGCTGCTGGCCGTGGATACGGAGGGCGACCGCCTGCGCCTCCGCTCCGGCACCGGGCTGGCCGTGCGCGAAGGCGAGAATGTCCGGCTCCACCCCAGGGCGGATCGCATTCACTTCTTCGATGCAGCCACTGGCATCGCGGTTGGACGATCGGCAGGCTCCGAAGCTGACTGAACAACACAACGAAAGGAAAACTCAATGGTACAGAAGATCATCATCGATACCGACATCGGCACCTACTACGACGACGCGCTCGCCGTCTCCATCGGTTGCCAATCGCCGGAGCTGGAGCTGCTGGGCGTCACCACCGTCTATGGCGACACGCACCTGCGCTCGCGCATCGCGCGCAAGGTGCTGGACGTGAACGGCCGGCCCGACGTGCCGGTCGCCCGCGGCGTCGGCCAGCCCCTCGGCGGCAACTACCTGATGTTCGGCTTCGAGGGCGAAGGAATCCTCGAGGAGGGAGACGACGATCTCGCCTATCTCGACGAGCCTGCCCCCAACTTCATCATCCGCAACATCATGGAGAACCCGGGCGAGGTCACGGTGGTAACCCTCGGCGCCGTCAGCAACATGGCGGTCGCCTACGTCCTGGAACCGGCGATCAGGGAGAACATCAAGGAACTGATCATGATGGCCGGCGTGATAGTGCCCATCGTGGACGAGAAGGGGATCCGCCGCTCGCCGGTCGAGGAGTACAACTTCAACAACGACCCCGTGGCGGCCCAGATCGTCTGCAATTCGGGCCTGCCGATGGTGCTCTGCCCCATCGACGTGACGCTGAAGGTGCCGCTGCGCGACGACCAGCTCAAGGTCATTAATGCCTCCGACCGCTCGGTCGCGCAGATGGTGAGTCGCATCCTGGCCGTCTGGCCGCCGCAGGAGCGCCAGATCTACCTCTCGGTCGGTATCCCGACCGAACATACGGGCCTCTGGCTGCACGATCCGCTGGCGGTGACGCTCGCCCATGACAAGTCCTATTGCGAGATGACCCGGCTGCACATATCGGCCGAGTTCGCGCCGACGCCGGTGGACCGCGACCTCATCGTCCGCAACGACATCCTGCGCACCATCCCGCGCAAGTTGGAGCCCAACATGGATGCCTGCGTAGACGTGGACGCCGACCGCTTCACCGCCTTCTTCACCGAGCGGATCGCCAAGGGCGCCTGACCGAAAGTCTGCCGAGGGCGGACGCACTGCACCGCCCTCGCTTGCCTACTGATCCTTTCCCGTTGGTCCAAACATAAAGCGTGATTCGAGCTTTAGGATGTTGTTCGGCGACCAAATTGGACGTCGCTCCATCGGTAGGCACGGACAACGACTCTCAATGTTTGCGGAGCCCACGCAAGGATGTGCAAGCGGGATCGCTCCATTGACGGCGTTCGGGCGCTGTGTGACCATGGATGTCCGTGCCGACCCGATAAGCAAGAACGATAACTTGATGGTCCGGACACGCAGAACAGGGGGAAAATAATGCGCAACATAACGTCGATTTCTCGCCGTTCCTTGCTGAGTGGGATGGCTGCTGTTGGCGCGTTGACGACAGTCCCTGTAGCAGGAGCGAGAAAAGTGTGGGCCGGCGGCGATCTCGTTGTCGGCGCGATTTACGTTGGCGCAAAAGACGACTACGGCTGGAATCAGGGGCACGCTGTTGGCGTGGCCGCGCTGAAGAACATTAGCGGAGTCAAGGTCGTAGAAGAGGAAAACGTTCCCGAAACCGTCGAAGTTCAAAAATCCATGGAGAGCATGATTAACTTCGATGGGGCCCAGTTGATTTTTGCAACATCGTTCGGGTATTGGGACCACATGCTGAAGGTCGCAGCGAAGTACCCCGACGTTCAATTCCTCCACGCCGCCCCGTCGGTTTGGGAGGAGGGAATGCCCGTCAACGCTGGCAGCTACAACGGATATATCGACCAGTCGCAGTACATTGCCGGCGTAGTGGCGGGACACGCGACCAAGAGCGGCAAACTCGGCTTCGTTGCGGCCAAACCCTACCCTGCCTCCATCCGCAACGTGAATTCCTTCACGCTTGGCGCGCGCACGGTCAATCCCGATGCGACGATGCAGGTCGTGGTCACGGGAGACTGGGTGTTGCCTGTCAAAGAGGCGGAGGCGGTCAACAGTCTCGCCGACCAGGGGATCGACGTGGTCACGTGCCATGTCGATGCGCCGAAGGTGGTGATCGAGACGGCGGAAAAACGCGGAATCTATTCGTCGGGCTACCACACGGACCAGTCCGTGCTGGCTCCCAACGGATATCTCACTGGCGCCATCTGGAACTGGGAAAAGGTCTACACGGACTACGTCACGTGGCTTCGCGAGGGCACATCGTGGCCGCACATTCTTCGCGGTGGTCTGAGGGAAGGCATCGTGACGAACGTGCCCTACGGCAGCGCCGTGAGCGATGCGGCTCGTGCGGACGCCGATGCCGCCCTGGCCGGATTCATGGACGGGAGCTTCCAGATCTATTCTGGGCCGATGACCACCAACGACGGTCAAACCGTGATTCCGGAAGGCACGTCATACGCCGCGAACGATTTGTGGCTCGAGACCATGGACTGGTTCGTCGAGGGTGTGGTTGGGACGACCGGCGCGTAGCGATCCCAAGCTGATCGAGGGGATAGACAGCGGTCATCCACCGCCGCGATGTCGTCACCCCGGGAGAGGGTGATCCCGGACTGGCGCATACCGTTCATTCGCGTTCCGGGATCCACCCCCGCATCAACGATAGAGGCGCTCGCCATACCGGTGGGCGCCCTCATCGTTTCCATGATTCTGTTCGGCCTCTTTTTGCTCGCCATCGGCCAGAACCCGGTCGAGGTCTACCAGTCGATCTACAAGGGCGCGTTCGGTAGCTGGTTCTCGTGGCAAAATACGCTGCAGCGCGCCTCCCCGCTGATGCTGGTCGCGCTTTGCACGGCCCTGCCGGCGCGGCTGGGAATGATCGTGATCGGAGGCGAAGGGGCGCTGGTCATCGGCGCCGTGGCGACGGTGGCTGCGGCGGTCGCTCTCGAAGGCGCCCCCTCCGCGGCGGTCACGACGCTTATGCTCTTGGCCGGTGCCGTGGCCGGTGGTCTTTGGATCGGGTTCGTCGGTGGTCTACGCCACTACCGCGGCGTCAACGAGACGATCAGCAGCCTGCTCCTGAACTACATTGCGATCGCGATCATGAGCCACCTGGTGCTTGGTCTGATACGCGATCCGGCGGTCCTCCACAGACCCTCAAGCTGGCATGTCGGCGAAGCCAACATGCTGGGGCTGATCCCCGGCATGGATGTCCACTGGGGATTGATCATCGGCGCCATCGTGTGCCTAGTGACATTCTTGCTCGTGCGGTGGACGACGGTCGGGTTCGCCGGCGACATCATTGGCGGCAACCCCCGCGCCGCCCGTATGGCCGGAATCGCGGTCGGGCCCCTCATCGTCACGGCATGCTTCCTGGGCGGCGCCGCGGCCGGCCTCGCGGGCGCCATCGAAATTGCGGCGGTGCAGGGGCGTGCCAGCAGCTCCATCGTCGTGGGTTACGGCTACACCGGTATCCTCATTGCGTTCATCGCCCGGCAGAATCCTCTCGCGGTGATACCGGTTGCCATATTGCTGGGCGGAATCCGGGCCAGCGGGGGGTTGTTGCAGCGATGGCACGACCTCCCCGACGCCACGGTGCTGGTCATGCAAGGGATCATCTTCGTCGTGATTCTGGCGAGCGAAACACTCTACGGCAGGGTTACGCTCTTCCAGCCGAGGAAGGCCTGACATGGAAGAAGCGGCGGCACTGGGCTGGTGGGGCGTTCCGCTGGGCGTGTTGGCGGGGGTGTTGCGGGTCAGCACGCCGTTCCTGTTCGTGAGTCTCGGCGAATGCCTCACCGAGAAGAGCGGGCGCATCAATCTGGGCCTCGAAGGCAATCTAGTCATGGGCGCCATGGCCGGCTACGGGGTGTCGTTCGTCTCAGGCTCGCCGTGGCTCGGTGTCGTCGCAGCCGGCGTGATGGGGATGGTGCTCGGTGCCATGCACGCCTGGGCCTGCTCTCAACCCCGCGTCAACGACATCGCCGTCGGCATCTCGTTGATGCTCTTTGGGATCGGTCTGGCCTTCTTCCTCGGCAAGCCGCTGATTCAGCCGACCGCACCGCGTCTTCCGACGATCAACTTCGGTTGGTGGAGCGACACACCGCAGATTCGCTTCGCTCTCGAGGTCAACGCCCTCTTCCTCATCGGTGTCACCCTGGCGCCAATCATGGCGTGGTCGTTCAAGAACACCCGATGGGGACTCATTGTGCGAACGGTGGGCGACAGCGCCGATGCCGCGCGCGCCATGGGCTACCATGTCAATCGCGTGCGTATGCTCAGCACGGTTGCCGGCGGCTTCTTCGCGGGCGTGGGAGGATCGTTCCTGTCCCTGTTCTATCCCGGGAGCTGGAACGAGGGTCTCTCCAGCGGCCAGGGCCTGATGGCCGTGGCACTTGTCATCTTCGCCAGATGGGACCCCATCAAGTGCCTGTATGCCGCTCTTCTGTTCGGCGGAGCAAGCTCCCTGGGACCGGCGCTTCAGTCGGTCGGCTTCTCGGAGGGATACTACCTCTTCAATGCCGCGCCCTATTTGCTCACTCTTGCGATCATGATCATCAGCAGCTCGCCGCGGCGCAGCCTTGTCGGCGCTCCCGGGGAGCTCAGCGTCACCAAGTGACGAGTCATAGAGGGGAGATATCGTCATGAATGGTCTTGGCGGACTGAACAAGTCGCCCGACGGCGTCGTCGTGGGCGTCGTGCAGCTTCAACTGCCGACTGTCGTCACCAAGGAGGACCTGGCAGGTCAGACGGAGAAGATCTGCGGCATGGTCCGGAAGGCCAAGGAGGGCATGCCGACCCTCGATCTCGTGGTGTTTCCGGAGTACGCCCTCCACGGCCTTTCCATGGACATGAATTCGGAAATCATGTGCCGTCTCCAGGGCCCGGAGGTCGCCGCGTTCAAACAGGCCTGCGTCGACAATGACGTCTGGGGCTGCTTCTCCATCATGGAGTACAACCCCGACGGCAACCCCTACAACAGCGGCATCATCGTGGACGCGCGAGGGGAGCTGCAGCTCTACTACCGGAAGATGCACCCCTGGACTCCGGTCGAGCCCTGGGAGCCCGGCAACATCGGCATCCCAGTGTGCGACGGCCCCAACGGCAGCAAGCTGGGCCTCATCATCTGCCACGACGGAATGTTTCCCGAAATGGCGCGCGAATGTGCTTACAAGGGCGCCAACATCATGCTGCGCACCGCCGGTTACACGGCGCCGATTCGCCATGCCTGGCAAATCAGCAATCAGGCCAATGCGTTCTCCAACCTGATGTACACGGTGAGCGTCTGCATGGCCGGCACCGACGGCACGTTCAACTCCATGGGCGAAGGCATGATCTGCGACTTCGACGGCACGCCGATCGTCGTCGGAAACGGCGCGGCGGACGAGATCATCACCGCAGAGGTGCGCCCCAGACTCGCCGATGAAGCCCGGCGCGAATGGGGCGTCGAGAACAACATCTATCAGTTTGGGCACCGCGGCTTCGTCGCGGTCGCGGGCGGCGCCCAGGATTGCCCTTACACCTACATGCGCGATCTCGCCGACGGCCAGTACCGGCTGCCCTGGGAGGACGAGGTCAAGGTTACGGACGGCACCAGCTGCGGCTTTCCCGTGCCGAATCGGCGCTACGAAGGATGATCTAAGGTGCCCTCGCGACCTGAAATCTAGTCCGGCCGATGGCAGACAGTCCCAGCGACAGCGCGGCCCTCGCGCCCCCGCGCGTCGAGGCGCTGTCCGTGACGAAACGCTTCGGGGCTCTCGTCGCGCTTGACGACGTCTCGCTGACCCTGGAGCCCGGATCCTTCCACGCGTTGCTGGGGGAGAATGGCGCCGGCAAGAGCACCCTCGTCAAGTGCATCATGGGCTACTACCGCGCAGACGCGGGACGCTTTCTGCTGGACGGAGAGCCGCATCGCGTCGGCACGCCGCGCGATGCCCACAACCTCGGAATCGGCATGGTCTACCAGCACTTCACGCTGGTGCCGAACATGTCGGTCGCCGAGAACCTGCTCCTGTCGAGAAGTCATCTGCCGGGTGTGGTCAAGTGGAGAGCCGAGCAGCAAGCCATGGAGGCGTTCCTCGAGACGATGCCGTTTTCGGTGGATCTCTCGGCTCCCGTCGCCACGCTCTCGGCCGGCGAGAAACAGAAGCTCGAGATTCTGAAGCAACTTTATCTCGACAGTCGCATCCTCATCTTCGACGAGCCGACATCGGTCCTCACGCCAGGGGAGGCCGACGAGATCCTGGGACTGCTCAGGCGCATGACAAAAGCCAACGAGCTGAGCGTCCTGATGATCACCCACAAGCTGCGCGAGGTCAGCGCTTACGCCGAGGAAGTCACGGTGCTGCGGCAAGGGAGGGTCTCCGGCACCGGGCGTGCGGCGGAGCTATCCCCCACGGACCTCACGCAAATGATGGTCGGAACGACGACACTCCCCAAGCAGACGGAGCGCGAGCAGCACGTCGACCGACCCGTCCGCCTCAAGCTCTCCGAACTCTCCGCCGACGATGACAAGGGCTACCGGGCGCTCGCCGGCGTCTCGCTGGAGGTGTGTGGAGGCGAGATCGTGGGAATCGCCGGCGTATCCGGCAACGGTCAGCGGGAAATGACGGAGGTCTTGGCCGGTCAGCGCGAACCCACCGGCGGGGCGGTTGCAGTTCATGGCACACCCTATCGCGCGACGCGGTCGGAGATGCGCCGCCACAAGGTCTATTGCCTGCCGGAGGAGCCGCTGCGCAACGCCTGCGTGGCGCGCATGACGGTCTCCGAGAATCTTGCGTTTCGCTCGTTCGACGTACCGCCTTTCTCCGTCGCTGGCTTGCTCATCAACCGTGGGGCCATAAGGGCAGCGGCCGCTGGACTGATCGACCAGTTCCGAATCAGGACTCCGTCGCCCGACGCTCGCGTCGAGACACTTTCTGGCGGCAACGTGCAACGCATGGTCTTGGCCAGAGAGCTTTCCCACGAGGTGGAAGTCCTGATCGCGGTCAATCCGTGTTTCGGTCTGGACATAGCGGCCATTGGCGAGATTCGCTCGCGGATCACCGAGGTGCGCAACCGGGGCGCAGCCGTGTTGCTCGTGTCGGAAGACCTGGACGAACTGTTCGAGCTGTCGGACCGGATCCTGGTCATGTTCGGAGGCGCGATAAACTTTGAGACGAAGGCCAGCGACGCGGACCGCGCCACCATCGGGCGCTATATGGCCGGTCATACTGGAGTGTCGGCGAACGATTAGCAGGATGCTAAGAAACCCGATCTTGCCGAGCCGCTCTGGTGGAGAGTGTTCGGATACGCCGCCAGCGCTCAGACGCCCAAGTAACGGCGGAGGATGTTCTTGTCCTCAAGATCCTCCCGGTCGCATTGATGCACGATGCGTCCCTTATCCATGAAGAGGAAACGATCCGCGGTGTGCTGAGCGAGCTCCAGGTTCTGCTCGACGATGACCACCGTGAGGCCGGCCTCGGATCTGATTCTGGGCAAGAGCGCCTCGAGCAACTTTACGATGCTGGGTTGGATGCCTTCCGAGGGCTCATCAAGGAGCAGGACCTTCGGTTGCCCGCACAGCGCCCGGGCGATCGCCAGCATCTGTTGCTCTCCTCCGGACAAGGTGCCGCCAATTTGCCGAAGGCGCTCTTGCAGGATCGGGAAATAGGCGAACACCTGCTCGTCGATCCGACCCTCCTTGCCGATGGCACGCGTGCCCAGGATGAGGTTCTCCTTGACGGTGAGTTTGGGAAAAATGCCTCGACCCTGCGGCACGTAGCCGATGCCGAGGCGCGCGATCCGGTGCGGTGCATCGCCCGCAATGGCATGCCCGTCGACCTCGACCGAGCCGGCTGAAGGTTTCACGAGACCGACGATCGAGCGCAACAGCGTGCTCTTGCCGACCCCGTTCCGCCCCATCACGGCGACCGCTTCGGCCCTGCCAACGGTCAAGCTCAAGCCGTGGATGACCGGCACGCCATCGTAGCCGACATCGAGGTCGGCGATCCGGAGCATGCCTTCCGGCGGCCTATGGGCGCCGCTTTCCGGCTCCGTCATGCTGCGGGCTGGTTTCGCGATGTTCCGTGCCTGCCCTCAGCAGGCGTGACGCACACCGCGATCGGCATTCTCCCCCTACCGAGCCGAACCCTCACTCCGCTCCGACAGACGATCAGGCAAGGTTGCATCCGGGCACGTCGGGATCGACCTGGCCGAACTCCTTGACGATGTCGATCAGTCCCTCCTTGTTCACGCGGCCGATAATGCTGTTGGTGCGCGCGTGCTGGTTGCTGGCCAGCACGTTTATGCGCCCCTGCGGCCCGTGAAAATCGACCTGCGGCATGGCCTTGATGACCTCGTGCTTGTCGGCGCTGCCTGCCTTGTCGACCGCCTTGGCGTAGAGCCACACGGAATCATACTGTCTTTCGCCGAAGGTCGTCGGGAAGGCCGACTCGCCGTACCGGGCGCGATAGTCCGTCAGGAACTTCTTGTTTTTGGGCGAATCGACGCTCGTGAAGTATGACGCATTGGCAAGGACGCCTTCAGCAGCACCTTCTGTTTGAGTGGTCCAGTTCTCGTGGAGGATGGTGCTGATGAGTTGCGGCTCCATTCCGAACGAGCGGTATTGCTGGACCATCACGGGCTGGTTTGCGTCCATCACCCATACGATGTCGGGATTGACAGCCTTGATGCGTTGGAAAATGGGCCCGTACTCGGACGTGCCGAAGGGGTAATACTCCTCACCCGCATAGGTGCCACCTTCCCTCTCGATCGCAACCTTGATCAGCGCGGCCATGCCACGAGGATATTCGAAGTCGTTTCCGATCACGTAGATACTCTTGCCGACGTTCTCGGCAAGCCATGGCACCGTCGGGTCCACGGACTGGTTGGGAACTGTGCCGGTGCAGATCAGATACTTTCTGCACTCGCCACCCTCGTAGAATGTCGGGTAGATGAAGAGCTGCTTGGCCGGCTCCGTAACGCTCACCGCCGCCACACGGCTCGAGCTCGCCAGGACGCCAATGATCACGTCGACCTCGTCGCGATGGATCAGCTTGCGCGCTGCGTCGATGCTCGCTTTGGGCTCGAGCTTGTTGTCCTCGACGTAGAGTGCAAGTTCGCGGCCGGCCGCTCCACCGGCGGCATTCACCTCGTCGAGCGCCAGTTGCGTGCAGTTCAACATATCGTTGCCCTGAAGAGCATAAAACCCCGAAATCGGGCCGATAAACCCGACCTTGACCTGGTCATTCGCTCTCAGTACTGACGGAAAACCGAGACCACTGGCCGCAATCGCCGCGCCCGCAGCCGCGCTCTTGACCACGGTACGCCGTGACACGTGCTTTGTCATGACTGCCTCCCCTGGATCGTTCTTTTTTCCCGTTGTTTTCCTCGTATTCTAGAACGATTCTTCTAGTCTCTCCCGAAGTAAATATCCTGAACAAACGAATCATTTTCAATATCATTGAACATACCTTCACGAACAATCATACCTTGGTGCATCACGCTTGTCCATGTATCGAGTGTGCGGACAAACGACATGTCATGCTCAACGACCACTGCCGCAGCATTATCTGCCAATGACCTGACGAGCGCGACGGTGGCGAGCGTCTCCTCCGTCGTCATGCCGGCGGTCGGCTCGTCGAGCAGAAACAGTTTTGGCCGAGTCATCAGGCATAAGCCGATCTCGAGCCACTGCTTCTTGCCATGGGGCAGAGTGCCCGCCTGCTCCTCGGCCTCATCGACGAGGGAAATCTGCTGGAGCACCAGATCTATGTCGTCGCTGCGATAACGGAACCCGACTCCGTCGCCTGCAATGCGGAGATTCTCGCCAACCGTGAAGTCGGCAAAGATCGTGGGCGCCTGAAACTTCCGCGCGATGCCGGCACGGGCAAAGTCGTGCACCGGACGCCGGCTGAGATTTCGCCCCTCGAACGTAATTTCGCCGGCATCGAGCCTTGTCACGCCGCACAGGAGATTGAGCAGGCTGCTCTTGCCTGCTCCATTCGGCCCGATGATACACATGAGGGTGCCCTGCCGGACCTCAAGGTCTACCGCGTTTACCGCAAGGACGCCGCCGAAGCTTTTGCGCAGACCGCGAGCGGCGAGCAGGACGTCGCTCATGGCTGCACTCGATCGGACATCGATCGGCTCGAGGCGGGGCCTAACTTGCGGACAATCTCCATCAAACCACCGGGGAACAGGAACACCAGCGCAACAAAGAAAGCGCCGATGAAGAGCGGCCAGAGACGCGGCTCGAACGAGCTGACCTCCTGAGAAAGACGCCAGACGACAAAGGTGCCGATGAACGGTCCGATCAGGCTTCCGCGGCTGCCCACCAGCACCCACATGACCACCTCGACGGAGAGGAGAAGGCCGATCAGGTCGGGGACCATGAAGCCCGCCATGGAGACATAGAGGGCGCCTGCCAGAGCCGCAATCGCCGTCGAGACGGTGAGCGCTGACGTAAGCATGAAGGGCGCATTGATACCGAGGGTCTCGGCGCGCCGCTCGTCACTTGCAATTGCCGCGAGGAGCCGTCCGTAGCGACCCCTGCACACCCACCAGAGAGCGCCGAACAGGACTACCGCTAAGGCCATCACGAAGTAGTACTGGCCGATGATGTCGAACAAAACGAAGTCTTGGTCGAAGACGCCGAAGCCGAGCGGAGGGATGCCGATTAGCCCGCTGTCGCCGCCAGTGACCGACGACCAGCTGATCGCGACCTGATGGCTGATCTGCGTCAAGGCGACTGTCACGATCAAGAACAGGGCGCCGCGCACACCGGCGCGCAGCAGGAAAACCCCGAGCAGCAGGCCGGCAAGACCACCGATGGCAATGGCACCTACGACACCGACGATAGGTCCGACGGCCGGGTCGAGATGCTGAGTGGCGAGGCCGTACGTGTAGCCGCCCAGCCCGAAAAACGCGGCGTGTCCGAAACTCGGCAGTCCGGCCTTGCCCCAGAGAAAACCGAGGCTGAGCGCGAGCATGCCAAGCACCAGCCCGTCGCGGACTACGGTTAGGCCGTAGTAGGAACTCCACGTCGGATAAATCGCCACCAAGGCAACAAGCGCGACGAATATGAGCAACCGCGCGCGCGGGTGCTGGAGCGGGGCCATGATGTACCGTTGTGCGCGTACCAAGAACGCCACTTTGATCATCCGGGTGCGAGGCCCGCGGGCCGCAGTCTGACCACTAAGATGGCGAGCAGGAGCACCAATGCCTGCGGAAACGCGCCGCCCAACTGGACGCTGAAGGTGGTTTCGAAGCCACCGATGAAGGTGCTGCCAGTGACGACGCCGAGCATGGATCCCATGCCACCCACAATCACTACGAAGAATGACTTGATGAGGTAAGGCAGGCCCATGCCCGGAACCGTGGCCGTAATCGGCGCGATGAGTGCGCCCGCAAGAGCGGCCAGTGCCGCGCCCGTCACGAAGGCAATGCGATAGGTACGCTGGACATCGACGCCAAGTACCGAGGCCATGCCGTTGTTCTGGATGGCACTCCGCAAGTCGAGGCCCAGGTTACTCCGATGATAGAAAAAAATTACTATTCCGATGACCGTGAAACCGAAGAATATGAGAAAAATGCGGTAGAGTGGATATTCTGCACCCAATACGTTAACCAATCCGGGCAAGGGATCACCAACGCCGATGGGTGACGGTCCAAAAATAAGTTCCAGCGATTTCTGGATGATCAGGCTCACGCCAAATGTCGCAATAATGGTATCGATTGGGCGCTTGTAAAGGAAGCGGATAAGAGAGGACTCCAGTGCAAGTCCTGCTGCGGCTCCGACGATAGGGGCAAGCAAGAGCCCAATCCAAAACGATCCCGTGACCATGGTGATAAGCGCCGCGGTATAGGCGCCGATCGTCAGCAATTCGCCATGCGCCAAATTGATGACGTTCATCATGCCAAAGATGATCGCCATGCCTATGGAAACCAACGCCAAAATGCTTATGAGGCTAAGCGCGCTCAGAGTTGACGCGGCGAACACTTCCATAGGCGGCCTCGTTGGCAGGCGCGCGGGTGCTGCGGAAACCAACTATAGGGGATAGGGAAGCCCCCGAGAACAGAGAGTATCTCGCCGCCCACCCCCATGCATCGCCGCCTTGACCCGCCGATGAGGTGCGGCTGCCTCACTGGGTCGTGCAATACGGATTGCCCTCGAGCGCGCCGATGCAGATCTCGAGTGCCGATGTTGACACGTGCGAGGCCGGAGGCTTGCGCATACGAGGCGGCCATTCCTAGTATGGAGTACGACACTGGACACGCATGAACCATGGTGTCCCGTGGGCAGGAGAGCGACACATGGAAGCCAAGCTCGCGCGTGACGGAACTGCACTCATCGTCGTCGATATGCAGAACGCATATCTGCATCCAGAGGGCTCGTTTGCGAGGCTCTGGCCTGAGGCCGCTAATCAGGACGTCGACCACATCGAGGCTGTCAACGACCCAATAGCGGCCGGAAAGCAATTCGATTTGACCCTGCTGCGACGCGCCGTCCCGGGCTGTGCGAGACTGATTGCGGCTGCCCGCGAAGCCGACGTGCCGGTGATCTATTTGACCTATGTTTACCGCGAAGACTACCGCGACGGAGGCGTCCTAATCCAAGAGATCAACCCCGACTTCAAGAGCGTGGGTTATGTCGCGGATGGGACGTGGGACGCCGAGATTGTCGACGAGTTGAAGCCGGAAAGCGGTGATATCGTCGTCAAGAAGTCGCGCTACAGCGGTTTTCACGCGACCCGTTTGGAGACGGTATTGCGCAGCCTGCACGCAGAGACACTCGTCATGTGCGGGGTCACCACACACTTCTGCGTCGAATGCACGGCGCGGGACGCACACATGCGTGACTACCGGGTCTTTATCGCGAGCGACGCAACCGACGAAGTCAACGAAGTCTGGAAGCGAACGGCGTTGGCAAGCTTTGCCTACGGCTTCGGCTGGGTCGTCGAGGTTGACGATATTGCAAGGGCCTGGAACGTCGGCACCTCGGGTGTCACCTGACGACCGAGGCAGAACCTCGCGTGCCACAGCGGAGGCCGCCGTGGCAGGTCGACTGAACCGCGAACGCGCCGCGCTCATCGTCGTCGACATGCAGAATGCGTATCTGCACCCGAAGGGGTCGTTCGCGAGGCTCTGGCCGCAGGCGGCCAGCGAGAACGCGGGCAGCATAGACGTGCTCAACGACCCGGTCGCTGCCGGCAAACAGTTCGATCTGACGCTGTTGCGGCACGCCATCCCGGGCTGCGCAACGCTGATCGGAGCAGCGCGCAAGGCGGGTGTTCCGGTCATCTATCTGACCTACGTGTACCGCGCCGACTATCGTGACGGCGGTGTGCTGATCCAGCACATCAATCCCGCCTTCAAGGATGTGGGTTACGTCGCGGAGGGTACCTGGGATGCGGAGGTGGTGGACGAACTGAAGCCCGAGCCTAGCGACATCGTCGTCAAGAAGTCTCGCTACAGTGGCTTCTACGGCTCGCGTCTGGAACCGGTCCTGCGAAGTCTCGGTGCCGAGACCCTCGTGATGTGCGGCGTTGGCACGCATCATTGCGTCGAATGCACGGCACGCGACGCCCACATGCGCGACTACCGGGTCTTCATAACGCGCGACGCAACCGGCGAGGCCAACCAGACCTGGAAGGAGGCTTCGTTGGCGGCCTTCGAGCAGGGTTTCGGCTGGGTCGTCGACGTCGCGGATGTCGTCGACGCTTGGGGTGCGTAAGGCCGCAGCACGAGGAAGAGGGCACTCCCATGCAGCGAGCCAGAGTAGGCGACATCGAAATTGCCTACGCGCGTCACGGAGAAGGGCCGGCCGTCATGCTTGTTTCGGGCCTCGGCGGCGTCGGCTCCTACTGGAATCCTCAGATCGAGGCGTTTGCCCGGTCCTTCACGGTCATCACCCACGACCATCGCGGGACCGGGCAAAGCACACGCTTCGAGGGCGAGTACTCCGTGGACATGTTGGCGGCCGACGCGCTGGGCCTCATGGACGCCCTGGGGATCGAGCGCGCCCATTTCGTCGGCCATTCCACAGGCGGTGCGATTGCGCAGACTCTCGCAATCGAGCACCCGGCGCGCGTTCAGAGCATGGTGCAATACGCGAGCTGGACAAAGGCGGACGGCCATGTGCGTTTGTGCTTCTTCGTTCGCCGCAGTCTGCTGCTCGACAGCGGTGCCCTCGCCTACATAAAAGCGACGCCGCTGTTCCTCATGCCCAACTGGTGGATCCGCGACAACGAGGAGACGCTCGAAAAGGCTGCACTCGACACTCTCGACAGTTTCCCGAGTGTCGAGATCGCCGACGCCCGGATCGACGCGGTACTCGCCTTCGATCGCACCGAGCAGTTGGACACGATCCGCACACCGACGCTGGTTCTATGCGCGCAAGACGACATTCTCACACCGCCCTACTACTCGGAGGAACTGGCACGCCGAATTCCGGGAGCCGAGCTGGTGATGTTGGAAAAGGGCGGTCATGCCTGCTCTCAGACGACACCAGCGCAGTTCAACGAGGCCGTTCTTCCCTTTCTTCTTCGCAAGGAGCAATGAGATTTGGCGTATGTTCTTGACTTGGTTATGGGAGAGAAAAGCAGGTTATGGGGGCCGCTGTTGTTCGGCGTGCAAATCTGACCCCTCAGTATCAAGCCACTTCAATAGGTTATCGCGCTGATCGGCGCGCAACTCACGTGCCGAACAACAGTCAAGAGGTCCCGCGGCGAGCGCCGATGATCGATCTCCTTCGGCGCAATGAGGCTATCGTCGTCTGTATCCCCGTACGTCTCCGTGGCCCCGTCGATGAGATGTTTCACCAGCCGGTTCTGCCGAAGCTGATCGGAGCGGTCGACCAGGTCCTTCCACATGAGATATTTGGCGAATGAGAAGGTCGAGCGCGCGAGCTCCTCGACAACTTCAAAGCCCGCGACCTCACGCACCCTCCGCCGCATGATCTCGAAAATGAGCGGGACATCGATCCCGCTTTCGTCGCGCGGCAGCTCACCCTCCAGCTCCGGAACGCGGAGTTGGAAGTCGCGTTTCAAGAACTCGAGCAGCGTCGAGTTGATCCTTACGTCGTCCTCATGGTGTGCGATACGAAACGGAGATTGGGCCGAGCGACGCTCCAGCTTGACGGGGATTAGGACAAGCGGAGCGCGGTAGACGCGCGTATCGCCTTCGGTCTTCTTCCATCGGAGGAACCCTGCGGCGAGAAAGAGCGTGTTCGTGCCCCCTTCCTGCATGTCGCTCCTCGCCCGGCGATAGAGCGTCAGCAGACGGTTATTCATCTCCTGGCCAGTGAGCGGCACGACGACCTGTCGACGCTCGAAGGCATCGCGGATGACCTCTTCCTCCATCCGCTGCGCGTCCTCTGGGGAAACCGTCCGGTCGCCGAACGGATCGTTGTCGTTCAGCGAGAACCCTTGAAACTTCTTTCCAGCGGCGAGCTCGTCTTCGAGCACGGCAACGCTCGGACAGCGCAGAGGGAGCGTTTGCTTGCTGTCGCGGTAGTTGAGCAGGCGATTTCGGAGCGACAGATCGAGAAGCTTGCGTTGCCATCGCTCAATGCGGTCCTGAGGGGTTTCGGGCGGCTCTTCGCTGATTTCGCTCGGCAGCAACCCGAAGTCCGGTAATGGGGGCAGGGCCGCAGGAGCCGTCTCGTCGGTTGGGCTGGGTTCGGAGGGATCCGGTCTCCTGTGACTCGCAAGGGGCCGGATGCGGGCTGCACGACTGCGCGCAATGTCGACAGCCATGACGAATTCGGGGTCGCGGTTCTCGGCAAGCCGACGACGCCCCTCATCGATCGCTTGGTCGAAGCCGATGGAGGGACGCTTGGTGAGCAATGTTGTCTCGATCGGTTGGAACTCGTGGGCCTGCACGGCTTTGCGGATGGCAACAACATCCGGTTCCGTCACATGGCCGAAATCCTTCTTGAGAAGCCAGACGCCGACCCATGCGTGGCCCCGCGAGAAGAGAACGACAGGGTTTAGGCCCGCGGCTTCGAATGCCGCGGCAAGAAAGAGCGTGGAATCGAGGCAGGTGACGAAGGCCCCCGTCGGAAATGCGACCTGGCCCCCTGATCTTCTGACCCTCTCTTTCGAAAGATGCTGGCGGCTCGGCGTAGGTGAGCGCGAGACCGGTAACAGCGGACCAGATTGCACCGGCAAGCATGTAGGATCGGCGGGGATCGCCCGACTGGTAGCCGTTCATCGAACCGTCGTGGCCTGCATCCTCCAGTATGCGTGCCGCTCCCTTGAGGATGCGGGCCACCGCAGGATCGTTCGGGGAAACGAAGGCAGCGAGGATTTGAGCCATGTCGCCTACGCCGCCCCACTCGTCGCGGGCGAGCAGCTCTATCCGGCGCTTCTGGACTATCGTCTCAAGCCCCAGCGCCTCCATCCGGAATTCAAGTTCGCCGATCTCCGCTTCATCGAGACCTGCCAGCCGTTCGATGTCGAGGGGAGTGGAGATTCCCCGCACCGAGAGATGAGACCCCGGCGCGACACGGTCGATGGTCCACGTCTTCTCGCGGATGATCGGAGGGGAGGCCCGAAGAGTGATCCTTATGTCGGTGAGTGCCGTGTCGGTCGGGTTTTCGACCGTGATCGCGCCGGAGCTGGCGAAGGAACTGGCCCACCTTCCGCCCGACCAAATGATGCTGTTGGCGCACGGGACACAGGCGAAGGGGTACACGGCAGACTCGCTCGGCAACTGGTTCCGCGACATGTGCGCGGAAGCGGACCTGCCTCATTGCTCGGCTCATGGACTGCGCAAGGCCGGCGCCCGTCGGCTGGCGGAGCACGGTGCGACCGAATGGGAGGTGATGGCCTTCCTCGCGCACCGCACTGCGAAGGAGGCGAGTCGTTACACGGCGGCTGCCAACCGGGCGAAACTGACGAGCTCCGGCATGGCCAAGTTGGGGGTAGATCACGAACAAGTTTTGTCCAACCTTTCCGAAAGGTTGGACAAACCGGGGATCTAAGTATATGAAATATAGTAATAAAATGGAACGGGTGGTGACCCCTACGGGAATTGAACCCGTGTCTCCACCTTGAAAGAGTGGTGTCCTAACCTCTAGACGAAGGGGTCACTGCCTTGGGCCGCGTCATGTAGCGCGCAGGGCGCGCCTAAATCAAGAGCGATCGAGCGCCCATCAAGGGTCGGACGGCGGGGGCGCCGGGGCACCGTCGTCGATGTGAAGCTCGACCGCGCGGGTGCCGCGTCGGCGATCAAGGCGGAGCCGGCCCGCCAGGTGGAACGGCTCGCCAGCGCCCGCCAGCAGAGCGTGGCCTAAGGCGTTGTCGGCGGCGCGGAAGGCGATGCCCTTGAGCCGCTTACCCGAGCGGCCCGCAAGCTGGCAGCGCACGTGGCCCCGGCCCACGATATCGGCGCGCAGCAGTTGGGCGCCGGCGATCGCAAAGCGGGGCTCCGGATTGCCGGCGCCGTAGGGGCCAGCGGCCTCCAGCATTTCCAGCAGGTCCGCGCTCGCACCTTCGACGCCGAGCGCGCCGTCGAGCCCGAGGGTGGGAAGCCGGGCGGCTTCGTCCGCGTCCGCCTCCAGGCGGTGTTGCAGGAACTCTTCCAGCGGCGAGAGCTTCGCCTTCTCCACGGTGAAGCCCGCCGCCATCGGATGGCCGCCGCCGTTGACCAGCAGCCCGGCCTGCCGTGCGGCGGTGATCGCAGCACCGATATCGACGCCCGGCACCGAGCGGCAGGAGGCCTTGCCGATGCCGTCCGCGCCATCCTCCCAGGCGACGACCACCGCCGGCCGGTTGTAGCGTTCCTTGAGCCGGCTTGCGACGATGCCGATGACGCCCGCGTGCCAGCGCTCGTCGTGCACGAAGACCAGGGGCGCCGCGGCAGGCGCGACGCCGCTTGCCGTCTCCACCTGCTCGATGGCCTCCTCCAGCACCGCCTGCTCGATCGCCTGGCGCTCGCGGTTGAGCGCATCGAGATGGCGCGCGATCTCGCGGGCCTTGTCGTCATCCTCTGTGGTCAGCAGGCGCGCGCCCAGGCTGGCCTCGCCCACCCGGCCACCGGCGTTGACGCGGGGGCCCAGGATGAAGCCCAGGTGGTAGACCCCCGGCGGCTCCTCCAGCCCGGCGACATCGCCCAGCGCCCTGAGCCCCGCGTTGCGGCGCTGCCGCATCATCGTGAGCCCCTGGCGCACGAAGGCGCGGTTGACGCCGGTGAGAGGCACCACGTCGCAGACGGTGCCGAGCGCCACCAGGTCGAGCCATTGCAGCAGGTCCGGCTCCGCCCGCTCGCCGTACCAGCCCGCCTCGCGCAGATGCCGGTTGAGCCCCACGACAAGGAGGAAGGCCACGCCCACGGCGGCGAGCTGGCTGTGGGGGCTCGCGTCGTCCAGCCGGTTGGGGTCGATCACGGCGCACGCCTGGGGCAGCCGGGCCTCCGCGACATGGTGGTCGATCACGATCACGTCGAGGCCCGCGTCGGCGGCGTCTTCGAGCGCGTCGAAGGCGCTGATCCCGCAATCCACCGTGATGACCACTCGCACGTCCTGCGCGGCCAGCATGCGCATGGCGGTGGCGTTCGGGCCGTAGCCCTCGCGCAGGCGGTCGGGGATGTAGATGGTGGGCGGGTCGGCGACGGCCTCGAGGAACCGGCTGAGCAGCGCGGCCGAGGTCGCGCCGTCCACGTCGTAGTCGCCGAAGATCGCGATCTTCTCGCCCGCCTCAAGCGCGCGGGCGAGACGCGCGATGGCCCTCTCCATGCCCTTGAGGTGCAACGGGTCGGGCAGGAGGCGGCGCAGAGTCGGGTCGAGATAGTCCGGCGCGTCTTCCGCCGCGATGCCGCGCGCCGCGAGCACGCGCCCGACCAGCTCCGGCACCTCGATCGCTTGGGCGAGGGTGAGGCCCGACATCGAATCGTCGAGCCTTGCGCGCCAGCGCTTGCCGAGCAGCGACCGCTCGACCCCGAGCATCGCCGCCCCGTCGTTCATGAAGTCAGGAGCCTGTGCAGATCACGCGCCGATGCGCTCGGGCGCGCGGGAGAAGTCGTGCTCGGCCTCGATCATGCGCAGGGTGCCGGTGCGCGAGCGCATGACCACCGAGCTGGTGCGCGCGCCGTGGGGAAGCCGCGAGACGCCACGCAGCATGGCGCCGTCGGTCACTCCGGTCGCGCAGAACATCACCTCGCCGCCGGCAAGCTCGTGCAGGCTGTATTTGCGCTTGAGATCGGTGACGCCCATCGCCCGCGCGCGCTTCTTCTCGTCGTCGTTGCGGAAGACCAACCGGCCCATCATCTGGCCGCCGATACAGCGGAGCGCCGCAGCCGCGAGCACGCCCTCGGGCGCGCCGCCGATCCCCATATAGATGTCGACGGTGCGGTTGAGCCGCGTGGTCGCGATCACCCCGGCGACGTCGCCGTCTCGGATCAGCTGGATGCGGGCGCTGGTCTCGCGCACCTTGGCGATCAGCTCCTCGTGCCGGGGCCGATCCAGGATCAGCACGGTCAGCTCGTTGACATCGCAGTCCTTCGCCTGCGCGAGCTTGGCGAGCGTGGTGGCCGGCGGATCGTCGAGGTCGACCAGTTCGTCCGGCAGCCCGTCGCCGACGGCGATCTTGTCCATGTAGGTATCGGGCGCGGCGAGGAAGCCGCCTTTCTCCGCCATTGCCAGCACGGCGAGCGCGTTGGGGCCGCCGGTGGCGCAAATCGTCGTGCCTTCAAGCGGGTCGAGCGCGACATCGAGGCTCGGCCCCTTGCCGGTGCCCACGCTCTCGCCGATGAAGAGCATCGGTGCCTCATCCCGCTCGCCTTCGCCGATCACCACCGTGCCGTCGATGTCGAGCGCGTTGAGGCCCCGCCGCATGGCATCGACGGCGGCCTGGTCGGCGGCCATCTCGTCACCCCGGCCGATCAGCCGGGCCGCCGCGCGGGCCGCGGCCTCGGTCACGCGCACCGCGTCCAGCGCCAGGTTCCGGTCGAGGGAGATCGCCGCGTCTGCCATGGACGCCCCCTAGAACGCTTCGATCCGGATCATGCGCGGCGGTTCCAGCACCGTGTCGAGGCGGTCGATGGCGGCGAGCGCGCTCACTACCGCTGCTTCATGCGCCTCGTGGGTGGTGAGCACCACGGGAACCAACTCGCCAGGGTTCCGTCCGCGCTGCAGCATGGCTTCCACGGAGACCTGCTCGTCGCGCAGACAGGCGGCGATGCCGGCAATCACGCCCGGCTTGTCCACCACCATCAGGCGAATGTAGTAGGCGCCCACGTGGTGGTCCATGGGCTTCGCCGCTGGCCGTGCCGTGCCTGCCGCGCCGGCGGGGAAGGCCGGCATGATCTGCCCGCGCGCGATGTCGACGAGGTCAGCGACCACCGCCGATGCGGTCGGTCCAGCACCGGCGCCAGGGCCTTCGAAGAGCGCGCTACCGATCCGATCGCCCTCCGCCACCACGGCGTTGAAGACGCCGTCGATTCGGGCGATGGGCGCCGATTCGCGGATCATGCAGGGATGCACCCGCTGGGTGATCGCGGTCTCGTCGGCGCGGGCAATCCCTAAGAGCTTGACCCGGTAGCCGAGCTCGATGGCGAAGCCGATGTCGAGCGCGCTGACGTGGCGAATGCCCTCCACGTGCACGGCGTCGAAGTCGACCGGGCTGCCGAACACGACGCTGGCGAGGATCGCGAGCTTGTGGGCCGCGTCGATGCCGTCGATGTCGGTTGAAGGGTCGGCCTCTGCGTAGCCGAGCTCCTGCGCCTCCTGGAGCACGGAGTCGAAATCGCGCGCCTGGCCGGCCCGCACCGATTCGTGCATCGCCGTCATGATGTAGTTGCAAGTGCCGTTCAGGATGCCGTAGACGCCGCCGATCCGGTTTCCGGCGAGGCCCTCGCGCAGCGCCTTGACGATGGGGATGCCGCCGGCGACTGCGGCCTCGTAGCCGAGGTGGCGCTCCGCCTGCCGGGCGGCCTCCGCGAGTGCCGCCCCGTGATGGGCGAGCAGGGCCTTGTTCGCGGTCACGAGGTGCTTGCCGTTGGCGAAGGCGGCCTCGGAGAGCGCCCGCGCGATCCCCTCCGAGCCCCCGATCAGCTCGACCACGACATCGACGGCGGGGTGGGCGGCAAGCGCCCGGGCGTCGTCACACCAGTCAAGCCCGTCGAGCGGGACCCCGCGATCCTTGCTCCTGTCGAGGGCGGAGACCGCCACCACTTCGATCGACCGGCCCGTTCGTTGCTCCAGCAGCCCTGCATTGTCGCGCAGCAGCGCCAGCACGCCGCAGCCGACAGTACCCAGCCCGGCGACGCCGATACGTAGCGGTTCAGACATGAAGATGTACTTTTTTCAGGTTGGTCTGTGGCGTCGGGTAAACGCGGCCGGCCGATCCACGACCGCCCGGTACACAGTGGGGGCGATAGGTCACGACAGGAGAGGGGTCTCGGCGGGCCGGTCGCGAGACGGGTGGTGCCGCAAGCCGGCGGAGGTCAGAGCAGGCTCCGTCTACTCCTCCACCGGCTGATACACGGCGCGAACCTGCGTCATCGGCTCTTCTGACTCCACCCGCGCACGGAGCTCCTCGGCCGTGTGTTGCGCCTTCTCGCGGTCCGCCACCAGGCCGGCGGTCAGCTCAACACGCTCTTCCGCACTCGAAACGGCGGGCGCCTCGCTCGGCACTTCGCTGACCGAGCGGTAGGGCTCGTCACCGCTGGAGACGTCATCGCTGCCGAAGACCTCGTCGTCGTCCTCGACATAGCTGAACAGGTCGCCGATGTAGTCGGTCGTATCCTCGATCGCCGTGCATCCGGTCACGATGAGGCCGAGAGCAAGCGGCGCGATCGCGAGGAGCGCGAGCGGCCGCATCCGCTGCCGCCTGAGAGCGGGTGTGGTCTCCTGATGGTCCTGGGAATCGTGCATGGGGAATTCTCCTGGTTGGCCGACGATGCCCTGCAACCGCCAGCGTTGAGAACCGTCCGACTCGTGGGTAGCATATACGCAATTCAGATCATTCGCATTGGCGGGCGGCGGCCGACAGGCGCGCCTGCCAACCCACCCCGCACGGACACGGCTCACGATGCCTGACGACCCGCCCGCCGCAGACGCGACGGAACACGACATGGCCGACCAACTCGTCGCCATTGCGCAGCAAAGCCAGCGGATCGCGGCGCGTTTCCTGAGCGGGCGGGGCGCGACAGGTGCCGGGGCGGCATCCGACCCGCTCAACCTGAGCGCCGCCCTGGGGGCGATGGCGCGCAGTCTGGCCGACGATCCGACGCCGCTGATCGACGCCCAGATGAAGTGGTGGGACGGCTATCTCAGGCTGTGGCAGCAGGGCGCGCAGCGCCTGCAGGCCGAAGAGCCCGCCGAGCCCGTGGTCGAGCCCGCGCCAGACGACCGGCGCTTTCGCGATCCGGCCTGGACCGAGAGCTGGGTCTTCGATCACCTGAAGCAGTCGTATCTGCTGACCGCCGCCTGCATGCAGTCGGCGGTGGGGAATCTGCGCGGCCTCGACGAGAAGGACGCCGCCAAGCTCGCCTTCTACACGCGTCAGTTCGTCGATGCGCTGGCGCCCACCAACTTCCTCGCCACCAATCCCGCCGCACTCAAGGAGACCGCCGAGACCAGGGGCGAGAACTTGTTGAGGGGCCTGCGCAATGTGCTCGACGATCTGGAGCGCAACGAGGGCCGGTTCGGGCCCCACATGTCGGACGAGGGCCATTTCACTCTAGGCGAGACCATCGCCACGACGCCAGGAAAGATCGTCTTTCAGAACGACCTGATGCAACTGATCCAGTACGCGCCAAGCACGGAGACGGTGTTTCGCCGGCCGCTCCTGATCGTGCCGCCCTGGATCAACAAGTACTACGTGCTCGACCTCCGGCCGAAGAACTCCTTCGTCAGGTGGGCGGTCTCCAAGGGCTATACGGTCTTCATGATCTCGTGGGTCAACCCTGACGACCGGCTCGCGGAGAAGACCTTCGAGGACTACATGGTGGAAGGCCCGCTGGCGGCGCTAGATGCGATCGAGCAGGCGACGGGCGAGCGCGATATCGCGGCGATCGGCTACTGCCTGGGCGGCACGCTCACGGCGGCGACCCTCGCTTACCTTGCGGCACGGGACGACAAGCGGATCAGGAGCGCGACCTTCTTCGCCTCCCTCGTCGATTTCGCCGAGCCCGGCGAGCTCGGCGTCTTCATCGACGATGCCCAACTCGAGTCGCTCGAGGCCATGATGGCGGAGAAGGGCTATCTCGACGGCCGTCACATGGCCACGACCTTCAACATGCTGCGCGCCAACGACCTGATCTGGTCCTTCGTCGTCAACAACTACCTGCTCGGCCGCGAGCCGCTGCCCTTCGACCTGCTCTTCTGGAATTCGGATTCCACACGCATGCCGGCGGCGATGCACGGCTTCTACCTGCGCAAGATGTATCAGGAGAACTTGCTGGCTCGACCGGAGGGCCTTCGCCTCGCCGGCGTTCCCATCGACCTCGGCCGCATCGACATCCCGACCTATATCGTGGCGACGCGGGAGGACCACATCGCGCCGTGGCAGTCATGCTTCGCCGCCTGCGGGCTCTACCGGGGGCAGCGCCGCTTCGTTCTCGGCGCCTCCGGTCATATCGCCGGCATCATCAATCCGCCGGAGGCCGGCAAGTACGGCTATTGGACCGGCCCGGTCGTGGAGGCGCAGAGCGCCGACGGCTGGCTCGCCGCCGCCGAGCACCACGAAGGCTCGTGGTGGAACGACTGGCACGCCTGGCAGCGCCGCCGCTCAGGCGGCAAGAAGGTG
The DNA here is from genome assembly GCA_022826345.1 of Alphaproteobacteria bacterium. The sequence goes on from JAJDVB010000011.1 coordinate 29,424, forward strand.
CCGGCGCGCGTTCCCGGCTCAGGCGCGCTCAGGCCGATCGAGGACGCGCCGGGCGCCTACGTCCTGGCGAAGTAGCTGCGGACGCCCGCTGCGGCGGGCCCGACGATGCCCGGTACTCGCCGGCGCGGTTGGCGTAGCGCCGGGCGATGGTTGTGATGGTCTCGCGCTCGGCATTGCTCACCATGCGCACGGCCTTTGCCGGCCGGCCCATCCACATCTCGCCGCTCTTGACCCGCTTGCCCGGCGTTACCAGCGCGCCGGCGGCGACCCAGGCGCCGGTCTCCACCACCGCGAAGTCCATCACGGTCGCCCCCATGCCAATCATGCAGGCGTCTTTCAGGATGCAGGCGTGCAGCAGGCACATGTGGCCCACCACCACGTCGTCGCCGATGAGCGTGGGGCCGTCGGCGGTCGCGGTGTGGATGATCGTGCCGTCCTGGACGTTGCTGCGCGCGCCCATGCGGATGTAGTTCACGTCGCCTCTGAGGACGCAGTTGAACCAGATGCTCGACTGTGCCCCCATGATGACATCGCCGATCACGGCGCTGCCGGCGGCAACAAAAGCGCTCGGCGCCAGCTGCGGCCAGCGGTGGCGATAGGGGAGCAGCAGGCCGGCGGACATGGACTCCTGCGCTCTAAGGAAAGAGCGGCGCCTGCTCGAGCCCTGTCGTCTCGGGCAGGGCGTGCATCAGGTTCATGTTCTGGATCGCCTGGCCCGATGCTCCCTTGACCAGATTGTCGATGGCCGAGATTAGGATCGCGCGCCCCTCGATGCGGTCGTCGAAGACCCCGATGAGGCAGTGGTTGGAGCCCCGCACGTGGCGCGTCGCCGGCGCCGCACCCGCCGGCAGCAGGCGCACGAACGGCTCGTCCGCGTAGCGCCGGGCGAGGGCCTTGCGCATGGCATCGGCGCCCGCGCGGCTGCGCACGTAGATCGTCGCCAGGATGCCCCGGTTCATGGGCATGAGGTGGGGCGTGAAGTTGACCCGGACCGGCGCGCCGGCTGCCGCCGAGAGGCCCTGCTCGATCTCGGGCGCGTGGCGGTGGGCGGCGATGCCGTAGGCGTGCACGCCCTCGCCGACCTCGGCGAAGAGGCTTCCCTGCTTGGCCTCGCGCCCTGCGCCGGAAACACCCGACTTGGCATCGATGATGATGTCGTCGCTCTCGATCAGCCCCTCTTCGAGCAGCGGCGCCAGCGGCAGCTGGGCGGAGGTCGGGTAGCAGCCAGGGTTCGCCACCAGGCGGGCGCTGCGGACTTCCTCGCGCGCGAGCTCGGTCAGCCCGTAGACCGCCTCGGCCTGCAGCGCCACGGCGCCGTGCGTCCGCCCGTACCATTCGGCATAGACCTCGGGGTCGGCGAGCCGGAAGTCGGCAGAGAGGTCCACCACCTTCAAATGGCCGGGGAGCACGGCAATGACCTCCTGCGTGGTGCCGTGGGGCAGGCAGCAGAAGACCGCATCCAGCGTGTCCCAGGCGGCATCCTCGATCTTGACGAGGTCGGGGAAGCCCGCGCCGTCGAGATGGGGAAAGACCGAACCCAGGCTCTGGCCCGCGCGCCGCTCGGCGGTCAGCACGCCGACCGAGAAGCCGTCGTGATGAGCCAGCAGGCGCAGCAGCTCGCCGCCGGTATAGCCGCTCGCGCCGAGCACGCCGACGCGCGCGGTGTTGCCCGTGCCTGAGGAGGAGGGGCTCATGGATAGCCTATTTCGATCGCGAGAGCCGGAGGAGAAGGCGCGCCGGCGACGCCTGACCTAGCGCTTCGAGAACTGGAAGCTGCGTCGGGCCTTGCGCTTGCCGTACTTCTTGCGCTCCACGACGCGGCTGTCGCGGGTGAGGAAGCCGCCGGACTTGAGCATCTTGCGCAGCTCAGGCTCGCGCGCCGCGAGCGCCCGACTGATGCCGTGACGCAGCGCCCCGGCCTGACCAGAGAGGCCGCCGCCCTTGACCGTGCAGATGACATCGTACTGGGTGCGGCGCCCGACCAGCTCCGCCGGCTGGTTGATGATCATCCGGAGCGCCGGGCGGGCGAAGTAGTCCTCCACCGGGCGCTTGTTGACCGTGATCGTGCCGATGCCGGGCCGCAGCCAGACGCGCGCAACCGCGTCCTTGCGCTTGCCGGTCGAGTAGGTACGGCCGAGCCGGTCGATCTGCGGCTCGGGCTCGATGTCGGCGTCAGGCCGGGCGACCTCGCCGAGCTCGGCAAGGCTGGTCAGGGTCTTCGGCTCGTCAGCCACGGAGCGTGCTCCTCGCGTTCTTCGGATTCATCGCGGCGATATCGAGGGGCTCAGGCTGCTGCGCCTCGTGCGGATGGTCCGGGCCGGGGTAGACCTTGAGGTTCGCCATCTGACGGCGTCCCAGGGGGCCCTTGGGGATCATCCGCTGAACCGCCTTGATCACCACTTCCTCGGGCTTCTTGCCGCCGAGGATGCGGGCCGCCGTGCGGGTCTTGAGGCCGCCGGGATACCCGGTGTGGTGATGGTACACCTTGTCTTCCCGCTTGCGTCCGGTGAGCCGGACCTTCCCGGCATTGACGATGATGATGTTGTCGCCGCAATCCATGTGCGGGGTGTAGCTCGGCTTGTGCTTGCCGCGCAGACGGGTCGCGACGATGCTGGCGAGCCGGCCGAGGACGAGGTCCTCCGCGTCCACCAGCATCCACTTCTTCTCGATTGTGGCAGGCGTTGCCGAGAAGGTTTTCATTTCGCTCACGACGATGAGATGTGACAAAACGGCGCGCGGCCTCGTTCGGCTCTCGCCGGCCCGCGCGCCGCCGGGAGTATGCCACAGGACTTTGCCCAGTCAACGGCAGCGTTGCGGGGTGATGCGTGGCACTATTCGCAGGGAAAGATGACGGAGAATTTGGACCATGTCCGATGTAGCGGGGAAGGTTGCACTCGTCACCGGCGGCGGCACCGGGATCGGCAAGGGCGTCGCGCTGCTGTTCGCGCGCGAGGGCATGAGGCTCGCCCTCAACGGGCTGGAGCATGCGCCGACCGCCGACAATCAGTACGAGACGAAGCACATCGGCGGTTACACCGCAGCCCTGGCCGTGGCGGAGGAGATTGGCGGCGACGCCATCGCCATCGACGCGGACGTGGCTAACGCCGGAGCCGTCGACGCCATGTTCGCGCAGACGGTCGAGCGCTTCGGCCGGGTCGATGTGGTGGTCAACGCGGCTGGCGTGATCACCGCCCGCCCGATCGCCGAGATGAGCGAGGCGGAGTGGGACAACATCATGGACGTGAACGCCAAGGGCACATTCCTCGTGAACAAGGCGGCGGTCGTCCAGATGCGCGCGCAGGGCGATGGCGGGCGGATCGTCAACATCTCCTCGGTCGCGGGAAAGTTCGGCACCGCGACGCTCTCGCACTACTGCGCATCCAAGTTCGCGGTGATCGGCTTCTCGAACGCGCTGGCCAAGGAGGTCGCGCGCGAGGGCATCACGGTGAACTGCATCTGCCCCGGCATCGTAGGCACGCAAATGTGGACGCTGCTCAACGTCGCCTTCGGGGAATCGGGGGAGACGCCGGAGCAGACCTACGCACGCTTCATCGAGGGCTACATTCCCCAGGGCGTGCCGCAGACCGAGGAGGACATGGCGGAGCTCGCGCTCTATCTCGTGCGGGCTCCCCATGTCACCGGCCAAGCCATCAACCTGGACGGCGGCGCTGCTCTGTAGAATCTGAGCCGGGACGTCCCGCTTCCGGTTACGACTGCCGGATCATGTCGGCGGCCTTCTCCGCGATCATGATGACCGGCGAGGCGGTGTTGCCCGAGGTGATCCGGGGCATGATCGAGGCGTCCACGATGCGCAGGCCGTTCAGCCCGTGCACGCGCAGCTCCGAATCCACGACCGCGTGCGGGTCGTCGCCCATCTTGCACGTTCCCACCGGGTGGAAGATCGTGGTCGCGATGTTGCCGACCTCCTTCACGAGGTCCTCGTTGGACTGGACCTCGGGGCCGGGAAGAAGCTCCTTCGGCGCATACCGCTTCAGCGCCTTGGCCGTCATGATCCGGCGGACCTGCCCGACGGATTTGACTGCGATGCGGCGGTCGTGCGCGGTCGAGAGATAGTTCGGCTTGATCTCGGGCTGCACGGCGAGGTCCGTGGTGGTGACGTGGCAGCTCCCCCGGCTCTCCGGGCGCAGGTTGCAGACCGACATGGTGATGGCGGGGTAGGGGTGGAGCGGGTCGCCCAGCCGGTCGGTGGAGAGCGGCTGGACGTGATACTCCAGATCGGGCGTGGCGAGCGCGGGGTCGGACTTCGTGAACATGCCGAACTGACTCGGGGCCATCGACATCGGCCCGCTCCGGCGCAACGCGTATTCGAGGACGATGCCCGCCTTTCCCCAGAGACTGTTGGCGAGCGTGTTCAGCGTCTTCGCGCCGCTCACCCCGTAGACCGTGCGAATCTGCAGGTGATCCATCAGGTTCTCGCCGACGCCGGAGCTCTCGTGAGTCACCTCGATTCCGAGCTTGGCGAGCCGCTCGGGCTGGCCGATGCCGGAAAGCTCGAGGATCTTGGGTGAGTTGATGGAGCCTGCGGCCAGCAGCACCTCCGCCTCGGCCCGCGCCTCCCGCCGGGTGCCCTTGTGGCGATAGATCAGGCCACGCACGTCGCGTCCTTGGAGGATCAGCCGCTCGGTCTCGGCCTCCAGAATGACCCGCAGATTGGGCCGCTTCATCGCAGGCTTGAGGAAGCCGCGCGCCGTGGTCCAGCGCACGCCGTTGCGCTGGTTCACCTCGAAGAAGCCCGAGCCCTCGTTGTCGCCGTCGTTGAAGTCGGCGCGGGGCTCGATACCGAACTCCTTCGCGGCCTCCTGCACGGCTTCCAGGATGTCCCAGCGCAGCCGCTGCGTCGTGACCTTCCAGCCGCCGCCGGTGCCGTGCATCGGGCTCGCGCCGGCGTAGTGGTCCTCCGACTTGAGGAAGTAGGGCAGCACATCGTCCCAGCCCCAGCCGAGGTTGCCGAGCTGGCGCCAATGATCGTAGTCCGCCGCCTGGCCTCGCATGTAGATCATGCCGTTGACCGCGGTGCAGCCGCCCAGCACCTTGCCGCGGGGATAGACGAGGCTGCGCCCGTTGAGGCCGGGCTCGGGCGCCGTCTTCATCATCCAGTCGGTGCGCGGGTTGCCGATGCAGTAGAGGTAGCCCACCGGGACGTGGACCCAGTGGTAGGCGTCGCTGCGGCCGGCTTCGAGCAGCAGCACCCGCGACCGGGGGTCTTCGGTCAGGCGGTTGGCGAGCACGCAGCCGGCCGTGCCGGCGCCCACGATGATGTAGTCGTAGCGGCCGTCGAGCGGTGCGGCGTCGGGCATCCGCGTCCTCTCCCGGCCTCTACAGCGAAAGGCCGAGCCGGCCGCGGGTAAGCTGAAACTCGGTGACCCCGCGCGACCAAAGCGCAGGCCGGTGGCGGGCGGACGCCACGTCGGCGATCAGCGTGGCGAGCACGGCGACCGTCTCCTCGATACCCTGTTCCGATTCCAGGACACGATCCAGGTCGCTGCCGTACTGCGCCGCGACCTCGGGAACCGCCGTCACCTGGACGAGGGGAAGCATCGGATGCCCCTGCAGCGGGGTCTGCCCAATGTGGCAGAGCATCAGATCGACTCCGGTCGCTCCCAGCCCTGTGAACGCCTCAACGGGGTTTTCCGTGGGCGTCTCCATGATGTGGAATCCGGCCTCGGCCGCCGGCCGGCCGAATGCGAGCGAGGCAGAGGGCGCGATGCCGTCGGGGAACACGGTGCGTCGGAACCCGTCGTTGCCGAGCAGGCCTCCGCTGTCGGGCACGACCACGGTCGCGCCAGCCGCGACCAGGCCCGTGGCGAGTCGGCCGAACGCGTCACCCATCGCCTGCGACAACGGCCCATGCGCGGCGAGTGCCACGCGCATCTGATCCGCGCCCACGCGCCGGCGTTCGGATGCGGGCGCGGCGCGGGCCGCCGCCATCGCCTGGAGCTGCCCGGTCACCTTGGCCTGCACGCTGGCGATGCCGCCGTCCAGTTGCACGCTCGCCCAGCCAAAGCGCTCCGCCGCGACGCCGTGTTCCGCGAGGTGGTTCCGCACCGCGTCGTTGTGGGTCATCTCGCAGCCGTGCTCCAGCAGCACCGCGTGGCGCACGCTGCGGTGCGCGAGGTGGCCGGTGAGCGTATCGAGATAGAGGCCGGCGCCATTGGCCGAGCCGCAGCCTTCGGTGTGCACGAGCGCGACGAACCGCGACACGTCGCTCCAGGGCGGCGGGTTGGCGTCGAGCTCGTCTGCGATGAGGCGCGCGACCTGCCCCGAGCAGAGGCTGGTCGGCATCACCAGAGCGATCTGATCCGACGCCACGCCGTCTTCGGTGACCAGCGCGTCGAAGGCGAGGTCGAGCGGCGGCGACTGCCGCACCGGCGCGGGCCGCCCGTCGGGGACAGGACGCCCGCGCGCCTCATCCAGCCCGTCCTTGTCGGTGCGCGGCCAGTCGCGCCAGATCGAGACCTGGGCGTGGCCGGCAAGCTCGCCCTTGCTGCGTTGCCCGGAGGCGATGTCGAGCGCGAGCTCGAAGGTATCCGCGCCGAGCGCGTCCATCTCCATGCCGTCGTTGTAGCGGCCAGCGTTCACGTCCATCTCGTTCGCGAGCAATTCGAAACGCCCGGTGGTGGTCACGAACTTCAGCGTCGGCACGAAGGGGAAGTTGGTGATCGAGCCGTTGCCGGTAATGAACAGGATGAGGTTGGAGCCCGCCGCCACCTGGCCCGCGATGCTCTCCAGGTCGTTGCCGGGGCTGTCCATGAAGTAGTAGCCCGGCGCGCGCATGGGCTCGCCGTAGTCGATAACGTGGTCGAGCCGGACCTCCGGCGCCTTCTTGCGCGCGGCGCCCAGGGATTTGAGGGCGATGTTGTAGAGCCCGCGAAAGTTGTTCCCGCCCGTGGGGTTCCCTTCCGCCGTGGCGCCGTGGTTCGCGGCATAGCGCTTGAAGTTCTCGATCTTCTCAAGGAACGCGCGGGCGGTGGCGGCGTCGCGGACATTCTCCAGCACGTAAGACTCGGCGCCGATGAGCTCGTCGGTCTCGGCCAGGTTCGCGGAGCCGCCGTGGCGGATGACCTCCTTCGCCACCCAGCCGGCGAGCGCGTTGCCCGAGACGCCGGAGAACGCGTCCGAGCCGCCGCACTGGAGGGCGAGACGAAGGTTGCTCGCGGGCTCGGGCGTGCGGCGCGCGGCAGCCACCGCTGGCAGCCAACCTTCGATCAGCGCCGCCGCGCGCGCGATCTCCGTCTCGAACCCGCCCACGATGCGGAAGAACGCGTGGGGCACGTGGTCGAGCGGATCGTCGCGGTCCGCCATGAAGCGCCTCAGATCGTCGTTGCCGTAGGCGCCCGCGCCGTCGTCGGCCGCGAGCACCGCGCCCACGTTGGGATGCACCATGAAGCCCGCGAGCACGCGCAGCACGTGACCCAGGTTGTTGGGCCGTCCGGCACCGCCGCCTTCGGTATGGGTGATCGCGACCACGCCGTCGATCCCGGCGGGCGCCTGGGCCGCCGCGCGGTCCGCCACCGCGCGCACGAAGCCGTTGGCGCGCGACGTGGTCGCCATCACCACGACGAAGTTCCGCGTGCCCACGCCCCGCCCGCCGGGGCGGCGGAAGCCCTCGAAGGTGGCGCCGTCGTCGGCAGGCGCGACCTGCGCGCCCGGCACGAAGCAGGCCTCGTCCAGCGCATAGGTCTCCATGGTATCGACGAAGTTGGCGGCCCCGGGCAGCGCGAAGTCGATGTCGCGGGCGCCCAGTGCCGTCAGAATCCTCTCGTTGCAGACGTATTCGCCGGGCTCCAGAGCGCGGGCCGCGATGCCGAAGGGGAGCCCCCAGGAGGTGAGTTGCGCGCCTTGCGGGACCGGCGCGCGGACGAAGCGATGCCCTTCGAGCACCGTGTGGGGCAGGCGGAACTCACTTGTCCCGTCCGCGACGCGGGTGCCGGCCTCCAGGCGCCGCGTCGCGATCGCGACGTTGTCGGCTGGCACTGGGAGACGGGCCACCCGGTCGAATTCCAGACGATCGGACATCGTGTCTTCTTCCGCCCCATTCGAAGGTCGTGGCAGGGACGCCATCATTAACGGGAAACGCCGCCGAAAGGGAGTCTCGGGGTGTGGCCACAGGCTGCAATCGGTATCTTCGCGCCATGAGTGAAGTGGAGTCGCAGAAGCCAGCGGCGGACGACGGAACGGATCCTGCCGACATCGAGGCCTTCATCACCCGGTGGAGGAAATCCGGCGGCGCAGAGATGGCGAACTTCCAGCCGTTCGCCAAGGAGCTTTGCGCCCTGCTTGGCCTGCCGGAACCCGATCCTGCGCAAGAAACGGTCGAAACCAACGATTACGTCTTCGAGCGGCGCGTCGACTACAAGTTCGATGACGGGACGACGGCCCGTCGCAGGATCGACCTGTACAAGCGCGATTGCTTCGTCATGGAGGGAAAGCAATCGGCGAAACGGGTCAAGGCGCGGAAGGCCGATCCCGAACAGCTAAGGCTAATTCCCGAGGACTCCACCAAGCTCAAGCCCGGCACAGCCACGCGCGGCACGGGGCGCTGGGACAAGGTGATGCGCGCCGCCAAGAGGCAGGCGGAGGACTACGCCCGCGCGCTGCCGAAGGAACACGGCTGGCCCCCCTTCATCCTCGTCGTCGATGTAGGTCACGTGATCGAGGTCTACGCCGACTTCTCCGGCCAAGGGAAGAACTACGCCCAGTTCCCGGATCGGGACGGCTATGCCATTCCGCTGGAAGGTCTGCGCGACCAAGCAATCCGAGACCGTCTGCGCGCGATCTGGTGCGCCCCTCACTCCCTCGATCCCGCCAAACGCAGCGCCGAGGTTACCCGCGACATCGCAGAGCGTCTCGCCCGCGTCGCCCGCAGCCTGGAAGGCAAGCACGATGCCAAGGAGGTCGCGGAGTTCCTCATGCGCTGCCTCTTCACCATGTTCGCGGAGGATGTGGGCCTGCTGCCCGAGAAGGGGTTCGAGAAGCTGCTGGGCGACATGGTGAACACGCCCGAGCATTTCGCGCCGGCGCTGGAGAGCCTGTGGCGGGTCATGGACGAGGGTGGCTACGCCCCGCACCTCAACGCGACGGTCAAGCGCTTCAACGGCACGCTGTTCAGCAGGCGCAAGGCGATTGCGCTGGAGAAGGACGACATCCGCGAGCTTCACATCGCCGCCGGGCGCGACTGGCGCGACGTCGAGCCCGCCATCTTCGGCACGCTGCTAGAGCGTGCTCTCGACAAGAAGGAGCGCTCGAAGCTCGGCGCCCACTACACGCCGCGCGCCTATGTGGAACGGCTGGTCGTCCCCACGATCATCGAGCCCCTCCGCGCCGACTGGGAGGAGGCGCTGACCCGCGCCCATGCGCTGGAGGGGGAAGGCAAGCACCAGGCGGCGCTCCAGGCAATCAGGGACTTCCACCACCGGCTCTGTACCACCCGCGTTCTGGACCCGGCCTGCGGCACCGGCAATTTCCTCTACGTCTCGCTGGAGCTGATGAAGCGGCTGGAAGGCGAGGTGCTGGACGCGCTCGAAGACCTGGGCGGGAATCCGCGCCTTGCGATGGAGGGCGAGACGGTCAGCCCGCGCCAATTTCACGGCCTCGAAATTAACCCCCGCGCCGTCGCTATCGCCGATCTGGTGCTCTGGATCGGCTACCTCAAGTGGCAGCTCCGCACCGTCAAAGCGGATGACATTGCCGAACCGGTGCTCCACGCTTACGGCACGATCCGGGAGCAGGACGCAATCCTGGCCTGGGACAAGCAGGAACTGCTTCGCGACGAGCACGGCGTACCGCTCTCCCGCTGGGACGGTGTGACCACCAAGCTCCACCCGATCACGGGCGAGGAGGTTCCCGATCCCGACGCCACGGTGGAACTCTACCGCTACGAGAACCCGCGACGCGCCGCGTGGCCCGAGGCCGAGTTCATCGTCGGCAACCCTCCCTTCATCGGCGGCAAGGACATGCGAACGGAGCTCGGCGATGGCTACGCCGAGGCGGCTTGGAAGGCGCGACCGAAGATTCCCGGCGGCGCCGACTTCGTCATGCACTTCTGGGACGAGGCAGCGACCCGCCTGCTGCGTAAGCCGGTGAAGGGGAAGACGAACCCTCTGCGCCGCTTTGGGTTCATCACCACCAACTCCGTGACCCAGACCTTCTCCCGCCGCGTCATCGAGCGGCACGCGCGGGCGAAGGAACCGCTGTCCCTGGTGTACGCCGTGCCCGACCACCCCTGGCAGAAGGCGGCCGGCAAGGCGGCGGTCCGGATCGCCATGACCGTCGCCGCCCGTGGCGAGCGCAAAGGCACGCTGGCCACGGTGGAGCGTGAGAGCGGTCTGAATACGGATACGCCGGTCGTCGAGCTCACCGCGCGGGAGGGCGGGATCAACGGCAACCTGAAGGTCGGCGCCGACATCACGGCGGTTCAGCCGCTGGTGGCGAACGCGCTGATATCCAGCCCCGGCGTCAAGCTGCACGGTTCTGGGTTCATTGTAACCCCACAGCAAGCCGCTGCGCTTGGCCTCGGGTCAACGCCTGGTCTGGAAGATCACATCCTGCCGTACCGGCACGGCCGCGATATCGCCCAGCGCCCGCGCGGAGTCATGGTGATCGACCTCTATCCGCTGGCTGCCAAGGAGGTGCGCGACAGATTCCCGAAGGTGTATCAGCACGTTGTCGAGCGAGTTAAGCCGGAGCGGGATCATAACCGCATGAAATTTCGTCGCGAAAACTGGTGGTGGTTTGGAGCTACACACAAGGAACTACGCGGATTCCTCGAGAGCCTGGATCGCTACATCTCAACCGCCGAAACATCTAAGCACCGTTTTTTCCAGTTCCTCGATGCCTATATCCGGCCCGACAACAAGCTGATTAATGTTGGTCTTAGCGACGGTTCCTCGTTGTCCCTGTTGAGTTCACGGGTCCACGCTCATTGGTCGATTTACTGCGGAAACTGGATGGGTGTAGGCAACGATCCAGTTTACGCAAAGACCAAGACCCTTGATCCATTTCCGTTTCCTACAACTCAGGATGCAGAAAGCCTAAACGGGCTGGGTGATCGCCTCGACTCCTTCCGCAAGGAACGGCTCGCCGAGCACGACTTCCTCACCATGACCCTGCTCTACAACGTGCTGGAGCGGAGGCGGGAGCTGGAGAACGGCTGCAACGTGCCGCCCCTCACGGCGAAGGAGAAGGATATCCACGAGGCGGGACTGGTTTCCGTCCTGAAGGACATCCATGACGACATCGACCGCGCCGTGTTCCAGGCCTACGGCTGGGCCGACCTGATCCCCGCGCTGGTGGGCAAGCCGGGGGCGACGATGCCCTCGCCCCACAAGACGCCGGAGCAGGAGGAGGCGGAGGAAGAGCTGCTCACCCGCCTCGTCGCCCTCAACCGGGAGCGGGCAGCGGAAGAGCGGCGCGGCACCGTGCGCTGGCTGCGGCCCGACTATCAGATCCCCAAGCTCGGCCACAAGGTGAAGGCACCGGAAGAGGTCGAGCAGGTGGAGGCCCAGCTCGTCGTGCCGGCACCGGCCGATGGCAAGCCGGCCTGGCCGAAGGACGAGATGGCCCGCATCGGCATCGTCCGTGACATGCTGAGCCGCGCCCCCGGCCCCGTGGCGCCGGAAACCCTGGGCGCCACCTTCCGCGGCAAGAATTCAGCCCGGCGCACAAAGGGAGTGGAGAAGGTTCTGCAGACCCTCGTCGCCGCCGGCGTTGCCCAGCAAGGGATCGACGGACAGGACGGCGGCAGGCGGTATTTCATTCCGCGCTAGAGTCGCTGCCCCCGTCTACGAACACCCTCCCGATTCGCCAGTTGGATACGAGTCGGGTTCCAATTCCAAATCCCCTCGCGCCTTATAGCGGGCTGCTCGGTTTACGCCCGTGCCGCGCCGCCCTATCGTCCGCCGCAAGAGGGGGCAGCGTGGCGGAGGGCGGCGGCGCATGGCGATCCATTTCACGAGGGACGAGTTCGACCACCGACGCGACGCGGTGGTCCGCGCGCTGAAGGGGCGCGGCCTCTTCGGCATCCTGCTCTTCAAGCAGGAGAGCATGTACTACCTGACGGGTTACGACACCTTCGGGTTTTGCTTCTTCCAATGCCTCTGGCTCGGCAGCGACGGGCGGATGACCCTGCTGACCCGCGCGCCAGACCTCAGGCAAGCACAGCACACCTCGATCATCGACGACATCCGCATCTGGGTCGACGAGGCCGGTGCCGACCCCGCCGGCGCGCTCCGCGATGTGGTGACGGGGCATGGCGGGGCTGGCAAACTGATCGGCGTCGAGCGCGACACCCAAGGCCTGACGGCGGCGAACTGGCTCAGAGTGGAGCGGGCGTTCGACCAGTTCTGCACGCTGGAGGACGCGTCGGACCTCGTCTCTGCGCACCGCCTGGTCAAGAGCGACGACGAACTCACCCACGTGCGCCGCGCGGCCGAACTCGCCGACGACGCCCTGGCCGAGGCCGAGCGGCTGGCCGCGCCGGGCGCGTTCGAGGGCGACATCCTGGCGGCGATGCAGGGCGCCGTCTTTCGCGGCGGCGGCGAGTATCCCGGCAATCCCTTCATCCTCAGCTCCGGCCCCGATGCGCTGCTGTGCCGGGACAAGGCCGGGCGCCGCCGGCTCGCGGAGCAGGACCAGCTCACCATCGAGTTCGCCGGCGCGTACTGCCGCTACCACGCCGCGCTCATGCGCACGCTCGTGGTCGGCCCGGTCTCCGACGAGCACAGGGCCATGCACCGCGCTTGCGGCGATGCTCTCGACGCGTGCCGGGATACCCTGCATCCGGGCCGGCGCTTCGGCGAGGTCTTCGATGCCCATGCCCGGGTGCTCGACAAGGCCGGCTACCGCCAGCACCGCCTCAACGCTTGCGGCTACAGCCTGGGCGCGACCTTCGCCCCGTCATGGATGGATGGCCCCATGTTCTACACCGGCAATCCGCAGGCCGTGGAGCCTGGCATGGTGCTCTTCGTCCACATCATCCTCGCGAACAGCGACGACGGGCTCGCCATGACGCTGGGGGAGACCTACGCGATCGCCGATGACGGCCCGGAGTGCCTGAGCCGGGCGCCGCGCAACCTCGCGCCCGGCGGCGGGGAGGCCGCCGGATAGGCCATGTACGAGGCGGCACTCACCGAGGCCTGCTTCCCGGCGCAGAGGGATGCCCATCGTCTACAGCGAACACATGAAGCTCTCGGCACGCCTCGGCGGGATCGAATACCTCTATTGATCCGCGACACCGTGGAGCGCACTTTGTCGCACTGGTTCCGGGGAAAGGCGAGCGGGGGAGACCCTACCTGTATCAGCTTGTAGCGCCGTCAGCCTTCCCGCGTCAGACCCAGCCGCACTGTCCCGCAATGCGCGCTCGTCCAGCAGATGATCGCTTCAGTGCCTCTGCACGCTCCGGCAAGTCGATCTTCGGATTTCCGGTGGTAATGAGTGATTGCTACCACTTGGAAGATTGCTCGGCATAGAAATGGTCCGGCAATCGGTAGCTGATGCCTTCTCTGTCGAACATCGAAACGTCCAATATGGTGGTCATATTGCTGCGGTCTTGGAAGCGTCCTGGGGCCAGCCTACGCATCACACTCTCAATATGATTCAGCAGCCGGAATTTCCACAGGATCCCAAAGGTAGAGCTCTTGGGGTAATTGAGTGCGTCGGCGAGCGCGTTCCCGATCAGCGCTCGAGAGACCTGAGCTACGTAGCCCGCCATCTTCCGACGCGCTTGACTCTCTGTCATCCCCGCGAACAAGGGCGCGGTGTTGACCAGCGACGACGCGAGGACTATCGACTCCAAAGAGGGAGGAGGTTCGCACAGTCGGCCGATCTCGAAGACTTCGAGCGCATGCTGCTCGTCTCGGAACAGAATAGTTTCGGGAATACCCATCAAATAGCCGGAATAGCGCCACACGGCCATGAAGCTTCTGCGTTCCTCCTCACTGAAGGAGGCCCCAAGGCTCTTCAAGTGGCTCAACAGCCTTGCCGAAAACGCGGAGATAGCGAAACCGACATGCGCCGCACTGATCGGCGTGCCCAATTCCTCGAGATCCCATTCGTCGGAGTTACTGAGCAACAACCGGATCTTTGCATGGACCAGTCTCACCCGAATCGAGAGCGACCACCCGTCGGAATGTTTGTCCATGCCGCCCGGCATGAATATCTCCAGCATGTGGCGGTTGTTCTGCTTCAGCCGTCTCATGCCCTGATCGCGTAGCCTGCCGGTCATGAAGAACGACTTGGCAATGTTCGTCGAAAACCCTTCCACCAGAACGCCACCCACCATTCCCGCGAGCACCAGCGGCGTATTCCTGTGAAACATGCGGCAGCCCGGAAAAAACGAATTCAAATCAAGCCAGTCGGGCGGTTCGGCGTATGAATCAAAGAATTTTCTGACCGACTCCGGTGCAGCGAGCAACGAATCCCCTTCGTCGCCTTCCAAGCCCAATCTGATAAGCTTGGCCTGTTCCTCTAGCTCCAAGGAACGGAGGTCGGCAACCATCGCGTCGGCTAGCGGATCTCCGATGGTGGTGTGGGCAACGTAATTGGCTGCTCTCTCTGGATCGAGCGCTTGCCCCCTTGCGTATCCGTCGACATATGCTGATGGGATATTCTGCATGCCGATCACTCGGGCCGCGCGCCGAGCGGCGAACGTTCAATGTTGCGACCGCACTGTCTCATCGACGTTCGAATGGATTCCCTTGGCGAATTGTGTCGGCCAACATCGTCATCGAGGTTCGCACAGAGTCCGGCGGTGACGCGACGTCGACGTCCCGACATGCCCCCTCGCAAGCCAGACGGGCCGGAATGAGGCTGTTGCGAATCGAACGCCGCAGGGTCGTTGCGCCGCCCGACAGCCGCTCCGACGCTTCGGCGATCTTCAACGTGGTTCCCTCCCGCATCTCTGGCTCAGGATGGACCGGCACGTCGCGATCGGATCAATAGACTCTCTGACGAGCCGCGGTCCAGTTATTTTGCCGACCGGCCGGCTTGAATGCGAGTCTCATGTGGCGATGATGGCTTTGGCTTCGTTCACTGAGTTCAGGTCGTTGTGGCCAGGACGGTGCCGGGAGCGATTCTGTCTTTGGCCGACGGCGCGGCGCACTGCCACTGTCCGGAATGTGGGCGAGTAAGCATGCACGGATACCTATATCCCCGGCAATATGTGGTACTTTCGGGTAATCTGATTCGCAATTTTTCCTGTGTTACCCTCACTCTCATGACAGACACTCTATAGATGACAGCGCTTTGCTCCCGCAATCTGTGCCCGGACGAGCGCCATGAATCGCGCCGCTCAAGACTGCGCAACGGGACGTAAGACCATGGGAACCAGCTCGCGGATGGGCACATCGAATGCGGTGCAGCACGCGATGGAGGTCTCCTTGTCGAAGGCCGCCCGTTTGGTCGTCTCTTGTTCACGGGAATCAAAATTCGCGTCTTTCTTCAGAATGTTGAGGTTTGGCCGCCAAAACGGTCACTCAACGGCTTGTGTGACAGCGGGGGCCATTGTTGCTCAGGGCACGCGCCGACACTCGGACGATGGCGACGCGATACGAGCTTTCGCTGTCTGCGATATGCGGGCAGTCGTGGTGAAGCCCGCGCGCTTGGTCTGCATGGCGACAGTTTTCATGCTCCCGCTGGCTGCGACCGCAGGAGCTCAGTCGATCGACGCAGCGCGTACCGCCTATGTCGAGGGTCGATTCATGGAAGCCGCCGAACTTGCCGAAGCCCTCGGCACCTCTGAGGGTTTTGCGTTGGCGTCGAAGTCGGTAACGATACAGGCATATTACATCTCCGGAGATGACGAGAAAGATGCCCTGTTCGAACGCGCCTTGGCTTTGGCACAAGAGGCGATCCGATCCGATCCGGGCAGTCCGGAGGCCCATATCCAATCGGCACGGGTCATGGGCAGGCACGGACAGACGATCGGCGTATTGGAATCGGCCAGCGAGGGATATGCCGAAAGGATACGAGACACGGTCGAGAAGGCGCTTCGCTTGAACCCCGAGATGCCGGAGGCCCATTTGAGCATGGGCATGTGGCACTCGGAAGTGGTCTCCAGCGTGGGATCCTTCATGGCCGACATCATGTTCGGAGCCGATGAGGACGATGCTATCGAGTTTTACGAACGGGCCCTTAAGGGCGCGCCCGAGGAAAAGATCGTGCCTTTGGAGTACGCGATCGGCTTGTTGGCTCTCGATGATGATGAATACCGCGAACAGGCGCGCAGGCTGCTCCAACGGGCGATCGAATTGCCGGTTAAGGACGCCTTCGACGACCTTATTCACCAGAAGGCGGTCGAGACTCTGGCGGCGCTCGACTCTCTCGACGACTGAAGCGAGCCCGACAGTGGTGCCTTTGGCGGATTTGCCGTGGGAGACCGACGGGGCAGAGAGTCGTTTCACGCTGCTCTTCCTGGATTGCCGGCACGACCGGTGAGGAGAAGGACCGGTCCACCCTCTTTCGCGAATTCACGACCTGACCTCGAAACAGGCTTCCGTATACGACGACGTAGGTCCGCCTTGCCGGTCGCGGGATAACGTGAAAAACTAGATATCAAACAAGTGGTAGCCAGTGATCTGTTCGAGACACCCAAGTCGAGGCGCCGGCCGGACTGAAAGACGGCATCCGCCGTCGGGGCCGGCGGTGGCACTTGCCGTTAGTGCGACTCGGGCGAGTCGCTCCCGTATCCGGTCGACAAGGGTCGAGCGGTGACTGAATTCCTCGAGCGCTATATCTCCCTAATCCTGACTCGTCGGTGGCTTGTCATCGTGCTGGCCGGTCCGATCATGTTGGCGATGACGGCGGGCGTGCAATTCATCACGATCACCAACGATTACCGTAGCCTTTTCGAGGACGACAATCCGCAGCTCCTCGCATTCGATGCGCTGGAGAATACCTATGCCGCGTCCAACATCGCGCTTATCGCCGTGGCACCGGAAAAGGGCTCGGTGTTCACCCGGGAGGCGCTCAGCGCAATAGAGGAACTTAGCGAGGCCTCTTGGGGCGCGCCCCACTCCATTCGGGTCGACTCGCTCACAAACTACTCCCATAGCGAGGCGTTCGAGGACGACTTGATTGTCAGGCCGCTCGTGGTCGACGCGCTGGAGTTGAGTGACGAACAATTGACGCAGGTCGAGGCCGTCGCGCTCAATTCTCCCGATCTGGCTGGACGACTGGTGGCATACGACGGGCAGGTCGGCGGCGTGGCTATCACTTTCGCCTTGCCCGACAACCCGGACGCGGCAGTGGTCGAGATTACCGACTACCTGAATGGCGTTCTGGCGGAATCTCGTGCGAGCCATCCGACCCTCGCCTACTACCTGAGTGGCGATGTCGTCATGAACCGCGCCTTCGCCGACGCCACCAAGGACGACCTCTTGACCTTCGCGCCGATCGTGCTCCTGGTCATCGTGGTGGTTACGGTCGCGCTCTTGCGCTCGGCTCTCGGTACGCTTGCCATCATCGGAGTCCTGGGATTCATCGTTAACACCACCATGGGGTTTGCGGGCTGGATTGGTACGGTGCTAAACCCCGCGAATTCAGGTGTGGCGATCATCGTTATGACGGTCGCCATCGCTCACTCGGTTCATATCGTCACCGCCACGCTTTCGGGGTTGGGGCGCGGGCTGAGCAGGGAAGAAGCGATCGCCGCCTCTCTTCGCAGCAACGCCTATCCGGTGTTTCTTACGACCCTCACGACTGCAATCGGCTTCCTCAGCCTCAATTCGTCAGATTCGCCTGCCTTCCATACCCTGGGAAATCTGGTGGCCTTCGGGGTTGTATGCGCGTTCATCTATTCGATGACCCTGTTGCCGGCGGTGTTGTGCGTCCTGCCACTGCGTGCTCGTTCCGCCAAGAACAGGCATGCGGAGTTCTTCGAGCGCTTCGGCGCTTTCGTCGTCGCGCGGCGCCGCTATCTGTTCTTGGTCATGTGCCTCCTGGTTGCTGCCCTGGCTGCGGGCATCCCCCGTATCGAGTTGACCGACAACTGGACACGGTATCTCGATGACCGTTACGAATTCCGGCGCGATACCGATTTCGTCATTGAGAATCTCACCGGCATGGAAACGTTGGAGTACTCGCTGAGAAGCGGGCAGGAAGGCGGAATCACTGATCCCGAATATCTGAGTACAGTCGATGCGTTCGCAGAATGGTACCGGGGGCAGCCTGAAGTGACCCATGTTCAGGCGTTCCCGGACATCATGAAGCGTCTGAACAAGAATATGCACGGGGACGATCCCGAATACTATCGGTTACCGGACGATCCGGAATTGGCGGCGCAGTACCTGTTGCTTTACGAACTCTCGCTCCCGTTCGGAAGCGACCTCAACAATCGCATCGACGTTTCCAAGTCTGCCACTCGACTAACCGTCGTGCTCCGCAGCTTGTCGGCACGACAGCAGCGCGAGCTCGATGCGCGCGCGCAGGCTTGGCTTGGATCGAATGCGCCCAGTCTTCTCACTGAGGCATCGGGCGTCAGCATCGTCTTTGCTCACCTTTCCCAACGCAACATTGACAGCATGCTGGTCGGCACGCTTATAGCCATGGGGCTCATTTCGCTGATTCTTCTTCTTGTCTTCAGGAACGTGCGCCTCGGGCTTCTCAGCCTCATACCCAACCTCATTCCCCTGGTCATGAGCTTCGGCCTGTGGGGCTACTTGGTTGGCCGCGTCGGTCTTGCGGCTTCGGTGGTTGCGGCGATGGCCTTCGGCATCATCGTCGATGACACGATCCATTTCTTGAGCAAATACATGAAGGCACGTCGCGAGGGGAAGTCGCCACCGGAAGCGGTGCGCTCCACCTTCCGCGCTGTAGGGCAGGCACTATGGACAACAACCGCGGTTCTATCGGCGGGTTTTCTGGTGTTCGCGTCGTCCGGATTCGAGGTGAGCTGGTCGCTCGGCCTGCTGGTGACTCTCACGATTGCACTTGCGCTGCTGGCAGACTTTTTGCTGCTTCCGCCACTGCTGATGATCATCGATCGGAGAAAGCCATGACACTGTGCCGTTCCGCCCTATTGGCGCTCCCGATTGTCGCGCTTTGCGCGACGTTCCTGGATTTCTCGAATGCGGGAACAACGGCGCGTGCCGACGACTCGAGCCCCGAGGCGCTCGGGCTCCAGATCGCGGAGGAAGCCCGCGCGCGCGCCGAAGGCTTTGGCAACTTCACGGCCCACCAAACCATGGTCTTACGCAACAAGCAGGGGCAGGAGAGCCGGCGCCAGCTCCGCTTCAAGGTTCTCGAAGTCGAAGACGACGGCGACAAGAGTATCTTCGTCTTTGACGAGCCGCGCGACGTCAAGGGAACGGCGCTTCTCATCCACGCCCATCGGCAGGACGACGACGAACAATGGCTCTATTTGCCGGCCCTGAAGCGGGTGAAGCGCATCAGTTCAGCGAACCGCTCCGGCTCCTTCATGGGCAGTGAGTTCGCCTATGAGGATCTGAGTACCCAGGAAGTGGAGAAATACACGCATCGATACCTGCGCGACGAGCCTTGCGGCGACCTCACCTGCACGGTTTCGGAACGCGTGCCGGTGGGGAAGGGATCGGGCTATAGCCGCCAGCTAGTGTGGCACGACCAGGACGAGCTCCGCGTCTGGAAGGTGGAATACTACGACCGCAAGAACGCGCACCTGAAGACATTGACGCTCAGCGGCTACGAGCGCTATCTGGATCGCTACTGGCAAGCTGGCGAGATGGCGATGGTGAACCACGTCACGGGCAAGAGCACCGATCTGAGCTGGTCGGACTTTGAGTTCGGAACCGACCTCGACGATCGCGACTTCACCCGGACCGGTCTGAAGCGCGTGCGCTGATGAGTCTCCGCGTCGCCCTTCGCCGCGCAGTAATCGCTGTTGCCGGCCTCACGGCCTCGGCCCTCGCCGCCGGACCGGGTGCGGCAGACTGGATCGAATACCAGGAGTTCTCCGGCCGGATGAGCGTGGACGGCCGATGGTATCCAGATTCCGCCGCCTACCCGGATCAGCGCTCCCACGCGAGCGGCTTCTCTGTCGCGCCCAAACTCTACCTGGAGGACGAAGAGGGCCGCAGCGTCACCCTGGAGGGCTTCTATCGCCTGGACGGCGGCGATTCGTATCGTACCCACGCCGATCTGCGTGAAGCCTACCTGTTGCTGTTCGGCGAGATCGGCGAGGACGAGTGGGAGCTGCGCTTCGGCGTCGACCGCGTCTTCTGGGGTGTCGCGGAATCGCGCCATCTCGTCGACATAATCAACCAGACTGACCTCGTCGAGCATCCGAACGAAGAGGCCAAGCTGGGCCAGCCCATGGTTCATGTAACGTTGTCGGGCGACTGGGGAGCGGCAGAGGTGTTCGCGCTACCCTACCACCGCTTGCGCACCTACCCGGGACGCCGCGGCCGACTCCGCACGGTGCTCGTCGTGGACAACGACAGAGCGACCTACGAAAGCGGTGCCGAAGAATGGCACCTGGACCTCGCCGCCCGCTATAGCCACAGCGTCGGCCCCTTCGACTTTGGCGTGAGCGTCTTCGACGGTACCAGCCGCGAGCCCACACTACAGCTTGGCTTCGACCGCGATACTGCGCCGATCCTGATCCCACATTACGAGCAGATCCGTCAGTTCGGGCTAGACGCCCAGATGACGATCGACGCCTGGTTGTTGAAGCTCGAAGCCATCCGGCGCATCGGCGCGCGAAATGCCGCCCTACCCCTTAGCATGGAAGAGGACTACACGGCCTTCGTTGCTGGCGGCGAGTACACGTTCTACTCCGTGTTCGACTCAGGCATCGATCTCGGCTTGCTTGGCGAGTGGAACCGTGATGGCCGGCGCGAGCGCGCGACCAACGTCTTTCAGAACGACCTCTTTCTCGGGGCACGGCTTGCGTTCAACGACGTGGAGAGTACCGACCTCATCGTCGGGATGCTTCATGACGCGGACTTCGGCACACGCTCCTTCAATGCGGAATTCAATAGGCGCCTGTCAGACGAATGGTCGCTTCATCTCGAGGCGGTCGTCTTCAGCAATGTCGATGGGATGGATCTCGCCTATAGCACGCGGCGCGACAGCTTTGTCGAGTTGAACCTGACCTACAACTTCTAGTGCGTCGTGTTCGGTGAGGCTGACAAGACGTGGACGCGACCGCACTGCATAATTTCGGCCCCGCGCGTTCCGCAAGTTGAGAAACTGAGCGGTCTTGGCCCACCCGGCCCAGCCATCATTGGCGCAACGTAGCGCCGCCTCCTCATCCGGACAACCGCCCACCTCGTCTGGGGTATTTCTGCACCGTCGTCCAGAGCGTTTCCGTTTTTCACGGAATCACGGAAACACTCTGGCTTCTTTTTCGCTCACGGCAGCCGGCCTGCGGCCGGCGCCTCCGCGAGGGCGCCGCATTCGCGACCGGCCGCGGTCGGTCGCGCGTCCGTCAAAGTCGGACGCGCACGAGTGTCCCGCTTGCAAAGTTGGCAGAGTTATGATTTAGCCGGCGCGGGTTAGAGGGGTATCAGGCCGAAGCGCGTGTTGCATGCGG
>JAJDVB010000064.1 GCA_022826345.1 Alphaproteobacteria bacterium
GTGCGCGCCAACCTCATGCACAGAAAGCGCATCGACCGCCTCATCGGACCCCATATCCCGCCCCCCAAATGCGACAGACAAACCGCCATACAATGGGCCCTGACCTAAACCGGACAGCAGTGGATCAAGTCCGGGCATGACAATGTGTAAGAAAACCGCGGTTGGAGGGGTCGCTCACAGGCCCGACTTCTTGGGAATTAAACTCAGAAACAGGGCACTAGGGCGCATCCCCCCGCGCCCGCCAGTGACGGGCGATGTCGATGCCGAGGCAGAGCCACACCCGGTCGTGGGCGAGCACGTGGTCGACGAAGCGCCGCAGCGCGGCGAAGCGGTCCTGGTGTTCTATCATGTGTTCTGAGACGGTAATCACCTGACAGTTGGGACCGCCGGCGCGCGACCGTCAAGAGTCGTGCGCGCCGGCGGTGGCCAGGCCGCTTCCGGTAGGGTTATGGATTGTTTTGCTCAACATCCGACCTATCGGGAGAACGACATGACCACCAAGGACAAGGTAGCACGACGTAAGCTGAGCCTGCTTGAGTTGGCGGCCGAGATGAACAACGTCTCGAAGGCCTGCCGGATCATGGGCTATTCGCGCCAGCAGTTTTACGAGATCAGGAGGAACTACCAGAGCTATGGCGCGGACGGTCTGATCGACCGCCTGCCGGGGGCGCGGGGGCCGCATCCCAACCGGGTCTCGGCCGAGGTCGAGACGGCGATCCTGGCCCATGCCCTGGACCACCCCACCCACGGCGCGCTTAGGGTTGCCCAGGAACTGTCGCTGAAGGGTGTGTAGGTCTCTTCCGGCGGGGTGCGCGGGGTGTGGTCGCGCCACAAGCTCTTGACCAAGCAGGAGCGGCTGCTTCGGCTGGAGAAGACCACGGCCGCGCGCAAGATCGAGCTCACGGACGACCAGATCCGGCTCCTGGAACGGTTCTCGCCCGAGTTCCGTGAGCGCCACATCGAGACCCGGTACACCGGCGACCTGGTGGCCGTCGACACCTTCTTCGTCGGCCACCTCAAGGGGGTGGGCAAGGTCTATCTGCAGAGCGCCGTCGACTGTCACTCGCGCTACGCCTGGGGCAGGCTCTATCCCAACAAGATGCCGGTCACGGCCGTGCACCTGATGAACAACGACGTGCTGCCCAGCTTCGAGGCGCACGGGGCCCAGATCGCCACCGTGCTCTCCGACAACGGCCGCGAGTTCTGCGGCCGCTCCGATCGCCACCCCTACGAGCTGTTCTTACAGCTGGAAGAGATCGAGCACCGCACCACCAAGGTGCGCAGGCCGCAATCCAACGGCTTCGTCGAGCGCCTGCATCGCACCCTGCTGGACGAGCACTTCCGCGTCATGGGGAGGAAGAAGTTCTACGAAAGCATCGAGGCCATGCAGACCGACCTCGACGCCTACCTCGTCCGCTACAATACCGAACGACCCCACCAGGGCCGCGGCATGAAGGGCAGGACGCCAGCCGACGTCTTCGTCCGCTGCCTGCCCAAACCCAGAACGCCAAAGGAGGACAACATGAAACAAGCCGCCTGACCCACCACCCCGCCGGGAGCGGCGACTGTCAGCCGATTACCCTATCTGTACATATCATGCTAAGGCTTATGTTCTTACTAACTGATCTAAGTAGGTAGAAGCTCTATTCGACGCAATGCCGCCAAAAACTGCATTTGTTCGGCGTAACTCAGCAGCGCCTCACATGCATTCTTTACCCCTCTCGCTCTTCTGACTTTCCTTTCTTCCTCCTCGTCCACTCTTTTCGTTTCTCCGCCTCTGTGCACTTGCGCGATGCGCTCATACCCATGTGTAATAGTATCATCATAGGTCCGGTACAAACGTGATTTCTCCCATTCGTTTGACCGCCTACCAGCCTGACTCTCTAGCTCAAACCATGCATGACAAACTGTCGCTTCCAGAAAATATCCTTCGTTGCTATATTCCATCTCGCTACACTTACCCTCTCCATATATTTGCTCGACAACGGCCATATCATCGATAGCACCGGCCACAAATTCAGTATATGCATCTGGTTGTGATTCTCGGATCGCGAGCAAAACCGCTATTGCCGCCGTAGGTGCGGGCAAAGCACTATCTAGAGAGCCGGTAACCAGAGCTATCCGGTGTATAACGTGCGCCATTCGTCGAAAATCAAACTCTGAACAGGCCAGAAAACACGCGATAACATTGGGGACAATCCTAAATGACCCCGGGTCCTTCTGAAATATAGCGCTAATACCCTGATCATTCATCAGTTGAAGCACGAACTTATCTCGCTTAGGTGTAGGAAGTGAATAGTCCAAATCAAAGAACCGGCGAAGATACCCAGTTGCGTCAAATTCACTCCCGTATAGAGCCTTGACAGAGTGAGCAAGTTGCGATCGATTTACTGCTAACACAAAAACAATCCGGTCAACGGAGAAGAGATGTTTCGCAACCTCAAGAAGCTCAACAGCGTATGATGGACGACAACGATCCAATTCGTCAATCATGATGAACAGTGAACGACCATTGTATTGATTATCGGAGATTCTAAGGGTTTCTTTCCCGAGCGTTATCCTATAACTGTCAATGGCCTCTTGTCCCTTTCGATATTCCTCCAAGCGATCGCCTGCATAGGATGCAAGATGCGTCACAGCTTCAGTAGCCCATGCTCCAGAGCCGAAAGCAGCCGTTGCTGCGATTCCAGCCGCGAGCGGTGCAGTTCTAAATACCACTTTCTTGGCATCTGCTGCTAGACGTTTGACATTAACCCCACGCCCATCAGAAGCCAATTCTTGAAACTGCTTTTGCACTTTCGTTGAAAGGGCAACAAACGGATCACCGGAATAATCCGTTTCCCAAGCGTTGAACTCCGCAACAAAGAAACCTTCATTGCGGAGATGGGATGCCCACATCTTGAGGAATGTAGTCTTGCCGCCTCCCCATTCTGAATCCAGCGCCAGTACGCAGGGTCCTTCCACAGCACCCAAAAGGTCGGTGAGGTCTTCGATGTAGGGTTTGCGATCGAGAAGATCATTCCGAAACGGATCTTTCTCAGGCACTTCAACTTCGGCCGGTCGCACACGGATCGTCATGTTGAGAACTCTCTCGTTCGTGCAGAAGGGAAGAAGGGGAAGCAGTTAGCTATGCATCTGAGGCTATGGCCCGTCCCCCCTCGCGTGCCAGTGGCGGGCGATGTCGATGCCGCGGCAGAGCCACACGCGATCGTGGGCGAGCACATGGTCGACGAAACGCCTGAGCGCGGCGAAGCGGCCGGGCCGGCCGACCAGCCGGCTGTGCAGGCCGATGCTCATCATGCCGGGCTGCTCCGCGCCCTCCTCGTAGAGCACGTCGAAGGCGTCCCGCAGGTAGGCGAAGAAGGGCTCGCCCCAGTCGAAGCCCGGCGCAGTCGCGAAGCGGTGGTCGTTGTGGTCCGCCGTGTAGGGGATCATCAGCAGGGGTCGGCCGGCCTCATCCACCCAGTAGGGCAGCTCGTCGGCGTAGGAATCCTGGCTGTAGAGGAAGCCGCCCTCCTCCGCCACCAGGCGCACCGTGTTCGGGCTGCGGCGGCCGAGGAAGTAGCCGAGCGGG
The DNA here is from genome assembly GCA_022826345.1 of Alphaproteobacteria bacterium. The sequence continues at coordinate 3,575 of JAJDVB010000064.1, forward strand.
CGCGTGCCGGTAAGCTCCCGCTGGATCGCGATGACCTTCTCGATGTGCGCGCGTTCCTCGGCCTCGGGCACGGCGTGATAGTCGATCCAGCGATAGCCGTGGCTCGCGATCTCCCAGTCCGCCTCCACCATCGCGGCGACCGCCTCGGGGTTGCGGGCGAGCGCCATGGCGACGCCGAAAATCGTGACCGGCACGCCTCGCTCGGTGAACAGGCGATGGAGGCGCCAGAAGCCGACGCGGCTGCCGAACTCGTACATGGATTCGATGGGGAGCGCGCGCTCGCCGATGCGGGGCTCGACGAAGCCGAACTCGGTCAGCAGCGTCTCCGAGCCGGCATCGCCGTGGAGGATGCTGTTCTCCGCACCCTCCTCGTAGTTGATGACGAACTGAACGGCGATGCGCGCGTCGCCCGGCCAGCGCGGATGCGGGCGGTTCCGCCCGTAGCCCACCATGTCGCGGGGATAAGGAGTGTCGGTCATCGGCCTCGCCGCCCTATTGGAAGAGCGCCGCGTTCTCCCGCGCGAAGGTGCGGAAATCCCGGGGCGTGCGCCCGGTCACGCGCTCCACCACGTCGGTCACCGGCGCCCCGAAGCCCTCGCGGAACAGGCCGTCGATCTCGACCAGTGCATGCGCCGCCTTCTGCCCGATGCCGGCCTCGACCAGGGCGGCCCGCGCGTCCTCGTCGCTGACCGAGACGTAGCGCACCTCCCGGCCCAGCTCTTGCGTGAGGATCGCCGCGCACTCGGCGTAGGAGATCGCCGCCGGCCCGGTGATCTCGTAGGTCTCGCCCTCGTGCCCGTCCTCGACCAGGGCCGCGACCGTCACCGCGGCCACGTCCTCAATCTCCACCAGCGAGATCCGGGCGTCGCCCACCGGGGCGTAGAACTCCCCCCGCTCCCTGATGAGCGGCGCAAAGCGCCTGAAATTCTGCATGAAGGCGTTGGGCCAGAGGTGGGTGCGAGGGATGCCGGACTCGTCGATGCGCTGTTCGATCTCCCCGTGCCAGCGGCGGATGGTGGTCGGCGCGTCGGGCGCGGCCTTGATCGCCGACATCTTGACGATGCGGCGCACGCCCGCGCGCTCGGCGGCGTCCACCGCGTTGAGCTCAAGCTCGACCATCGATTCGGAGAAGGCGCAAAGCAGCGAGAGGGTCTCGATCCCCGCGAACGCGGCATCGAGGCTTTCGGGCCGGGCAAAGTCGCCCTCGACGTAGTCGAGGTCGTCGCCGAACTGCCGCCTGGCGCGCGCCAGGTCGCGGCTCATGATGCGGAAGGGCCGGCCGGTCGCGCGCAGCTGCGCGACGGTCGGGGTGCCGGTGGTTCCGGTCGCTCCGGTTACGAGGATCATGGCAGGCACCCGTTGGGATCAGCCCCGCCCGGATGCTAGACGATGCCTGCTTCCCCCTCCAGCGTCGCGGCGCCGCGCTAACTCCTAGTGACCGTGACCGGCGTGGCCGCCCAGGCTCACCGTGTATTGCAGGACGACCTGATCGTCCTCCGCGCCGGGCGACAGCGATTCCCGGTTGTACTGCAGGCGCAGCTGTCCGAACCGGTCGCTGGTCCAGTCGCCCATGATGGCGAGCGCGCTCGGGTCGTGGTCGACGTGCGCCGCGCTCGACGGGCTGAGGCGCGCGTAGCGGGCGCCGATCCGCCACTCGGGCGCGAACTTGTAGACCGCCTGCGCGTACCAGCCGGCGCTCCTGCCGTCGGTCGCCAGCTCGTGCTCCTCCATCTCATCGTCCGCCAGCGTGTAGACGCCGTCGTCGGTCTGCCAGAGGTACTCGCCCTGGAAGATCAGCTCACTCTGCCGCGCATTGCCCGTCGGCGCCCAGGCGAAGCGGAAATCGGTTCCGAACAGCGCGCGGTCGCCGCTGAACACGCCGTCAGAGAAGAACGAGGACGGGATCATCTTATCGTCGTGGCCGTGCTCGTCTTCGTCGGCATGGTCGTCGTCGTGGTCGTCCATGTGGTCGTCGTCGTGGTCGTCCATATGGTCGTCGTCGTGGTCGTCCATGTGGTCGTCGTCGTGGTCGTCCATGTGGTCGTCGTCGTGGTCGTCCATATGGTCGTCGTCGTGGTCGTCCATATGGTCGTCGTCGTGGTCGTCCATATGGTCGTCGTCGTGGTCGTCCTCGTGCCCGTGCGCGTGGCCGCCGGCACCGCCCACGATCTCTCCGCTCAGGACGGACGCGCCGATTCGCCATGACGAGTCGCGACCCATGTCGCCCCCGATCCGCGCGTAGGCCGAGAGCGCCCGGCGACCGTTGTCGGACCCGCCGAACGGTTGATCGTCGCCGCGGAAGAAGCCGCCGCCGATCTCCGTGCGGACATCGCCGGGCAACGCCAGCGAAAGCTGGATGCCGTCGTCGTTGAAGCCGTTGTCGAGAAAGGCCCGGTAAGGCAAGGGCCGGTCGGCGAAGTCGTCCTCGTGCGCATGACGTTCGTTGAGGTAGCCGAACGACCACAATTTCCGGCCCGCCGTTATGGTGAAGTTCTCGGACAGTCCCAAGCCCGGCAGGGTCTGGATATAGGCCTCCTCAAGCTCAAGCTCCGCCGGCTCGCCGGGGTGCGCGCCGATGCCGAGCACCAGACTCGCGCGAGCCGCAGCGCCGACATCGCTCGACACGCTCAGCTCGCTATGGCCGACCGAGAAGCCCTCCGGCGCGCGCTCGCTCTCGTGGCCGAGTCGGAACCCTGAAATCTCCGAGTCTTCGGCCGAATACGACGTGAACATGCCCCTGAGCACCGCACCGACCTGAGGGGTGAGCATTGCCCCGTGGTCGTCGTGCTCTGCCATTCCCTCGTCGTGACCGTGGTCGTCGTCGTCCATGTCCTCGCCGTGGCCGTGGTCGTCGTGGCCGTGATCGTCATGGTCGGCCATCTCGCCGGCGGAACCGGACTGCAGCGCCCTGACCTGCTCTTCCAGCGCCCTGATGCGCGCCTCGTACTGCTCCCGCAGCGTCGCGATCTCGACGGCAAGAATGGCGGCCATCGGCGTATCGTCGTCCGACTGGGCTTGTGCCGGAGGCGGTGCCAGGGAGACCGCCATCGCCGCGGCTGCAGCCGTCATGGCGGTCGTGGCAAGGAGCATCTTGTAGCGCATGTCACCACTCCATCGCTGGTGGTTAAGGTCGCTCGAAGGAAGGGCAAAAGATATGAAATATTATAACACTACAGAATAACGTTGCAAGAGTGGCGGTCGACGCACGAGCCGGTCGGCCCCGGCGTCAGTGTCTCGCGTTGTTTTGCTCAGTAAGGGGCGCCCGAGAGCGCCATCGCCACGGTATGCTCGATGTCGGAGATCGCGTTCGCCAGCTCGCGGCCGATCAGGTCCATCTGGCGCAACTGATCGATGCGCGGGCGGCACTGCTCCATGTCCTTGCCGGGGAAGATCTCGCCCAGAATATCGCAGGCATCCACCAGGCCGATCAGGGCGACGTCACGGGGATCGGGGATGTCCTCGGAGAACAGCACCTCCCCGATTCTGAGCTTGACCTCCTGCTCCACGTTGCCGTCGATCGTGGGATAGCGGCGGGTGCGGAAGGCCCACATCACCCGCTCCTCGCGCACCTGCAGGATGCCGCGCGCGACGAGGCTCTCCAGCGCCTGCTCGCGAATGGCAGGCGCATCTTCGACCGAGAGCACCCTGATCCAGGTCCGCGTATCCGATTCGCTCCCCTGTGCCGCGATCTTCGCGAGCGTGCCGTCGAGCATGGGGTTGCCGGTCGGCGTCGAGTCGTTGACCACGAGCGCCTTCGGGTCGGTGTCGATGCGGTAGGCGAACGCCAGGTCCATCAACACGGCGCCACCGATGGCACACCCGAGGTTGGCGTTGGGGATCGGCACGAACGTGCCGTCGTCGTCGTCCAGCAGCAGAAGCAGAATTTCTTCGGTGAAGGTCAGCATGGCGTGATCCAGTTCGATCGTCGTCGCGAGCCGATAGGATCAATGGACGCCGGGTGCCGCTCTGTCAACGCCAGCGCGGCAGGGGCAGCCCAGGTCAGGTGCGGGGATGGCGGTCGGTTGCGATCAGGCCGGCCACGAGGCCGAGACCGGCGCCCGAGACCGCGAGCATCACCCACCAGGATGCGGCCCAACTGCCGAGGCCCTCGACCGCAGCGGCCATCACCGGTGGGCCGAGCAGGCTGCCGATCGCCGCACCCTGCACCACGAAGCCGCTCGCCATAGCGACGAAGGCGGCGCGGGGCGCATGGGCGGCCGCACCGGCGATCGCCGCCGCCGGCAGCAGGCCGCCGACGCCGCTGAACACGAAGGCAAGCACGATCTTGAGATCGCCCGGCGTGCCGGCGAGGAAAATCCCGGCGGAAGACCCGCCCATGGCGCAGTAGGCGACCCCGATCAGCGCCCAGCGCGGCACCCGCCGGTGCATCAGCCAGGCGGCGGCGAAGTTGCCGAGGGCATTGGCCACCACCACCATCGCGCCCCAAATCGCCGCGCCGGCCGCGCTTCGCCCCTGCGTCTCGATCAGGAAGGTCGGCAGCCAGGCCGTGATGGCGAACCACTGCAGCGTGTAGAAGGCGAACGAGAGGCCGAAGAGCCAGAGCGCTGCGCGCACCACGGTCTCGCGGACGCCGGACCAATCGAGCGCCTGGGCGTCGAAGGCGACCGGCCAGCGCCTGGGATGCAGGCTCCAGCCGAGCGCCGCCATGAAGAGCGCGACCAGCGCTGCGCTGACCAGCCAGAAGCCGCGCCAGCCGATGGCATCGAGCAGCGCCGGCGCGATCAGCATGGCGATCGCCATGCCGAGCGGCATGTAGGCGCCCCAGATGCCGAAGGCGAGGCCGTGGTCGCGGGGCTGCGCCGCCGAGGCAATCAGCTTGGGCGCGGTCACCGTGACGCCCACGAAGCCAAACCCCTCGATGAAGCGCGCGACCAGGATCCAGGCGCTGCCGCTCACCAGCCCGCCCATCAGGCTGCCCACACCGAGGAAGGCCACACCGGCCAGCATCAACCGGCGCGGGCCGGCGCGGTCGGAGAGCAGTCCGACCGCGACGGCGACGGCGGCGCCGATCGCGTAGTAGATCGAGGTGAGCCAGCCTGCGGTGACGAGGTCGAGGCCGAGGCTCTCGCGCAGGATCGGTAGGGCCGGCGGCACCTTGCCCACCTGAAAGCCGGCGAGGATGCCGGCGCCCAGGGCCATCAGCACGATGTCCCACCGGGTCGCCGTCGCGTGTGCTGGTTCCTGACTCATGACGATGGCGGCCCGTCGTCACCCCGTCGCCGCGTCCCGCACGGCCCGCGCGATCCGCCTGGCCGTCTCTTCGTCGAGGTCGGCGTGCATCGGCAGGCACAGCACCTGCCGGCTCAGCCGTTCACTCACCGGCAGCGAGCCGGGGCCGTCTCCGTGAGCACGATAGGCCGGTTGCAGGTGCATCGGCACCGGGTAGTGGATCGCGGTCGGAATCCCCTGCGCCGCGAGCGCCGCCTGGACCTCGTCGCGCCGCTCCAGCCGGATCGTGTACTGCGCCCAGGTCGAGCGCCGTCCCGGCAACCGCTCCGGCAGGCCGACGGCTCCGTCGAGCATCGCATCGTATGCCGACGCCACCCGCTCCCGCGCGTCGATCTCGGCATCGAAGGCGGCGAGCTTGACCAGAAGAACCGCTGCCTGAAGTGTATCGAGGCGGCTGTTGAGCCCGACCCGGACGATGTCGTACTTGCCCTCGCCCTGGCCATGCTGGCGGATCGAGCGCCAGCGCGCCGCCCGCTCCCCATCGTCGGTGAAGAGCGCGCCGCCGTCGCCATAGGCGCCGAGCGGCTTGGCAGGATAGAAGCTGGTGGTGGTGACCGGCGCAAGCGCGCCCACCGGACGCCCGCCGCTCGCCCCGCCAAAACTCTGGGCCGCGTCGCCGATCAGCAGCAGGCCCCGCTCCGCCGCCAGCGGTGCGAGCGCGTCGTAGTCCGCCGCCTGGCCGAACAGGTCCGCCGCGATCACCGCCCGTGGCGTGAGCCGCCCGTCTGCCGTCACGCGGTCGATGCGCGCCGCGAGGTCAGCGGGGTCCATCATGAAGCTCTCCTCCGCCACATCGACGAAGACCGGCGTCGCCCCCACTAGCGCCACCACGCCCGCCGTCGCGGGAAAGGTGAAGCCGGGGACGAAGACCGCATCGCCCGGCCCGATCCCTTCGGCCATCAACGCGATCTGGAGGGCGTCGGTGCCGCTCGCGCAGGTGACCGCGTGGGCAGCGCCGGCACGCGCGGCGAGCGCCGCCTCCAGCTCCGCCACCGCCGGCCCCAGGACGAAGCGGCCGTCCTCCAGCACGTGCGCGAGCGCAGCGTCGATGTCCGCTTTCAGGCGCCGGTACTGCGCATCCAGGTCGATGAAGGCGATGGGGTCGCGGCTGGCGTCGTGATCGGCGGGTGACATGCGGCTCCGTCTTTGTCGGTCGTGTCGGGAGACGCCGCGGCGGTCGCAGCCTCGGCGTCGCGGGCGGTGCGCCGTTGCGCGTCGCACTCCCAATGAGGGCAGGGTTCGGGGCGCCGCATTGCATCGGCACCGGCTTGTCGTTACCCTTTTATATCATCGTGATACCGCAGGTTCATGGACGAACGGGCGGGAACCGGCGATTTCTCATGGCGGCAAGACTACCCATCGGCAGCGCTGACGCGCCGACGCAGCCGGCCTCGAAGGCCGCGCGGCTGCGCGCCCTGCTGCAGGCTCCTGCCCTCTCCTTCATCATGGAGGCGCATAACGGCCTCTCCGCCAAGATCGTGGAGGAGGCCGGATTCGAGGGTATCTGGGCCTCCGGCCTCTCGATGTCGGCGGCGCTCGGCGTGCGCGACAACAACGAGGCCTCCTGGACCCAGGTCCTGGAAATGCTGGAGTTCATGGCCGACGCCACCACGATCCCGATCCTGGTGGACGGCGACACCGGCTACGGCAACTTCAACAACGTGCGCCGCCTGGTGAAGAAGCTCTGCCAGCGCGGCATCGGCGGGGTCTGCATCGAAGACAAGCTCTTCCCCAAAACCAACTCCTTCATCGGCGAGAACCAGCCGCTGGCGGACGTGGACGAGTTCTGCGGCCGGATCAAGGCCGGCAAGGACAGCCAGAGCGACGACGACTTCCAGCTCGTCGCCCGCGTCGAGGCGCTGATCGCCGGCTGGGGCATGGACGAGGCGCTGCGCCGCGCGGAGGCCTATCGCGAGGCCGGCGCCGACGCGGTGCTGATCCACTCCAAGAAGGAGACCGCCGACGAGATCACCGGCTTCTGCGAATCCTGGGGCGGCCGCGCGCCGGTGGTGATCGTGCCGACCATGTACCACCGCACGCCGACGCAGACCTTCCGCGACGCCGGCGTCTCCATGGTGATCTGGGCCAACCACAACATGCGGGCCGCGGTCTCAGCGATGCGCTCGGTGTGCCAGGCCATCAAGGAGAGCGAGTCCCTCACCGCCGTCGAGGAAGAGATCGCGCCGGTGCACGAGGTGTTCGCGCTCACCGGCCAGGAGGAGCTTGCGGCGGCCGAGGCCCGCTACCTCACCGCCGCCGGCGGACCCCGCGCGATCCTGCTCGCGGCCTCGCGCGGCGAGGAGCTCGGCCCGCTCACCGAGCGGCGCCCGAAGTGCATGATCGACGTGAGGGGCGAGCCCCTGCTGCAACGCCTGGTCCGGACGCTGAACGGGAGCGGCCTGCGCGACGTGATCGTGGTGCGCGGCTACCGCAAGGAGGCCATCGACCTCGCCGGCATCGAGTCGGTGGACAACGACCGCTACGACCAGACCGGCGAAGCCGCCTCCCTCGCCTGCGCCTACAACCGCCTCCACGGGCCCTGCCTGATCTCCTACGGCGACATCCTGTTCCGCCGGCACGTTCTGGACGGGCTTCTCGCCGCCGACGGTGACATCGTGACGGTGGTCGATGCCCGGCGCCGCACCGACAGTGCCCGCTCCCCCGACCGCACGGTCGACTGGGTGCGCTGCTCGCGGCCCTTCACCGGCAGCTATCTCGACGACGAGCGCGTGACGCTGGAGGCGATCGGGAGCGACGCAACGGAGCCAGAGGCCGCCCACGGCGAGTTCATCGGTCTCACCAGGCTGAGCGAGCACGGCGCCACGCTGGTGCGGGGCGCGCTCGACGCCATGAGCAAGGACGGCAGCCTCGATTCCGCCGACCTGCCCGAGCTTCTGGCCCGCCTCGTCGCCCAAGGCGCCGCCATCGACGTGCTCTACATCACCGGCCACTGGCTCGACGTGGACGACGCCTTCGACCTCGCCTCCCTGCGCAACCTGGTCTAGCCGCTCACTTACACTCTCCGAGTTTCTGGACCTCCAGGTCCGTCGGACGCGGTCGAAGAGCCGGGCCGGGAGCGCAGAGGGTTGCGCTGTGCGTCGATACCGGAGAAAGAAGGGCCATGCCCAAGGTGCTGACAGAAGCCGCGGTCGCGCAGTACGGACGGGACGGCTACTGCACGCCGTTCGGCCTGCTCCAGCCGGAGGAAGCAACCGCAATGCGCGGCGCGCTGGAGCGGTTGGAGGCGGAACGCGGCGGGCCTCGCAAGGACGCATTTCGCATCAAGGGCCACCTGCTCCTGCGCTGGATGACGGACCTGGTCCGCAATCCCCGGCTGCTGGACGCGGTGGAGGACCTCATCGGCCCCGACATCCTGTGTTGGACCAGCCAGTGGTGGATCAAGGAGCCGCACTCGCCCCAGTTCGTCTCCTGGCATCAGGACAGCAATTACTGGGGCCTGGATACGGACCACCTGGTGAGCGCGTGGGTGGCCCTCTCGCCGGCGACGGTGGAGAGCGGGTGCATGCGCTTCATGCCCGGCAGCCATCGCGGCCCCAGGTTGCCGCACCGCGAAACCTGGCACGACGACAACATGCTGTCGCGCGGCCAGGAGATCAGCGCGGGGATCGACGAAGCCCGCGCCGTCAACATGGAGGTCGCCACCGGCGAGGCGGCGCTCTTCTCGTACCGCCTCGCGCATGCCTCTCATCCCAATCGCAGCGACGACCGGCGCATCGGCATCGCCATTCGCTACATGCCGCCCGACGCGCGCCAGACCCTCGCCGACTGGGACAGCGCGACCCTGGTCAGAGGCGAGGACAGGTTCGGCTACTTCGAGCACGAGCCGACGCCGGCCTGCGACTTCGATCCGATCGCGGTCGCGTACCACAAGCGCACGGAACGCAACCACCGCCGCATCGTCTACCACGGTTCGGTCCGGACGGAGCACCGCATCTAGTGTCGTGTTTCTGAAGTTTCTATCGTTGCGCGCCGCCCCCAACTCGTCATGGCCGGGCTTGTCCCGGCCATCCATGAGTTTTTTCGAGAAGCAAGGGCAAAGAACGTGGATGGCCGGAATAAATCCGGCCATGACGAAGTGTGAGAGCGGCTGGGGTGGAGGGATCGCTCACCGGCCCTACCATGTGCAAATTAACTTTGGAAACCGGACGCTAGTCGTCACTCTTGATCCTTCGGCCATTTGCCGTACAAGTCCGCGCTGCGAACTCGCAGTCCAGTGAACCCAAGTGGATCGCTGCGTTCTACTAAGGGCGTTAAGTCGATTTGCGTTTCGTCAATGAGCGCGAAGAGAATTCCGTTGGGCGACGTGGGATTGCGCGGGACTACAACCGGTCGCGGCCTAAGTTCTCTGCATTTTCGGGCGCTGATGCGTTCTGGAACATTGAAATCACCTAACATCCCGATGACGGGAATTTTGTCGGCACACATCTCTTTATGAAGCGCTTCGAAAGCTTGTTGCTCTGCATCGCCAGAGTTATTAAAGGTGTGTGCACTCGTCTTCACGATATGCTCAATAGCATCTCGAATCGGGACATCGAAATTGCTGAAATCGTTTGCTAAATCTGGAGTAACATTGTGTGCCTCATTGTGGCGTGCCCACCAGTCTTTAATCTGGCGCCCGAATGCCAAGGGCAATCCGGCAGTGGCCAGCGCCGCAGCGGTCAGAACCATCCCCCACAGAGGCAATTGTTCGAACACGCCCTGTACAACCATCGTGGCTACCGCGAGGGACAGCCACCAGAGTCCAAGGCCGACGAGCTTCAACATGCTCGGAGCGTACCGCCCCACTCTGACGTGTCCACTTCATAATCGCGTCCAGCAATATCCCGCTTTGTCCCGCAAAATCCCGGTTCTGGTCCGCCTTCGGCCGAGTCGGCCGGATGGACGCCGCGGCGGGAATTTGGCAAGCTCGCTGCCGCCCGGCGCAGCCCGCGCCGGCCCTCCGGGAATAGCCGCCATGGAAGACCTGCCCGACCCCACATCCGAAACGATCGCCGTCGGCGGCGGCGCCATGTCGGCCGCGGCGCCGGACTTCGACCCGATGCTGCTCTCGGTGCTCTCCAGCCGCTTCGGCGCCATCCTGCGAGAGATGAGCAACGGCGTGCTGCGCGCGAGCAAGTCGGGCGTGATCAAGATCGCGCGCGACATGTCCTGCGCGATCCTCACCTACGACCACCGGCTGGTCTGCATCGAGGAGTGCATCCCGGTGCACGCGGCGGCGATCGATCTCACGACCCGGCCGCTCACCGAGCTCTTCGACGACATCGAGGAGGGCGACGCCTTCCTCAACAACTGCCCGTACACGGGCGTCACGCACCACGCGGACCTCACGCTCTGCGTGCCGGTGTTCTTCAACGGCAAGCCGCTCTTCTGGACCGTCTCGCGCGCGCACCACGCCGATGTCGGCGCGCCGATCCCGTCCACCTATCTGCCCTACGCCAAGACCATCTTCGAGGAAGGGCTGCACTTCCCCGGCGTGCGGGTGGAGCGGGGCTACAAGGAAATCCGCGACATCATCCGCATGGCCAAGATCAAGGTGCGGGTGCCCGACCTCTGGTACGGCGACTATCTCGCCCAGGTGGGCGCCTGCCGCACGGCCGAGCGCCGGATCAAGGAGCTGGTGGAGAAGTACGGGCCGGAGACCATTGCGGAGTTCGTCGAGGCCTGGATGGCCTATGGCGAGCGCCGCGCCGCCGCCGCCATCCGAACGCTGCCGGCGGGCACCTGGTCCTACGAGAACCGGCACGATCCGCTGCCGGGCGTCGCCGACGAGGGGATCCCGGTCAAGGCACGGGTGACGGTCGATCCCGACGCGGCGACGATCACCGTGGACGTGCGCGACAATATCGACTGCATCCCCGGCGGGCTCAACCTGAGCGAGACCTGCTCCATCGCGGCCTGCCGCGCCGGCGTCTTCTACAACATCGACCACACCATCCCGCACAATGAGGGCAGCGCGCGGCGCATCCGGGTGCTGCTCCGCGATGGCTGCATCGTCGGCCGGCCGCGCTATCCGGTCGGCACCTCGGTCGCCACCACCAACGTCACCGACCGGCTGGTGAACGCGGTCTCCTGCTGCTTCGCCCAGATCGGGCCGACGCACGGCATGGCCGAGGGCGGCTATCAGCAGGCCTTAGGCCTCGCCGTGATTTCGGGCGAGGACCCGCGCCGCGACGGCCAGACCTACGTCAACCAGATGTTCATCGGCTTCGGCGGCGGGCCGGGGCTGCCGGGCCACGACGGCTGGGTCACCTACGGCGGGCCGGTGGACGGCGGCATGCAGATCCTCTCCCCCACCGAGGTGGACGAGAGCATGTTCCCCATCCACTTCGAGTGCCGGGAGCTCGCCATCGACACCCTCGGCCACGGCGAGTGGGACGGTGCGCCCGGCACGCTCGCCGTCTACGGCCCCGTCGCGGGCGAGATGACGGCGGTCTATTGCAGCGACGGCGACACTTACCCCTCCAAGGGCGTGCGCGGCGGCAGCAACGGTGAACCTTCGATCAATCAAAAACGCACCGCCGACGGCACCCTCGTCACCCTCCCCTCCTTCCACGAGGAGCGCTGCGCGCCCGGCGAGATGTTCCGCTTCGTCACCACAGCCGGCGGCGGCTACGGCGAGCCTGAGCAGCGCGAGCCGGCAGCGGTCGCGCGCGCCGTGGACAACGGCTGGCTCAGCCCCGAGAAGGCCGGGGATGTCTATGCGGTCGCGCTGCGCCGTGCCACCGATGGCATTGCGCACGAGGTGGACGCCGAGGCGACCGCACGGCTCCGGCGGGCACGCAACGGCGGAGCCGGCGGCGAGTGAAATGTCCCGGACCTTGACATGAACAACACCCGCGCCCCCATCTCGTCATGGCCGGGCTTGTCCCGGCCATCCACGAACGCACACCGGTTGCGCCCTGGGCGAAGAGATGCCCGGAACAAGTCCGGGCATGACGAGAAAAAATCTGCCATGCGCGCGCGCACGTCCGGGGCTGCAATCTAGATGGCCGCTGCACCCCCGCCCGGCGACTTCTGGGTCTGTATCGATATCGGCGGCACTTAAATAGGGAGCGATTTTCGGAGATTGGGACAGGAGGGGCCTTGAGATGCCCCGAGACGCCTGGAGGGATAATTTCTGGTATTTTCGGCTATGTAACAATGGCTTACCGGACACCGACACCCCCTTGAATACCGGCCTGGGCGATGATACAAGGGCCATGAGGTTTCCTCCGGTCGCTTGCGACGCGCTTACGCTTACGGCGCGCTGTAAAACGGCAAGCGACCCGGGGCGACGAAAATGATTCTCGAAAAGGGGGCATCGCATGGCCAAGCTCAAATACCGCACCATCTCCAAGCGCACCGTCGATGCGCTCTCGGTCGAGGACCGCGACGCGGTCTTCTGGGACGACCGGATTCCCGGCTTCGGGGTGAGGGTCTATCCGTCGGGGTCGAAGGTCTACGTGGTCCAGACCCGGCACCGGGGGAAGTCGCGCCGGGTGACGCTGGGACGGCACGGGGTGATCACCGCCGACAAGGCGCGCAAGGAAGCAGCTCTTGCGATCAACCGCATCAAGAGCGGCGAGGAGCCGGTGGAGCGGGGCTCGGTGACGGTGGCCGAGCTTGCCGCGCGCTATCTGGAAGAGCATGTCGACGTGCGCTGC
>JAJDVB010000058.1 GCA_022826345.1 Alphaproteobacteria bacterium
CGCGGCCTTTCCTTGGTCGCGGACTTCATGGATCGCGTTGAAGGCGAAATTCGCGGACCAATGTCCATCCGGTAGCGTGATCAGTGCGCCATCATTTGGCAGGATATGCTCAGCTGTTCCTGCGTTTCTGCATCCCGACACTTGCGAGCTCTCGCGCTTTGCCGGCACACGCGCAAGGAAGTTTCTCTTCTGGCATGCCATGGACAGCGCGACAATCAAGATGAGAATCAGCGTCAATCAGGATGAGAGTCCCGTCCTGGGGGCGAATGCGGCTGCCGCCAACGGCGGGAGGGCGTAGCCCGACCGGAGTTGGCGGCAGCCAAAAGGATTTCTCCTGCCTCCGTTTCACAGGGCGTTGGACACCTCTTGGTGGTCGCGGCGGCCCGGGTCATCAACTCGCAATCCGTCTTGAGAGCAGGAGGGCGAGGTGCCGGGTCATCATGTCACTGACCACCAGATGAGGACTTTCATGAACCACAGGAAAACCCAATCGACGGAAGCCGCGGCCGCGAAGGCCGGCTTCAGCAGCGCCACCGGGTACCGGATCCAGCAGGACCCGCGCGCCCCCTCGCAGAAGAAGGCCCCTCGGGGCCGGCGGCGTCCCGATCCGCTCGCCGGGATATTCGACGAGGAGGTCGTGCCGATGCTGGAAGGCGATTCGGACATTCGCGCGGTCGGCGTGTTCGAGGAACTGATGCGGCGCCATCCCGAGCTGGATCCGGGCATCCGGCGCACCCTCGAGCGGCGGATCCGCGACTGGCGGGCCCGCCACGGCCCGGACCGGGAGGTGATCTTCCGACAGACGCACGCGCCCGGCCGGCTCGGCCTGTCGGACTTCACGTCCATGAACGCGCTCGGCGTCACCGTGGCCGGCCAGCCCCTGGATCACCGTCTCTATCACTTCCGGCTCCCGTGGTCGGGGTTCCGCCATGCGGAGGTGGTTCTCGGCGGCGAGAGCTTCACGGCCCTGGCCACGGGGCTGCAGGCCGCGCTCTGGTCCCTGGGCGGCGCGCCGGGCGAGCATCGCACCGACAGCCTGTCGGCGGGGTTCCGGAACCGCTGCAAGGGCGACGCCGAGGACATGACCGAGCGCTACCGCCTGCTCTGCCGGCACTACGGGATGGTTCCGTCCCGCAACAACCGCGGCGTGGCGCACGAGAACGGCGCGATCGAGAGCGCGCACGGCCATCTCAAGCGCGAGATCGCGGACGCGCTGGCGCTACGGGGGTCGAAGGACTTCGCCGACATCGACGCGTATCGCGCCTTCGTCGCCGAGATCGTCGGGCGCGGCAACGCGCGCCGGTCCGGCCGCATCAAGGCAGAGCGTGAAACGCTCAAGGACCTGCCGCCGATGCGCACCACGGACTACGAGGAGACCAGCGTCGACGTCACCTCGTCCAGCGGGTTCATCCTGAGGCGGGTGTTCTACACCGTGCCCTCGCGGCTGATCGGCCACCGGCTCGGGGTCCGGCTCTACGACGATCGCCTGGAGCTGTATGTCGGCACCGTTCATCACCTGACCCTGCCGCGCAAGCACAAGGGCGCGTCGACGAAGCCCGTGCACGTGGTCAATTACCGCCACGTCATCCACTCCCTGAAGACGAAGCCGATGGCGCTCATGAACCTGGTCTACCGCGACGAGCTGTTCCCGCGCGACGCCTACCGCCGCTGCTTCGAGACGGCGGTCGCCCGGCTCGGCGAACGCGCAGGCTGCCGACTGGCCGTGAAGCTCCTCGCGCTCGCGCATGAGGAGAACTGCGAGGCGGCGCTGGCGGCCGAGATCGACGGCCGTCTCGCCGCCGGGAAGCTGCCGGACCTCGATGCGCTCAAGGCCCGGTTCGCGCCGGAGCCCGGCGCGATGCCCGAGGTTCACGTCATCCGCGCGCCGCTTGCCGGCTATGGCGACCTGCTTCGCATGGGAGGCGCGTCATGACACGAATGCCCGATGATTCCGCCAAGACCGTCGACGGGGTGAAGCTGGCCCTGATGCTCTCGGAGCTGCGCCTGCCGACGATGCGTGAGTTCTGGGAACGCTTCGCCGAGCGTTCCGACGCCGAAGGCTGGCCCGCGGCCCGGTTCCTCTCCGTCCTCGCCGAGCACGAGCTGGCGGAGCGCGGCAGGCGACGGATCCAGCGCCACCTGGGCGAGGCCCGGCTGCTGCCCGGCAAGAGCCTGGCCAACTTCGACTTCAACGCGGTGCCGACGATCTCGAAGGCCCAGGTCATGGCGCTCGCCGCCGGCGACGCATGGCTCGACCAGGGCGCTTGCTGCCTGATCTTCGGCCCCCCGGGGACCGGGAAATCGCACATTGCCTCGGCGATCGGGCTGGCCCTGGTGGAGAACGGCTACCGGGTGCTCTTCACCAGGACCACGGACCTGGTGCAGCGCCTGCAGGTGGCGCGCCGCGAGCTGTCGCTGGAAAGCCTGCTGGCGCGGCTGGACCGCTATCACCTCGTGATCCTCGACGACCTCGCCTACGTCCGCAAGGACCAGGCCGAGACAAGCGTGCTGTTCGAGCTCATCTCGGCCAGGTACGAGCGCCGGTCGCTCCTGATCACCGCCAACCAGCCGTTCTCCGAATGGGACCGGATCTTCCCGGACGAGACCACCGCCGTCGCCGCCGTCGACCGCCTCGTGCACCGGGCCACGATCCTGGAAATGAACGTCGAGAGCTATCGTCGGCGCGAAGCCCTCAACGCGAAGCCGCGCAAGCGGGGCCGGCCCGCGAAGAAGGCCACGGAAAAGAACACGCCCACCGGCTGAGCGGACGCCACGCCAGGACTCCTGCGGCTTGAAACCGGGCCGCAGGCGGCCAGGAGGCGAGTGGAAGGGCCGGGTCAACCCCGCGACCGCAGCCACGCGGAGCCACGCGCAGGGCTTGCCCGAGCATGGCGAGCATGGCGAGGATCGCGCCGGAGGGAAGGGTTGACGCGGCCCTGCAACGGTCACCCTTGAGCGGTCCCTTCCTGAACAAGCCTGCGCAGTTCATGGAAGGGACTGCCTGCCCGGCGAGGGCAAAAAACAGGATCGCGGCACGTGCCGTCGTCGCATCCTCCAGGCCCGGTTGGCCGTCCGTCTCATCCCGAAAAGTTCAGCGAACTTCATCTGCTGCCGGCACTGACAAAAAACCCTTGCAATCGCCCCAATGTGCCGAAACACTCCGTCCTGCCGCGACGCCAAGGTTCTCATCCTGATTGTCGCGCATTCTCATCCAGATTGTCGCGCTATATTCTCGTGCCGTCACATTGTTGTTCTCCCCTTTTGTCGGATCGGCTCGGTGCCATTCGGGGATGCTCCAGGCAGAACGTCGCGGTTCCTCGGCGCGCTCAACGACGCGTCCATACTCTTATCCGGTTCGGTTGGCCGGCTCTTGCCAGCCCCGTGACCATGATGCCCAATTCGGGCGATGCGACGTTCCGGGAGGCGGGACCCATCTGCGGGA
>JAJDVB010000149.1 GCA_022826345.1 Alphaproteobacteria bacterium
CCCATGCGGCAGGTGCCGACGGGATGGAACGTGGTCATGGCGTTGGCGCGGAGCCAGCGGGTCAGCTCCTCGTCGCTCTGCGCAGCCGCGCCAGGAGCAAGCTCGACGCCGCGATAGGTGTCGAAGGCAGGCTGCGCCACCACGTCGCGCACCATGCGGATACCCGCGATGGTCGTGCGGCAGTCGGCCTCGCTTTGCAGATAGTTGGGCTGGATCAGCGGCGCATCGGCGGGATCCGCGGAGCGCAGACCGATCCACCCCCGGCTTTCGGGATCGATCGGGCCCACGCGCATGGAAAAGCCATGGGTCTCCTCAAGCGGTGGCTTCCTGAAGGGCACCGGAAAGTGCAGGTTCGCCGCGTTCTCCAGCGCCGGCATGAAGTGCACCTGGATGTCTGGCGCCACCTTCTCCGCCCGGCTCTTGAGGAAAGCGCCCGCCTCGTACGGAAAGGTCGTGGCGATGCCGCGGCCGAGCAGCATGCCGGCAGCGACCGACCGGATCATCCGATCGGCCCGCAACTCGCGGTAGAGGGTGATCGGCTCCGTGCAGGCGTAGGCGATAACGCAGTCCACGTGATCCTGCAGGTTGCGGCCGACGCCCGGCAGGTCGTGGATCACGTCGATGCCGTGCCGCTTCAGATCGTTGCCGGGCCCGATGCCCGAGAGCATGAGGAGCTGGGGCGAGTTGACCGTGCCGGCGCAGAGGATGACCTCGCTCGCCGCGCGGATGGTGCGGACGTCGGCGCCGTCAGCGACCTCGACCCCGGTCGCGCGTCCTGCCTCCACGACCACGCGTCGCACGAGGTTTCCGGTGGTGATCGTCAGGTTGCGCCGATTTCGAATCGGGTTGAGGAAGGCTGCCGATGTGGAACAGCGCTTGCCCCGCCTGATGGTGAAGTCGTACCGGCCGAAACCCAGTTGCTCAGCCCCGTTGAAGTCGTCGTTGACAGGATGGCCGGCCTGGCGGCCCGCCTCGACGAACACGTCGAAGAGCGGATTGGCGCCACGGGCACGGCAGACGGTCAGCTCACCCTTACCCCCGTGATAGGCCCCGTCCCGCTCCGCGTGCCCTTCGGAGCGGCGGAAGGCCGGGAGCACATCGCCGTAGGACCAGCCGGCGAGGTCCATCTGGGCCCAGCGGTCGTAGTCGTGGCGATTGCCGCGCACATAGATCATGCCGTTGATGGTGGACGAGCCGCCGAGCACCTTGCCGCGCGGCCAGTAAAGCGAGCGGCCGCCCAGGCTGGGCACCGGCTCGGTGTGATAGCGCCAGTTGTAGATGCCGGAGTGGAACAGCCTGCCCATCAGCATCGGCAGGCGGAACAGGGGATTGCGATCCCTGCCGCCAGCCTCGATCAGCAGGACCGAACGGTCGGGACCGGCTGAGAGCCTGTTAGCGAGTACGCATCCCGCCGAGCCTGCGCCAACGACGATGTAGTCGAAGGAGGGCGCGTATGGCATCGCCTACCAGTCCACCGAGTCTGCGCCTATCGCCTGGAGGCGCCGGTTGCAGAGCGTGAACGGGTTCTCTTGCGTGAGCACCGCGTCGGCTGCCGCCGGGTGAGCCCGGAGGATGACGTGCGGGTCGACGCCCATACCTGCCTCACTGAGGCTCGCTGCCGCGAGGGTCTCAGCCACCGCATCGCCGAAGCCCAGGAAAACGACCGGCGTTCTTCTCCGCGCGAGATGATCGAGCACCCGCACCATGAACGGCCGCCAGAGCGGCAGGTGCCCGCGCACCTGGTGGGGATCACCCTCCCGCCGGAAGCGCGTCAGCGTGAGCGAGGAGTTGAGGAGCAATACGCCGGACTTCACCCAGCGGTCGGCGAGGACAGAGGGCGCTTCCAAGTCGACCACGCCGGCTTCGATGGCAGCCAGCGTCGCCGGCCACTGCGCGAAGCTTCCGGCGTAGTGCGCCTCGCCGGTGCGCGCAGCGACGATGAGTTGGACGACCGCGCGCACGCTTGGGGAGAACATCTTGTCGAGCTCCCGCCAGTGGGCAACGTTGCCGGCCTCGAAGGCCCGACCGGTCGAGAAGGAGGGGCAGGGATAGGGGTCCTGGCCCAGGATCACGCAGCGCACGTCCTCGGGCGCAATGCCGTCGAAGGCGCGGAGCATGTGCGCGCCAGCCGGCGCGCCGGGAAAGGTCCGGCCCCGCCGGACGGGAAAGATCGGCTCCCAGGGTTCGAGTTCGAGCGCGGGGTCCATATCGTCGAAATCCAGCGCGACATCGCCGACGACGTCACGCCAGGGAGAGGCGATGTCTTCCTGCCAGCCGTTGAGCGACTCCCGGAGCGCCGCTCTGAGTTGCATCGCCATGGCGTCCGACCGCTCCAATGCATCAGGACCTGACACAAATGTCATGTTTCACGATCTGGCAACATGACACGCACGTCAAGTAATTTCTGGCCCGGCAACAGCCGAGCGGGGTTAGACTGAGGCCGGCCGCGATAGCGCAGAAAGTTGTAGTGTGAGGTGGGGCACAGGCATGACGAAAACGAAGCGAGCAGATGCGGGGGGGACACCGCGTATCCGGGCCCGGAACGAGGAAAAGATCCTGCGTGCCGCCGTCGGCCTCTTTGCCGACAAGAGCTTTCACGGCACGCACATGAAGGAGATCGCCCGGGTCAGCGGCCTGCCGAAGACCAACGTCTACTACTACTTTCCGACCAAGGAGATCATCTACGCGGCGGTTATCGAGCGCCTAATCGAGGAATGGGACCGAGCCTTCGAGCACATTGTGTCCGAGCGCGAACCGCGCGAGGCCATCGCTGCCTACATTCGCTCGAAGCTCGAGTATTCACGCCGCCACGCTACGGAATCCCGCTTCTTCGCCAACGAGATCCTGCGCGGCGCGCAGTTCCTGGAGCGGCGCCAGCGCCAGCACATTCGCGAGGTCACTGACCAGCGCGCCCATGTGGTGGAGGAGTGGATCCGCCTCGGGAAGATGGCGCCGGTGGACCCGCGCCACTTCTTCATCGTGCTGTGGTCCGCGACCCAGTTCTATGCGGACTTCGGGATGTTGGCCGCCGACGTGCTCAGGCAGCGACGGCTCACGAGAAATGACTTCGACACCGCAGCCGAGACGATGACCCGAGTCATACTGGATGGATGTTGCGTCCGCCCTTGATCTGGGACGATGCGGAAGCGCCCGCCGACCCCCGGCGCATTGCCGAAGAGGGCGATCTTCCCGCGGTCGAGTTCCACGCCCGACGAGCACGAGGCGATCGATGAGCAGAGGTCGACGCTGTGGCAGATTTCGTCGGCCCAGGGCATGGCGACTTCGCCAAGCACGACCGCGATGCCGAGCCCGATGGTGCCATTGGTGCGCCAACCCCCATCAATTCACGGACCACCTCGGCCAAGGTCTCAGCGCGCGTGCGCGTCCCGCACCATGTCGATGGTGAGCAGCGGCGTCTTGGTCTGGACGTAGTAGACGTCCGCCGGATCGCCGGTCCCCGCGTCGGCCATCGCCGCGCGGATGCCGTCCGCGATGTTCTCCACCATCGCGGGCCGACCGATGTCTCGGGCAGGATGGGTGAACTCATCGCGGTCCTTTGGCGAAACGCACTGCGTCCGCCGGCTGAGAGCACGAGGTTGTCGTCAAGTACCGCGCGTTCGTCGAGGGCACCCCCCGTTGTCAGCCTGGTCAGGTTGATGGTTCGAAAGCAATCGCTCTGATATAGGTGCGGCACTGTGCCGCTCGACCCTGCCTCGTCCGAATTGATCGCCGGTGGCGCATTGCTCGCCGCGTGCTACGTGCTCGCGATGGCCGTATGGTTGATTCGATGCCGCCGCCGCAATCGTCCTGCGGACATAAACCCCAGAAGCCGAAAATGGTAGTCGGTGAAGCGGCTGTCTCGTCGGCCCCGGGACAGCGCCTGCCGTTGCTCCATCGCCGTGCGCCGGGACGGCAGCAGGGAAGAGGCCGACGATGACAATTGCGTCAGCGACGAGGGAGATCGTCGCCAGTCCCAGACGGACATCGGTGAGCCGTCGCATATCTATACCGAAGTGAGGCCCGACATGCAGGACGGAACGACAAGGGGAAACGGAGCGGGGCCGGAGGGAGCGGCCGCGGCAGACCCTGTGCGGGTGTTTCGGGAAGGGATCTACCCCTACGCGAACCGCATGAAGCGGGCCGAGTACGAGCGCCTCAAGGCCGGGCTCCAGATCGAGCTGCTCAAGGCTCAGCACTGGGTGAGGGAATCCGGCGAGAAGGTGGTCGTCCTGTTCGAGGGACGCGACGCGGCCGGCAAGGGCGGCGCGATCAAGCGCTTCATGGAACACCTGAACCCGCGCGGCGCCCGCGTGGTGGCTCTGGAAAAGCCCAGCGACCGCGAACGCGGCGAATGGTATTTCCAGCGCTATGTCCGACACCTGCCGGCAGCGGGCGAGGTCGTCCTGTTCGACCGCTCCTGGTACAACCGCGCCGGTGTAGAGCGCGTGATGGGCTTCTGCACCGGCTCGGAATACCTGGAGTTCATGCGCCAGTGTCCCGAGCTCGAGCGGATGCTGGCGCGCAGCGGCATCCGTCTGTTCAAGTACTGGTTCTCGGTTTCCCAGGAGCAGCAGGCGCTCAGGTTCGAGAGCCGCAAGACCGATCCGCTGAAGCAGTGGAAGATCTCGCCCATCGACCTTGCCTCTCTGGACAAGTGGGACGCCTACACGCAGGCCAAGGAGGCGATGTTCTTCTACACCGACACCGCCGACGCGCCGTGGACGGTGATCAAGTCCGACGACAAGAAGCGCGCGCGGCTCGCGTGCATGCAGCACTTTCTCACCAACCTGCCCTATTCGGACCGTGATCCCGCGGTGGTAACAGGGCCGGATCCGCTGATCGTGGGCACGGCCGAGAAGGTGGTGGACCGCAGCGAGCCCATGAATTCGACCGCCTGAGAGCGGTCAGGGCGAATAGCGCACCTCTACTGCTTCCGCATGGGCTGCGACTTCCTCATCGCGGTCGTGCTTCCACGCCTCCAGCAGACGCCGGTAGGTGCAAGGCACGAAGGCCACTTCGCCGCCCTTTACGAGCCCTGCGAAGCGGGCAATCTCCTCCCGGTGCGCGGCAACGGCGGCGGTTTCGATGCGCTGCCCGGTCCTGGGCCAGCAGGCAGGTTCCGCGTAGACGTAGTACAGGACGGGGCGAAGGCCGCGATGCCCGCCCGGTCCATGAACTTCGGAACGCAGACCGAGGGCATGCTTGACCAGTTGCGCCGCATCGAGAAAGTCGAACAGGCATGGGCTCTCGCGAAGGCGATCCCGCACTCGCTCGAATCCCTTCATGCGGTCTCCCCAGACCGGACGCCAGTAGGCCTCGCTGAATTCTGCGGGCTTGCCGCCGCGATAGGGCTCGAAGCGCTTGGACTCGATGCCGATGAGAGCGGAAGGCGTGACCACGAGACAGTCCAGCACCGGACGGCGGCCGCCGCGCCACGGAAAACGCACGGTCTTTTCGAGCGACAGAGAACGGGCAGGCCACGACAAGTTCTTGCAGCCGGGCAAAGCCGGGAGCATTTGCGGCCGGTGGAGAAAAAAGCCGAAGGCGTTGGCGGCGAGCGCAGCGGAGGACTCCGGGCTGTCGAACTTGCCGCCGGCGATCTCGTTGCCCGGCGCAGCGTGGATGATTCGCTCGATGTCGGCGCCCGGAACGCCCGGCAGAAACCTGTTTCCCGGTGCCGCTGCTGCCGGCGTCGAGGCGTTCGACGCACCGCTGGCCGAGCGGTCTTCAGCAGTCATGAGCCATGCAGCGGTCGAAGTCGCTCAAGAAGGCCGCCAACGGCAGGCGCCGCAGCCGGGACAAGAGGCGCGAAATTCTTGATGCCGTCCACGTTTTTGAGCCCCACCCAATGGCACCGAAACTCGGGCCTTCTACCATGTGAAGCGAGACTTTGGGAAAGTCGAGCGGGCCGACGATGGAATTCTCGTGTCCGCAGGCCAGCCCAGGCAGCACCGCGCCCGCCGTCGGCGGCTGACGGCGCGCGAGGTTCACGAGTCTTGCCGGCTTGGATCATGCTCCTGCGAGACCGCCTCTTCCTCCGCCAATGGTTCGGGAGCCACGTCGGGAACGATGGTAGCCACGTGCTCGAGGATTTGGTCGACCTCGGTCTTGCGGCCTGCAGCGATCATGTCGAGCGCAATGGCCTGTGCGGCGAAGAGCGAGGCGCGCGCGACGCGGACCTGTACCTCGGATTGCGGCCACTCCCTGGTCTCCAGCCACCGCTCCGCGAGCTCGGCGAGAAGGCGGTTGGCGGTAATGTCCTCTTCCCCGGCGGCCGTTTCGAGGCGCTTCCAGAGCTCTTCGTCGATGCGGATGTGCTTGCTGATCGTCCCGGACATGGTTCCGGTCCCCTCTGTAGAGCCGACGCGCGCACCATTTTCCGTGAAGCGGCGCGCATTCGCGACGGCGATTCGTGCTCAGCGCGACGCCGGGACCGGAGTTTGGCGGAACCTTGAAGCTGAAGCGGGGTTGTTTATTGGACGATTGGAGGGCCTCTGACGGAAACATTGTCGTCGATTTTGACTCGATTACGCGCTACCGAACGCAATGTGCAGAAGTTGGCCCTGCCCCGAATGCGGGTGCAGAACGGGATGCGGGTATGGGAACAGGGTCATGTCTATCGGAGCGCCATTCCCGAAGCTCTATCGAACGTGACGCGTAAACCATTACGTCATTGGGAACAATTCTTATGTAGCTCGGAGCGACGCAAAATGCGACGCAGTTATTCCGGCTCCTCTGAGCTACGCTCTTCTACGAAGTATCGTAGCAGACCGTATCCTCCACGTGCCTGAGCGTAGTGATGTCGTAGGCTGGCAGCGAGCTGCGTCAGGTGTGAGAGTTAAAGCGCGCAAGCGTCGAGGGGGACACAAGTTCGATATAGAAGCGGTCAGGGCCAGCCCTTTTGAATTGCGGCAGGAATAAGACCGGAGTCCGCAGGGCTTAGGGGCGATCGGGTCGGGCACGCAACGATGTGCATCGCGACCGGATCGGGCATGCGATCATGGCAGGCGCAGTTGACCGATCACCATGATCGTCACGAGTGCGGGGCTCGGTGACGCCGGGCCGTTCAGGCGAGGCGGCACCAG
>JAJDVB010000171.1 GCA_022826345.1 Alphaproteobacteria bacterium
GCGGCCGGCGTCCTCGATGGTCTCGATATTGGAGCAGGCGACCCAGAGCGGCGGGTGCGGCTTCTGCAGCGGCTTCGGCACGACATTGCGCTTCGGGTAGCTGTAGAACTCGCCGCTGAACTCGAAGGCGGTCTCGGTGAAGAGCGGGATCGTCGCCTTCACGCCCTCGATCCAGCGGTCGCGCTTGGAGCGCACCTGCACGCCGAAGGGATGCAGCTCCACCGGCCCCTGCGCCTCGCCGAGGCCGAGCTCCACCCGCCCGCCGGAGAGCAGGTCGAGGGTCGAGACCTTCTCCGCCACGCGGACGGGATGGTTGGTGGTGAGCTGGATGACGCCGTGGCCGAGGCGGATATTGCGCGTGCGCTGGCTGGCCGCGCCGAGGAACACTTCCGGCGCGGAGGAGTGCGAATACTCCTCGAGGAAGTGGTGTTCGACTTCCCATGCGTAGTCGTAGCCGAGCCGGTCGGCCAGCTCGATCTGCGCGAGCGATTCGTTCAGCAGGCGCTGCTCGCTGTCCTCAGCCCAGGGGCGCGGCAGCTGGTGCTCGTAAAAGATGCCGAATTTCATAAGCGGGTCTTCTCCGACAATCGTCCGTTCCGAGTCTTAGCACGACCGGCTGCCGGTCCGGCAGGGTCACTCCGCCGCTGCGGTCGCCGCGGCCACGCGGTTGCGACGGCGTTCCTCCAGCGGGGCGAGGATCAGGCCGAGCAGCGGCGGGACGATGGTGAGCGTCAGCACCGCCGAGAGCGCCAGGCCGCCCAGCACGACCGAGCCCAGCCCGCGATAGAGCTCCGAGCCCGCGCCCGGGAAAAGCACCAGCGGCGCCATGCCGAAAATGCTGGTGAGCGTGGACATGTAGATCGGGCGCAGCCGGTCTTTTGTCGCCTCGCGGATCGCGTCCGACGGCGTCATGTTCCCTTCGCGGATATGGAACAGCGTCTGGTGGACGAGCAGGATGGCGTTGTTGACGACGATGCCGACCAGGATGATGAAACCCAGCAGGGTGAGCATGTCGAGCGGCTGGAAGGCGAACAGGTTCAGCACCGCAAGGCCGAGCACGCCGCCGGCCGTCGCCAGCGGCACCGAGATCATGATGACCAGCGGATAGACGAAGTTCCCGAACAGCACCGCCATGACCAGGAACACGATGGCGACGGCGATCAGCAGGTCGATGACGATGTGGTTCCAGGTGATCGTGAGCTGGTCGGCCGCCCCGGAGATCCGGAGCTTGACCCCGGCCGGCAGGCCGTCCGCCCGGAGCGGGCCGATGACCTCGGTGCGCACGAGGTCCATCGCCTCCTCCAGCGGCATCTGCGCGTGCGGCCGGATCTGCAGGGTGACCGTGCGCACCCGCTCCTTGTGCCGGATCTCGGTCGGGCCGGTAGTCACTTCGATGTTGGCGAGCGTGGACGCCGGCACAATGTGACCGTTCCGCGTCACCACGGGCAGGAAGTCGATGCCCTGTGTGGAGGCGACATTGTCGGTCGGCCCCTTGAGGATGAGGTTGGTGCGCCGGCCGTCTATGGTGACCCTCGCGACCCTGAGCCCGTCATTGAAGGCGTCGATGGTGTCGACGAATTCCCGCGCCGAGACGCCATTGTCCGCAAGCCGGAGCCGGTCGGGCAACATCCGGACTTCCGGCGCGCCGAGTTCGAGGCCGGGAATGGGGCGGAGCTGGTTGCCCTCGCTGCGCGGCAGCACCTTCGCCGTCTTGCCGGCAGCCCGGCCTGCTGCCGCCATCACGGCTTCCAGGTCCGGCCCGAAGATATCGAGGTCGATCGCCCCCTTGCCGCCGAGGCCGCGCCCGAAGATAGGCGAAACCGTAAAGAAGCCGAAGGTTCCCGGTTCCCGGAACGTCGCTCGCCGGAGTATGGGCGCCAGTTCCTGCGCCCTTGCGGAATCGACGGCCGTCGCCCCCACGAATGTGTAAGACGGCAATGCTGCAAAGAAAATATTGGCGATCTTGGGCGGCCCGCCGGGCTCGGGCTCGGGCCCGGTCTCGCTCGCCCAGAGCGCGCGCGTCGCGTCTTCGATCTCGTTGGCGATTTTGCTGTTCGTTTTGAGGTTATAGCCGGGCGGCGTCAGTATGCGGCCAACCACAAAATTGCGACTGCCATCCGGCAGGTAATCGAGCTTCGGGGTCAACCACCAAACGACTACCATGGTGCCCGATATGATGACGGCGACGGAAAGGAGGGCGGCCGCGCGGTTCTGCACCACGGCCCTGGTATAAGCGACGACTGCATGTTCGAAGCCCCTCGCTGAGATGTCGATTACGGGTAGCTCCATGCGCCCGCCCGATTGAAAAGGCTTGCCCAGCAAGCGATGCGACAGCGGCGGGATGACCGTAACGGCGACCAGAAGCGAGAGCATGACCGACACCGAGATCGCCACCGCGATGTCGCGGAACAGCTGCCCGACCTCGAGGTCCATTGCGAGGATCGGCACGAAGACCAGCACCGTCGTCAGCGCCGAGACCAGGATCGCCCCCCAGACCTGGCTCGCGCCGCGCAGCGCGGCCTCGCGCGGCGGCATGCCGCGCTCCCGCAGCCGGTAGATGTTCTCCAGCACCACGATGGCCGCATCCACAACCATGCCGACCGCAAAGGCGATGCCGGCGAGCGACACGACGTTGAGCGAACGCCCGAGCATGGCCATGGCGACGAAGGAGCCCACCACCGAGACCGGGATCGCCAGCGAGACGATCAGCGTCGGCCGCCAGGAGCGCAGGAACAGCAGCAGCATGATCGCCGCCAGGACGCCGCC
>JAJDVB010000143.1 GCA_022826345.1 Alphaproteobacteria bacterium
CATTCCATCTCGCCGGCGTAGCCGATGCGCTCAAGCTCCTCGCCGATGGTCTTGCCGTCGACGTCCGCGCACGCGAGGCCCTCCTCCAGCGTGAAGACGCCGCCGAAGACGCCGGAGGCGACCATCGCAGGCGCGAATCGCGAGCCTTCCTCGTTGGTCCAGGCCGAGACCTCGATGGGTGCGTCGGTCTCGTAGCCGAGGTCGTTGAGGGTGCGGATCACTTCGAGGCCGGCGAGCACGCCGTAGATGCCGTCGAACTTGCCGCCCGTCGGCTGGCTGTCGATGTGGCTGCCGGTCATCACCGGCGGGAGCGAGTCGTCCCGGCCGGCGCGCCGGGCGAAGATGTTGCCCATCTTGTCGACGCTGACGGTGCAGCCGGCGTCCTCGCACCATTGGACGAAGAGATCGCGCGCCGCCTTGTCCATGTCGGTGAGCGCAAGCCGGCAGACGCCGCCCTTCTCCGTCGCGCCGATCTTCGCCATCTCCATGAGGCTCGCCCACAGGCGATCGCCATCCACCTTGAAGTTCCGCACCGTGCCGCTCCGTCGCTGTCGTCACCCGTTGGCTGTCTATGATAGAGCGCGCTCACGAGCGCAAGAGGAGGGATGCCCAGACCCATGGCTGCCACTGACCTGGCGGATGTTCTGCCTGATGTGCTGGGCCCAGGTCTGCGCGTCGTCTTCTGCGGCTCGGCGGCGGGCGCCGTCTCGGCCCACGCCGGCGCCTACTACGCCGGCCCCGGCAATCGCTTCTGGCCGACGCTGCACCGCGTGGGGTTGACGCCCCGCCTGCTCGCGCCCGCCGAGTTCCGCACGGTGCTGGATTACGGCATCGGGCTCACCGACCTCTGCAAGACGGAATCGGGCGCGGATACCGATCTCTCCCGAGACGCCGACGATGCCGCCGCGCTCGCCGCGAAGATCGCGCAACACCGGCCCGCGGTCCTGGCCTTCAACGGCAAGCGGGCGGCGCGCGTCTTCCTCGGCGCCGAGACCCTCGACTATGGCGAGCAGACGCGGCGCATTGGCGAGACCGCGATCCACGTGCTGCCGTCGACCTCCGGCGCTGCGCGGCGCTGGTGGGACGAGGCGTTCTGGCGCAGAGTGGCGGACGCCGTGCGCGGGGCATGACGGAGGGAGCCATGGCGATCAGCAGCGAGACGATCCGGCGGCTGAACCAGGAGTGCCAGGGCATCCCGCTTACCGACGAGAGGGCGACGGAGCTCCCCATCGAGCTGGGCCAGCTCCACGGCGCCGTGGAGGCTGCGCGCCCGGACCACGAATTCGACCGGCTGCCGGCCTCCTTCGATCAAGCGCTGCACGCGTTGAGAACCACCGCGGATGGCACGCAGGCGGATGCTGACACGGGCGCCGCTCGGGACGCCGGCGAGGGCGGGGCCGGAAGTGCGGACGAGATCGCAGCCCTCAGCCTGTGCGAGGCGGCGGATGCGGTCGCGAGCGGCGCGCTCTCCGCCACCGATCTGGTGGAGGCGGCGCTCGCGCGGATCGACCGGCTGGACCCGGAACTGCATGCCTTCATCCGGCTCGATGGCGAGGACGCGCTCGCAAGGACGCGGGCGATGGACCGCAACCGCGGCCGTGGGGAGGCGGCAGGGCCGCTGGCAGGCGTGCCGCTCGCGCACAAGGACATGTACTACCGGGCCGGCAAGGTCTCGAGTTGCGGCTCCCAGATCAGACGGGAATTCCGGCCGGCGGCGACGGCGACCGTGCTGGAGCGCCTCGATGCAGCCGGCGCCATCGACCTGGGCGGGCTCGCCATGGTCGAGTTCGCCATGGGGCCCCACGGTTTCAACGCCCACCTGC
Organism: Alphaproteobacteria bacterium; assembly: GCA_022826345.1. Next base: position 1,824 of record JAJDVB010000143.1, read on the forward strand.
CGCGCTGCCGCAATGTCTGGGACTTCGAGCGCATCCCCTGCGGCTCGTCCTCGGGCTCGGGCACGGCGGTGGCGGGCCGCCTGGTTTACGCCGCCCTGGGCTCCGATACCGGCGGCTCCATCCGCTGTCCGGCCGCCGCTAACGGAGTTGCCGGCATCAACCCGACACAGGGCCGGGTCAGCCGCTTCGGCTGCATGCCGATGTCGTGGTCGCTCGACGTGATGGGGCCGCTGGCACGGACGGTGCGGGACTGCGCCCGCGTGCTCGATGTCATCGCGGGCGCGGACGAGAACGACGCCACCACGAGCCCCGAGCCGGTGCCGGACTACGAGGCGACCATCGAGCAGAGCGTGCGGGGCGTGCGCATCGGCGTGCCCCAGGGCTATTTCGACGAAGACCTAGACCCTGGCGTCGCCGCCGCGATCGAGGCCACGCATGCGGTCTTCGAGAGCCTCGGCGCAAGGCTCGTGCCCGTTGCCATGCCGGCCCTGCTGGATACCGTCTCGGCGATCCACCCGCTCGTGATGAAGTGTGAGGGCGCGGCCAACCACCTGCCCTGGAAGCGCACGCAGGATGAGGACTACTCCGACGAGGTGGGCAAGCGCCTGCAGGCGGGCTTCTTCATCCCCGCGACCGACTACATCAACGCCCTGCAGTACCGCGGACACGCGCTCCGCACCTTCTCGGACGCGGTCTTCGGCGCCTGCGATGCCCTGCTCACTTCGGTGCTGCCGATGCCGACGCCCACGCTGGCGGACACCGCCTACCGGGACGGCCCCGCTTACCTGAACATGGTGGTGGGACTGACGCGCAATACGCGCGTAGTGAATTTTCTGGGATTGCCGGCGCTGAGCGTGACCTGCGGCTTCACGCCGGACGGCATGCCGACCTCGTTCCAGCTGATCGGCCGACCCTTCGCCGAGGCCCTGCTGTTCCGCCTGGGCCACCAGTACCAGCGCGAGACCGACTGGCACCGGCGCTGGCCCACCGCGCTCCCGTCCTGAGGCCAAGGGGCTAAGGGCGCAGCCGAGGCGGGATGCGGCGGCGCGCGATCGATAGGGCCGGCTGGGGGCGCACCGCGCTCTGCACGGTCGTGGGCTTCGTCTACTTCCTGCCGGTGCTCTGGATCGTGCTGACCGCGTTCAAGAGCCCACGCGACATTCTCACCTCGACGCTGGCCTTCACGCCAACCCTCGACAACTTCGCCAACATCTTCGCCCGCGTGCACTACGAGGGCGGCGCGCTGGTCGAGACCGGATTCGAGCTCTACTTCGTCAACAGCATCGTGATCTCGGGCGCGAGCGTCGGGCTTGCGCTCATCCTCGGCACCGGCGCGGCCTACGGCTTCTCGCGCTGGCCGCTACGCGGCAACGACACTTACCTGCTCGTCATCCTGACCACGCGAATGCTGCCGCCCATCGTCCTCATCATCCCGCTCTTCGTGATCTTCCGCATGACCGGGCTGGCCGGCAGCTACCTCGGCATCATCCTGCTCTACACCGCCTTCAACCTGCCGTTCGCCATCTGGATGATGAAGAGCTTCTTCGATGACCTGCCGCGCGAGGTGGAGGACGCCGCGCGGACCGAAGGCAGCTCGGAGTGGCGGGTCTTCTTCCGCGTCTGCCTGCCGCAGGTGAAGGCCGGCATCGCCGCGACCGCGACGCTCGGCCTGATCCTCACCTGGAACGAGTTCCTGATGGCGCTGCTGCTCACGGGGCCGGAGACGCGGACCGTACCGGTCGGCATAGGGGGGAGCCTCGGCAGCGGGATCGGCGTGGACTGGGGCAGGCTGGCCGCGATCGAGACGCTGTTCCTGATCCCGGTGGTGGTGGTGACTTTCGTGCTGCAGAACCAGCTGCTCAGGGGCGTGACCTTCGGCACCATCACCCACGGGCGCCGCTCGGGTTAGGTCGCGGCTGGCGGGTCCCGGCGTGCAGCGAACAGCCCGAAGAGGGCATTGCCGGCTACCGAGGCCAGGATCACCACGGCGCCGATGAAGACCAGCGTGCCCGGCACCTCGCCGAAGCCGAGCCAGACCCAGATCGGCGCAAAGACCGCATCGATCAGCACGACGAAGATCAGGATCGGTGCGGGCAGGTAGCGCGCGGCGTAGAAGTAGAGGGTGAGCGCCGAGGCGAGCTGCACCAGGCCGAGCGCGGCCATGAACCCCACTTCCCGCGCCGTGGCTTCGAACGGCAGCGCCAGCGGCAGCGAGGCGAGGCCCGCGATCATCGCCGCCATCAGCACCGCCGGCTCCATCCGTCCGGTGCGGAAGCGCCGCGCGATCAGGGTCTGGAGCGCGATCGCGGCGGCGATTGAGAGTGCCAGCAGGTTGCCGATGATGCCGCCGCCGCCCACGTCGCTCCAGAACATGACGCCGACGCCGCAGAGGCTCCCCAGCAGCGCGAGCCAGGTTCTGAGCGCCACCGGCTCGCCCAGCACCGGCTTCGCCAGCAGGGCGACCATGACGGTCGACGTCGTCATGATCGCGATCACGTTGGCGACGAGCGTGTACTGCAACGACAGCACGTAGGCGATGATCCCCCAAGCGGTGGCGACGCCCACCGCGATCACCGGCCAGCCCGAGGCGCGAAGCACCGGCCAGACCCGGCCGCGCTCTGTCACGAAGAGGATCAGGAGCACGCCGAGGCCGGCGAAGAAGCAGCGGACCGAGATGATCTCCCACGGATCGACAGACACTGAGCGGACGAAGAAGCCGCCCGAGCTGAAGCAAAGGCCGGAGATGGCCGCGAGGCCGGCGCCGAAGAGCAGACGGCGGCGGGCAGGGATCATGGGCGGGCTCCCGTGTCACCCGAACCGCGCCGGCGCCGGGTGTTGTGCGCCGGCATGGTAGCGCGTCGCGTGTTCCAGCGCTTGCCGGGCGGCGGATGACGCCCGCCGGCGGCTCTGGCATGGTGAGGCATGAGCGACAATCCGAGACTCCTCCTGCGCCGCCTGCTGGATGCGGCGCTCGCGAGCGCCCAGCCGGCCCAATGCGTGCCCCCGCACCTGCCTGAGCCGCCTGCCGGCCGCACTGTGGTGGTGGGTGCCGGCAAGGCGGCCGCGACCATGGCGCGGGCCGTGGAGGATCATTGGTCGGGCCCGCTGGAGGGCCTCGTCGTCACCCGCTACGGCCACCGCGTACCGACGGAAGGGATCGAGGTGGTGGAGGCGGCGCACCCGGTGCCGGACGCCGGCGGGCGCGAGGCTGCGGCGCGCATCCTCTCTCTCGCGGAAGGCCTGAGCGCGGACGACCTTGCACTGTGCCTGATTTCCGGCGGCGGCTCCGCGCTTCTGACCCTGCCGGCAGAAGGGATCGAGCTCGCCGACAAGCAGGCGATGACCGGCGCGCTGCTGCGCTCCGGCGCCGCCATCGACGAGATCAACTGTGTGCGCAAGCATCTCTCCGCCATCAAGGGCGGGCGCCTGGGCGCGGCCTGCCATCCGGCCCGGATCGTGAGCCTCCTGATCTCTGACGTGCCGGGCGACGACCCCGCCGTGATCGGCTCAGGCCCGACCGTTCCCGATCCCACGACCTTCGCCGACGCGCTCGCCGTCCTGAGCAAGTACGGGATCGCGGAGCCCGCCGCGGTCATCCGCCATCTCGAAAGGGGCGCAGAAGAGACGCCGAAACAAAGCGACCCCCGGCTGGCAGACGCCGAGACCCGGATCGTGGCGACTCCCGCGATGGCGCTCGCCGCCGCTGCCGAGGCGGCGCGCGAGGCCGGTTACGAGCCCGTGATCCTGGGCGATGCGCTGGAGGGCGAGGCGCGCGTCCTTGCCCGCGAGCACGCCGGGCTCGCCCGAGATGCGGCGCCCGGCGCGGTGCTGCTTTCCGGCGGTGAGACCACGGTGACCGTAACCGGTGAGGGCCGCGGCGGCCCCAACGCCGAATACGCGCTCGCGCTCGCACTGGCCCTCGACGGCGCACCCGGCGTCTTTGCCACCGCCTGCGATACCGACGGGATCGACGGCACCGAGGACAATGCCGGGGCCCTGGTGACGCCCGACACGATCGCCCGCGCCCACGAGGCGGGGGAGGATGCGGCCGCTCGGCTCGCCACCAACGACGCCTACGGCTTCTTCGCCGGGCTCGGCGACCTGGTGATGACCGGGCCGACGCTCACCAATGTGAACGACTTCCGCGCGATTCTGGTTCAGCGTTGACCGGCGGCGACGCCGCGCCGATATAGAGGCGGGTAGACCGCAGGGGCACGAGTCGTGCGACGCCACCGCAGCGCTAAGATCGTCGCGACCCTCGGGCCTTCGAGCGCCGACGAGGCGACGGTCCGCGCGCTGTTCGAGACCGGCGTGGACGTATTCCGTCTCAACTTCAGCCACGCCAGCCACGCCGAGCACCGGTCCCGCCACGCCCTCGTCCGCGCGGTCGAGGATGCGGTCGGCCGGCCCATCGGCATCCTCGCCGACCTGCAAGGACCCAAGCTCAGGATCGGCACGTTCCAGGATGGCCAGATTGCGCTCGTCCAGGGCCAGCGCTTCACCCTCACCCTGGGCGATGCGCCGGGGGACGAGACGCAGGTGCCCGTGCCACATCCCGAGATATTCGCGGCGCTCGCGCCCGGCGCCGAGGTTCTGCTCGACGACGGCAAGGTGCGGCTCCGCGTCGCCGCGTGCGGGCCCGACCATGCCGAGACCGTGGTGGTGACTGCGGGGGTCCTCTCCGACCGCAAGGGCCTCAACCTGCCTGGCGTGACGCTGCCCATCGAGGCGGTCACGCCCAAGGATCGGGAAGACCTCGCCTTCGCCCTCGAGCTTGGCGTCGACTGGGTGGCGCTCTCCTTCGTCCAGGGGCCGGAGGACATCAAGACCGCCCGCCGCCTGGTGCCGGAGGACATGGCCATCGTCGCCAAGCTGGAGAAGCCCGCAGCGCTCGACTGCCTGGAGGAGATCATCGCGCTCTCGGACGCGATCATGGTGGCGCGCGGCGACCTCGGCGTGGAGCTCGCGCCGGAGGAGGTGCCGGCCGTGCAGAAGCGCATCGTTCGCGCTGCACGGGAGGCGGGCAAGCCGGTGGTGGTCGCGACCCAGATGTTGGATTCCATGATTAACGCGCCGTCGCCCACCCGCGCGGAAGCCTCGGACGTCGCAACGGCGGTCTACGATGGCGCCGATGCGCTCATGCTCTCCGGCGAATCCGCCGCTGGGCGCTATCCGCGCGAGGCGGTGGCGATGATGAACCGCATCGTCGAGCGGGTGGAGCGCGACCCGTCCTACCGGCGCCACGTCGATTGGCAGCAGCAGGACCCCGAGGCGACGACGGCCGACGCCATCACTGCGGCCGCGCGCCAGGTGGCCGAGACCCTGGATGCCGCTGCCATCGTGACCTACACCTCCTCGGGCTCGACCGCGCTCAGGGCCGCGCGCGAGCGCCCGCCGGTGCCGATCCTGGTGATGACGCCGGATCGGAACACCGCGCGCCGCCTCGCGCTGCTCTGGGGCGTCCACTGCGTCCACACCGACGACGCCACCGGCTTTGCCGACATGGTGGAGAAGGCGTGCACCCAGGCGCTTGCCGCCGGCCATGCCGCGCCGGGCGATCGCATCGTCATCACGGCCGGTGTCCCCTTCGGCACCCCCGGAACCACGAATGCGCTCAGGATCGCCCGCGTGCGTGCCGCAGAGTAGCGCCCCGGACCATGGTGCGATGCAAGGCGCGGGGCGGGTGCGGCATCATTGCGTCATGAGGAGCGAACAGACTGTGGCGGAAGGAGGCGGTGAGACGGGGAGCGTTCCGGGCCAGAGAGTCCCTACTGGAATCCCACCTATCCCGCTCAATCCCAACGAATCCCACTTAATCCCGCTTATCCCGGTGAATCCCACTTAATCCCGGCGAATCCCGCATAAGTTTCTTGCCCGCCCGTCTCGCACCGGAGAGCGCGACGTCTCGCAGGGCACGATCCTGGCGAGAAATGCGGGTTGGACCAAGGACGCACGCTTGACCCCTGCGGGCGGCGATTTCTATTCTGCCGGTCTGTCCATGCCGCCGCCGGCGGGGCGGGCGGTGGCCCGCGCGAACCCAAGGAGGGGAAGGAATGAACAAGTTGTTGTCAGCGGGCCTCGGTGCGCTCGCCGCGCTCGCCGTGACGGCGCCGAGCGTCCATGCGCTGGACGACCTCTCGCACTACGTGTTCGTGCCCAACCGGGCCTCGGCGGACGTGGCGGTGATCGACACCCGCACCGACGCGGTGGTCGCGCATATTCCGGTGGGCGAGGTGCCGCACCAGGTCGCGGTCTCCCAGACGCTCGGCAAGATGGCCGTGACCAACACCGCCGACGACACGGTCTCGGTGATCGACCTCGCCACGCTGGAGACATCGGCCACCATCCAGCTCGGCCATGAGCCCGAGCACATGGAGCTCGACCCCTCGGGCGCGGTGCTTGCCGTCGGCAATATCGGCGAAGGCACGGTCTCTCTGGTCTCGCTCAGGTCAGAGCACGAGGTCGCGCGCGTGGACGGGCTGCACGAGCCCCACAACATGACCTTCGACCCCTCGGGCCAGCGTCTCTACATCGGCAACCTCGGGGCGAGCTTCGTCAGCCTGATCGATGTGCCCAAGGCGACGGTCGCGGGCGAGATCGCGATCGGGCCGGACCGCGCGCTCGCGCACCACGAGGATGACGACACCGCCTATCAGGGGATCATCAACGTCACCGCCACGCCCGACGGGCGCCTCGGCTTCGCGGCCTACGGCGAGGGCGATCGCATGGCCGTGATCGATCTCGAAACGGGCCAGACGCTCAAGGACCTGGCGCTCGGCGATACACCCTGGCGCGCGTTCACCACCAGCGACGGCCGCTACATGATCGTCCCCAACAATGGCGACGAGACGGTCTCCGTGGTCTCGACCGAGACGCTCGACGAGGTGGCGCGCCTCCCCGGCGCGACCGACATGACCGGCGTCAACACCGGCTGGTTCGACAGGTTTGCCTACGTGATCAGCCGGGGCGACGACAAGGCGCTGGTGATCGACCTCGAGACCATGCAGCCGGCTGGTGAGATCGCGCTGCCCGGCACGCCCGAGACCGGCGTCGTGACGCCGGACGGCACCAAGCTCTACGTCGCGCTCAGCGATGCGAACACGGTCGCCGTGATCGACGTGGAGGCGAAGGCTGTCGTCGCGACGATCGAGGGCGTGGGCGAGGAGCCCTGGGGCGCGCACATGGCAGGCGCAGTCAACTACTGCCACTAGGGGCCGCGACGACCGCTTCCCTCCGCATCGCCGCCGGCATCCTGGCGCTGGCGTCGCTGAGCGCCTCGGCTGGGGCTGAGGCGGCATCGGTCGTACCGCGCGACCGCCTACTCAACGCCGTCGAGCGCCATGCGGCGCTCCCCGCAGCGCTCGGCACGGAAATCGAGCAGCGCTGCCCAACGGACGGCACACGGTGCGCCGCGCAGCTCATCGCGGGCAGCCTGCCGGCGGCCCGCCTGGTTCGGGTGAACCACCCGGATACCGATACGATCCGGCGCGCCTACACCGTTCCTTCGGTTACGTCCGTCGAACGGCGCGGCGATGGGGTGCTCGTCGTGGCGCTCGACCGCTTCGGCCGTACCGCCGACCGCGAGATCGTGGACGCCATCGATGCCGTCGGGCCGGCGGAGACGGCACGCGTGGTGCTCGATCTGCGCGGCAATGCTGGCGGCGATTTCGACCGGATGCGGCGCGTGGCGAGCCTCTTCACGGGGCCGAGGGAGAGCGCAGTCCGCCTCTACGGCCTCAACGGTGCGGCCGACGTGGCGCTGCCCCAGCCGCTTCGCGCTATCGGCGAATTCGAGATCGACGTGCTGATCGGCCCCGGCACGGCGAGCAGTGCGGAGGTGCTGGCGGCACTGCTCCGCCGCCACGCCGGCGCTCGGCTCATCGGCGCGCCCACTATGGGCAAGGACTGGCTCACCCGGCTCGTCCCGGTGGATCACGACTGGCGCCTTGCGATCCCTGCGGAGCGGATCGAGGTACCGGGCGAGACGCTGACACAGGGCCTCGTGCCCGATGTCGAGTCCGCGCCCGATGAGCAGCAGGCTTACGAGTGAAAGGAAACACACGATGATCCGGTTGAAAGTGCTCGCGGCCGCGCTCGGAGTGCTCGCCATTCTGGGGACGGCGGTGCCGGCGCAGGCGCACGAGGAGAAGACCGGCGACATCACGATCGTCCACCCCTGGTCGCGGCCGGCCGCGCAGGGGCAAAACGGCGTGATCTATCTCGAAATTCGCAACCGCGGTGCAGCCGACGACCGCCTCGTCGCTGTCAGCACGCCACTCGCCACGAAGGTCGAGCTACACCGGAGCACGATGGAAGAGGGCATCCACCGCATGGAGAGGGTGGAGAGCATCGTGGTGCCGGCGGGCGGCACGGTAGAACTCGCGCCCGGCGGCCTTCACGTCATGCTGATCGACCTGAAGTTCATGCTGATGGCAGAGGAAACCATCCCCGTCACCTTCACCTTCGAGCGCTCGGGCGCCATCACGACCGGCGTCTCCGTCGAATTTCGAAGCGGCGGCGATGACCACGACCACTGAGGCTGCTCCGCAAGAGACCCAGTGGCTGGCGGAGCATTTTGTGATCCGGGCCGCAAGGCGGCCCGGACGGCGCGACCGCGCCGCCCGCCGAATGGCGGGTAGCCAAGTGAGCGGAGCGAGCGCCCGGCGCCTGAGGGAACAGAAATAAAGAGCAAGTGCCCCCGGCACTTGCAACCGTCAGGTGTTGAGGCGCTGGCCGGACTCGCGGTCGAACAGGTGAAGGGTCTCGAGGCGGGGCATCAGGCGGATCGTCTCGCCGGGGTCGAAGTCGTGCCGCTCCTGGAACTCGGCGCAGATCTCCTGGCCGGCCATCTGGCAGAACACGAGCGTGCTTGAGCCGGTCGGCTCGACCACCGAGACTGTGGCCTCGACGCCGGCGCCGTTGGTGGAGAGTGCCAGGTCCTCGGGGCGCACGCCGTAGACGAGCGGCTGCCCCTCGCCCACGCGAATGTCCGCTGGCAGCGGCAGGGCCGTGCCGTCGTCCGCGGCGGCGGCCGGCGTGGCGCTCCCGGCAGCGCCCGAGGCCTCGATCAGGTTCATCGCCGGCGAGCCGATGAAGCCCGCGACGAAGAGGTTCGCCGGCCGGTCGTAGAGATCAAGCGGGCGGCCCACCTGTTCCACCCTGCCCAGGTTCATCACCACGATGCGCTCGGCCATGGTCATGGCTTCTACCTGATCGTGGGTGACGTAGATCGATGTGGTCCTCAGCCGCTGGTGCAGCGCCTTGATCTCGGTCCGCATCTGCACCCGGAGCTTGGCGTCGAGGTTGGAGAGCGGCTCGTCGAAGAGGAACACCTGCGGGTCGCGTACGATGGCGCGGCCCATGGCGACCCGCTGGCGCTCGCCGCCCGAGAGTTGGCGCGGCAGGCGGTTGAGCAGGTCCGTCAGCCCCAGTATCTGGGCGGCACTATCCACCCGCTCGCGGATCATTTGCTTGTCCGCCTTGCGCAGCCGCAGGCTGAAGCCCATGTTCTGGCGCACCGTCATGTGCGGGTAGAGGGCGTAGTTCTGAAACACCATGGCGACGTCGCGGGCCTTCGGCGCCATGTGGTTCACCACCTTGTCGCCGATCGCTATCTCGCCGTCGTTGACGTCCTCAAGGCCGGCGATCATCCGGAGCAGCGTGGACTTGCCGCAGCCCGACGGGCCGACCAGGACCAGGAACTCGCCGTCCTCGATGTCGATCGAGACGCCGTGGATCACGGCCGTGTCATCGAAGGACTTGTGGACCTCGCGGACCGATACCGATGCCATGGCTTGTCTTCCCCGCTTATCCCTTGACCGCGCCGAGGGTGAGCCCGCGCACGATGTAACGCTGCGCGAAGAGCGCGATCAACACCGGCGGGACCATGGCGATGAGCGAGCGCACAGCCACGAACCAGAACTGCACGCCGCGCGAATCCACACCGCCCGCGATGTGGACCGGCATGGTCGCCGACTCCTTGATGGTGAGGATCACCGCAAAGAGATACTCGTTCCACGCGAACGCGAACATGATGAGCGCGGACGCCGCAATCGCCGGCAGCGCGAGCGGGATCGCCACGCGGAAGAACGCGACGAAGTGCGAGCCGCCGTCCACCAGCGCCGCCTCCTCCAGCTCGATCGGCAGGTCCTGGAAGGTCTGGCGCACGATCACCACCACGAATGGCAGGATGAAGGTGGCGTTGACCAGGATCAGGGCAGCATGGGTGTCCAGCATGTCGAGCGAGGAGAAGACGATGAAGAAGGGCACCGCCGTCGCCACCGGCGGCAGCACCCGCTGCGACAGGAACCAGATCGTGAGGTCCTTGTTCTTGATGCGCTTGAAGCGGAAGCGCGCGAGCGCATAGGCGGCGGGCAGGCCAAGGGCGAGCGCGATCAGCACCGAGCAGATGGAGATGATCAGGCTGTTGCCGAAGGCGTTGTGGGCCTCTGGTGTCGAAAGCTGCGATATCCAGTTCTCGAGCGTCGGCGTGAAGTCGAGGAAGGGGACGCCGAGGCCAGCCACGGTGAAGGTGTCTGCCGGCGCGCGCAGGCTGTTGGAGACCGCCCAGTAGATCGGGAAGAAGAAGATCAGCGCGACGAAGATCGCGATGATCGAGAAGCCGGCATCGGCGAACCAGAGCCGTTTGCGCTTGCCGCGTGCCTGAGGGACGCCGGTGGGCTGCCCGAACAGCGACTTGCCCAGCCCGCTAAGCATAGGTCTGCCTCAGGCGGCGGAAGAAGAGGGTGACCACGATCATCACCACGATCAGCAGCAGGTAGGCCATGGCCGAGGCATAGCCAAAGTCGTTGAGCTTGAAGCCGCGGGTGAACGCCAGGTAACTGTAGGACTGGGTGGCGATGCCGGGCCCGCCCTTGGTCAGCGTCGCGATGATGTCGAAGAGCTTGACCGCCTCCGCCAGGCGCAGCAGCAGCACGATGATGATGACCGGCTGCATCATCGGAATCACGACGATGCGCCAGAGGTCCCATGCCGAGCCACTGTCCAGTCGTGCGCATTCCACCAGGTCGTCTGGGATGCTCTGCAGCGCTGCGAGGAACACAAGGAAACAGAACGGTGTCCATTGCCATATGTCGACGATTATCACCGATACGAGGGCCCAATCGGGCTGCGATAACCATGGTATGCCCATGAATTCGAGCGGGCCGCCAATCTCGTAAAACACTGTAAAGAATAGGTAACCGACCGCGATCGGAGTCGCGAAAATCGGCAATATCATGATCGTTCGCAACACGGGTCGCCCGAAGATGTATCGGTGAAAGAGGAAGGCGAGCAGGAATCCCAGCACAATCTCGGCGGTCACCGCCGAGAACACGAAGATCGCGGTGACCTTCACCGCAGAGCCCACTTCCTCGTCGCCGAAGGCGCGGATGAAACTGGCGAAGCCGTTCCAGGTGAAGTTGGTCTGAAGCTCGCGGTGAACCACCGTCTTGGTGCGCGGCTCGCCGCTCTTCTTGAGCACGGGCTCGCCGGCCTCGTTGAGCACCGGCACTTTCTCGCGCCCGGTGACGACGACCTTGCGATCGACGTCGTGGAAGCTGATATAGAGCGAATAGCCGAGCGGGAAGACCGTGAACGCCAGCACCCAGAAGACGGCCGGCAGCAGGAAGACGAACTTGACCGGCTTGGTCCAGCGGATCATGGCCGGCTAGCTACTTTCGTGATCGGCAGTCGGCAGGGCCCGGGGCGGGCACGGCAAGCCGCGCACCGCCCCGCAAACCCTACCCGATGGCCTTGGCCTAGCCGCCGAAGCCGATCGCTTCCTGATACTGCTGGAGAATCTTGTCACGGCCGAGACGGTCCGTGATGTCCTCCCAGGACGCTGCGGTATCGGAAAGCGCTTCCTGAGCGGTCTTCTGGCCGCTCATGGCCGCGGACAGGTTCTTGTCCATGATGTCCCAGTACGCGGGCGCCCCCTCGATCCGCAGATAGGTCAGGATCGTCGGCGCGGTGAAGTTGTCGTAATAGGCCTGCGTGTACTCGGCGACATCGTCCGCGTGCCAGCCTGCAGCCACGTAGTCCTCGACCTTGGCCTCGCCCAGCGGCTCCAGGAACTGGTAGTAGTACCCCGGATCGACGCCGGTCCAGCCATTGTACGCGCCCCAGTTCGAGGACGGCTTGATCGCCATCAGCGAGAGGAACGAGTAGGCGGCATCCGGGTTCTCCGAGAACGCCGAGATCACACCGTGCCACGAGCCGCCGGTGGTGTTGCCGACCGGCTCCGGGTTATCGGTTTCGACCCAGGCGCCGTTCTCGTGATCCCAGTAAGTGTCGGAAGCCGGCAGGATGGCCGAGCCGCAGATGCCCTTGAGCTTGGAGCGCGACTCATCCTGGCAGAGCGAGCCGACATCGCCCCAGCTGAACACGAAGATCGACTTGCCGCGCAGGAAGTAGTCCCAGGCCTCGCCGAGGCTCCAGCCCACCTGCGCCTCCGGGCCCGTCTTGTGCAGCTCTTGCAGGAACTCGAGCGCTGCGACGTGACCGGGGCTGTCGATCAGCGGAGTCATGTCGGTGGGATCGAACCAGTAGACGTTGTGGTGCTGGGTGACCGCCTCGCCCGGAGTCATGGCGAAGGAAGCGGACAGCGACTGGAAGTGATAGTGGCCCTGCTCACCCACCTTGAGGTGCAGCACGGTGCCGCTATCGGCGTCATCGTCGTTGGCATCCCAGTTCTTGCCGTCGAAATACTGCGAGATGTCGAGCAGCTGTTGCCAGGTCTTGGGCGGGACAGGCATGTCATAGCCCTTCTCCGCCTTGAACGCGGCCTGGTGCTCGGGGTCGTTGAGCACGTCGCGCCGGTAGTAGAGCACCTGGCCGTCGGCGTCGTTGAGCACGCCGTAGCCCACGTCTCCCCAGGTGTGCAGGGTCTTGAGCGAGTCCGGCATGGAATCGTAGGTCCACTGCGGATGCTCGCCGCTCTCCATGTACTCCTCGATGGGAAGCATGTAGTCGCCGGCGACCAGGTCGCCGTAGAAGAAGGCCCCGACGATGATCCCGTCGTAGAGGCCGGTGCCCTGACGCAGGTCGAGCATCATCTTGGCGTAGAGGTCGGTGATCGGCGTGAGCGCGATCTCGAGCTTGCCGCCGGAAAGCTCTTCCCAGATCGGGCGGAAGCTGAAGATCGGCCCCGAGATCCCGCCGCGCGGACCCGAATCGAGGGTGAGCACGGTGATCGTGGTGCCCTCGAACGGCGCTTCGCCGGGCCCGAAGAGGGAGCCCAGCTCGTCCCGCGAGGTCTTGATTACGGCGCCGTCCTCCATGATGAGGTCGACGGAACCATCGTCGTGCCACACGACGTGGCTGTCTTGCGCCATTGCGTCTGACGCGGTCAGTGCGGCGAGCGCCACACCGGCCGAGACCAAACCGGCTCGTAAGGCCTTCATCTTTTCACTCTCCCTTGTCGTGAACCGTGGTCACTGCCTTCAAGGCGTGATCGGCGAATATAGACGACGCGGCCAGGACAGGAAACCGGCCGATGCCGCGCCGCGTGCTCGGAAGCGCCGCCCCTACATCACCAA
>JAJDVB010000138.1 GCA_022826345.1 Alphaproteobacteria bacterium
GCCATGGGGTGGAAATCGCCGGATCGCCCTCTTCGCCGACCCGAGAGCCGCAGAAATCTGCGACCTCGCTGGGGTAAGAAAAATCTCAGATCACCTGGAGCCCTTGCTCATCAAGGGATTCCCGACAGCGCACACGGCTCGATAAAATGGCATGTCTGATTCGACATGGCGCCTCACGCTTTCGTGAAAGTCTTGGTTCGGATTGGAGTAACGAGTTTGGTCGTCGTCTATTCCGAGGTCGGCCCATGACTCGGGAGTCGGCGCACCAGCAGGAAGAAGACGTAGCCGAGCAGTGCCATCGATCCCATTGCGAGGAACGCAAGTCCCCACGCGGTCGTCCCTCCCAGCGGAGCGGCGAGATCGAGCACCACGCCTACCAGCGCCGGCGCGAACAGCGATCCGCCGAACCCCAGAGTCGAATGCACCGCCAGCGTCGCGCCGCGATGACCCACCGGCGAGGTGGCGACAGCGCCGGCGGTAAGCGCCGCCGAATCGGCCTGGATCGCGGCTGAATAAATCAGGCACAAGACCACCACTACGGCGAAGGGAAGCGGCGAGGAAAAGCCGACCGCAACGCTGATCGCAAAGGTCGCCAGCATCACCCAGGTGAGCAGACGCACGCGGCCGATGCGCAGCGCGAGCTCCGCGCCGCCGATGCTCGAAACCACCGCGACGAGGGCGATCGCCGTGGCGAAGAGCGTGGCGTTGAGCTCGCGCCCGCTGCCGCTGCCCAGGCAGAACACCAGGAAGGGCACGATCCAGGAGCGCATGGCGAAGAGCTCGGCTCCGTGGCCGGCGTAGGCCATGATGTAGGCCATCGTCTCCCGCGAGCGCAGCACCGGGCGGAAGTCGAGCACGTGGCCGCGTTCCTCGGTGGCCGCTTCCGGCTGCCTTGGTGGGACGATCGTCGCAAGCGCGATGCCGGCGAGGGCCGGGCCTGCAGCCGTGAACAGCAGGGCGCCGCGCCAACCGAACCACTCCAGCGCGCCGCCTGCGAGGGAATAGGACACCGCCGTGCCGATGCTGAAGGAGGACGTGTAGAAGGCCACCGCGCGCGCCTGTCGCCCCTCGGGCAGGCGGTCGGTGAGCACCTTGAGGCCCGGCATGTAGGTGCCGGCGAGCCCGGCGCCCGCGATCACGCGCCAGGGCAGGGCCGACCAGAATCCCGTCGCCAGGAGAGCCAGTCCGACCAGACCGGCGGCAGACAGCGCCGCGCCCAGGATGAAGACGTAGCGGGCATCGACCCGGTCGGTCATCGCGGTCAGAAACGCGACCACCAGGACATAGCCGCCGAAGAACGCGCCCGAGAGCCAGCCGGCCATGGCGTTGCTCATGTGCCACTCGGCCTGAAGCACCGGCAGCAGCGACCAGTAGGCCGCGAAGCCGGTCATCGCGAGCACCTCGGCCAGGCACATCGCGGCGATCAACGCCGGCGGCCTCCGCAGTATGGCCTGAGCGATCACGGCATCCGTCCATCGAACGTCTCGCGCCCGCAGGGGCGCCATCGGCGTCGATCCTTCGAATGCCCGGTGCGCCGGTCAAATCATTTCGTTCCTCCGAGCGGACTCTCTGGGAGCGGGGGAGGGGGCAAGAGCGGCCGGCACACTTGGGCTGGCGTGGCGCAGCGCAGTCGTTAACAATGCGCCGGGGCAAGTGCCGCACGCCAGGGAGGCCAACGGCGATGAACGAGAGCGCGACCAGCAATATCACCGTAGGCGCGGAGACCCTCCGCGACCTCTACGTCACCATGCGCCGCATCCGCGCCTTCGAGGACAAGACCGCCGACCTCTTCCAGGAGGGCGTGGTCAAGGGCACGGCCCACAGCTACAAGGGCGAGGAGGCGATCGCCGCCGGCGTCTGCGCGGCGCTTCGCGACGACGACATCATCGCCTCCTACCACCGCGGCCATGGCCACTGCATCGCCAAGGGCGCGCGCATCGACCGCATGATGGCGGAGCTGATGGGCCGCCAGACCGGCTACTGCCAGGGCCTCGGCGGCTCCATGCACATCGCCGACATGGAGCTCAACATCATGGGCGCCAACGGCATCGTGGGCGCGGCCATGCCGCTAGCCACCGGCGCGGGCCTCGCCGCCAAGCTGCAGGGGACGGATCGCGTCGCGGTCGCGTTCTTCGGCGACGGCGCGTCGAACCAGGGCGTCTTCCACGAATCGCTCAACCTCGCCGCGGTTTGGAAGCTGCCGGTGATCTTCGTCTGCGAGAACAACCAGTACGCGCTCTCGACCTCCTACCGGAACACCACGGCGGTCTCCCAGGTCTCGAACCGGGCGGCATCTTACGAGATCCCCGGCATCACCGTGGACGGCAACGACGGCGTCGAGGTCTACCTCGTGCTGCGCGAGGCGGTGGACCGCGCCCGCGCGGGCGAAGGGCCGACCCTGATCGAGGCCATGACCTACCGCCACGGCCAGCACTCGCTCCGCGTCAACCTGCGCGACCCCAGGCCAGAGGACGAGCTCGAGTCCTGGCTCGACCGCGACCCCATCGCGCGTATGGAGAAGCGCCTCACCTCCGAAGCCAGCTTCTCCGACGAGCAGTTCGACGAGACCACGCAGGCGGTGAACGACGAGATCGAGACCGCCGTCTCCTACGGCCGCGAGAGCCCGGAGCCGCCGGTGCACGTGATGCTCGATGCCGTCTACGCGCCCCACGCGGCGCATACCGAGCCCGGCCCTGAGACCGAGCGCATGCTCTCCTACCCCGAGGCGCTCAACGAGGCGTTGGACCAGGAGATGTTGCGCGACGACCGGGTCTTCCTCATGGGCGAGGATGTCGGCGCCACCGGCGGCATCTTCGGCGTCTCCAAGGGGCTGATGGACCGCTACGGGGCAGACCGCGTGCGCGATACGCCGATCTCCGAGGCCACCTTCGTCGGCTGCGGCGTCGGCGCCGCCATCGCCGGCATGCGCCCGGTGGTGGAGATCCAGATCTTCGACTTCGTCGCGCTCACCATGGACATGCTGGTCAACCAGGCGGCCAAGTTCCGCTTCATGCTAGGCGGCAAGCCCTCCGTGCCGCTGGTGGTGCGCGGGCCGCAAGGCGGCGGCATCCGGCTCGCGGCCCAGCACAGCCAGAGCCTGGAGGCGTGGTTCACCCACGTCCCGGGGCTGGTGGTGGCGGCGCCGTCCACCCCCTACGACGCCAAGGGCCTGCTGGTCGCCGCGATCCGCGACGAGAACCCCGTCGTCTTCCTGGAGCAGAAGCTGCTCTACCTCAGCGGCAACGGCCCGGTGCCGGAGGAGCTCTACGCGATCCCCCTCGGCAAGGCCGACATCAAGCGCGCGGGCACGGACGTGACCGTGGTGGCGACGTCGGCCATGGTGCCGCGCGCGCTGAGCGCCGCCACGGTGCTGGAGCGCGACGGCATCAGCGTCGAGGTGATCGACCCCCGCACCCTGCAGCCGCTGGACGAGGAGACGATCCTTGGCAGCGTGCGTAAGACCAACCGCCTCCTCATCGTGCACGAGGCCTGGGTGCGCGGCGGCTTCGGCGCCGAGGTGGCGGCCATGGTGGTGGACAAGGCCTTCGACTATCTCGACGCCCCGGTCGCCCGCCTCGGCGCCCCGCACACGCCGATGCCTTACAACGACCGGCTGGAGCTCGAGGTCATCCCTTCCCAAGACCGCATCGTGGAGGCGGTGCGGGAGTTGTTGTAGCCGCGCCTGAACAAGACGTTCGCAAGCCTCGGCGGGGCGCCCTTTCCCACGTCACGCGCGGACTTGATCCGCGCATCCATATGGCAACCCCACCGGCCACGGCCCATTCGCTCTCCCACCGCATGGCGTAATCCTGGCACGGCCCCCAGCCCACCGTGCACCGCACCATGGTCCGGAGAGTCGCAGGCGAGGCGACAGAAATACACCCTCGTCGCCCATCCCTCTTCACCCCAGCCCTCTCCACCCTTTCAGGGTGGGAGAGGCACAGGGAGAGGTGGGTTCACTGCTCGGCTTGTTGCGCCGGCCCGTTGCGCCATACTGTGCCGCCAACTCCTAATCGCATTGGGCAGCTTCGAACGGTAGCTCGACGTGCCTAATCTCCTCGGTCTCCCCGTCCAAGAGCTCCGCGACAGCATCCACGTGACGGCTCGATTCTCCTAGATGCACCCTCTCTCACGAGCATTCTTCCCCTTGCTTACGATGGCTAGCGACAAATGACCCTCCATTCCCCCCTCACAGGCCAAGTCCGGCGCATAGACGCCTTGCTGCGCTCGCGTTTTCCCAATTTACTCACCCGAATATTTGAGATTGACTCTCACCGCTTCATAATACAATTCGACGCGCAACTTCAAAGAGCCTCCACTATATCGGAGGAATTTGACAATTCGATCTGCTTTATGACTGTCCCAATAGCGCTCTCAAACGACATTCCCAAGTCTTTTTTGAACGAAATTCAGCCCCTCTCAGACGAAGACACCATCGGAGATATGTCTGGGCTACCGTTGCGACGCATTGATATCCTCAATCTCCTAGCATCTCGTTTCCCCGACGCCGGCATTTTGCGTTTGAAAGACAAACCCGGTACTGGACAATTCACTCTGATGATACAGTCTGCTTTAGATGCAGATACGATAGCTCAGATTGAGGACTTTGTTGCCAGTTTCCAGCTGTCACTTACACTCGACTTTGAGGTTTCTTCGTCTCCACAGAACTCGGTCCAGCCAAGAGTAGACGATCCCATGCTGGTAAGGGCCGCTCACTTACGACCGTCTTCGCCAACTTATGTTCATGAAGACGAGGCATTCTGGTTTGATAATATTGGAAGAATATCCTCAAATGAACTCCCAGTTGAGAGTTTCCCTGGGATGCAGGAGGAAGTAAGTCGTTGTTACTTTGACCTTACGTTGGGAGAGCATCATGTGAATCTCCGTCAAGCTTTGCTTATGTACGACGAGATTTGGTGCAGTTTACCCCTTGCGGACGTGCAAGAGGACTTTTTTGCGACTCAAGCAATCTCCAGAGAGGATGTTCTACAACTGGTAAATGCGGGAAGACTGAGAGTTGTCACGACGCAGCCGGAGGAGCGTTTGGATATTCCGCTTTTGGAAGAGCTGCACGAAGCCAGCACTCACTCAGTTTATGGGCGCCGAAAGACGGCGGCCTTACTTGCTGCAGATATAACTCAGATGGCTGCGCTCTCCTTACTGAACGATCCGGGTCTTTTACCTGGAATCAGCGAATTCGCTAGGCAGTGTGCACCAATCATTGGCACAAACGCGAACGACGTTCTGCGAACTCTTTTGTGGCCTTTGGGAAGCAAACGCGGATCGTTGCAAAGCCTTCTAGTACAGGGATCCAAAGGCGGCCCAATAACTTCTTTGGCGCGGTTGACTTCTGACCGTATAAAGGAGTATACAGAGGTTGATCTTGCGCTGGAAGCCTATTTTCTCGGTGAGCCTGTACATATTGGTCACACGCTAAACGCAACCGTCTTTGGGCCCATAAATGAACCACCGGTAAACTATCAACTGAAGTCGCTGCTCGGGGCGCAACTTAACGTCCACAAGAGTTTCACCGCCGAGTCTGCGGACTCTTGGATCGAAAACGAAGGTCGCAAACAGAATGGAACCGAATTGCTACCAGCATTGCGAGTGTTTGAATTCGATCGAAGTGTTCCAATAAAGGAGATACTCGACGTTACTTCAATACGCTCTACCCGGATAGGAGGGCGAAATCTCTACACCCGCCTATCTGAGTTGAATGAGGAAGAGCGAGAAGAGGAGGTGGCGAAGTTAAATGGTGAAGTTGAAAAATGGGCGAAGAAAAAGTCGGATTGGTCGATTGGCCTCGAGACAGCCGACACAATGGTGTCTTTAGCTTCTTTGACGGGTCTGTTTTACTGGCTACCATTTGTTGGTTTGTATAACCTCGGAAGTAGGGGGCTCGAAAGACTAAGACGAAATAAGAAAATTGACGACATGATGTTACAATTGGAAAGTCAAGTAATAAAAGATTCCCGACGGAAGGAGCTGAGTTTCTTAAGCCGAATTGAAAGAGTTGCCAGTTTGAAGAGAGAGCGTGTCTGATTAAGCGAACGAAGTAAGGAGATGGCTTGAGCTGGCGTCTATCCCGCAAGCATGGAGCCTCACCACTGTGCTATGGTCGCCGCCATCTCGTGAGGGCGCGCGGTGGACGAAACCAGAGGCAACGGTTCCAATGACCTCCACCCGAATGCCCGGCCTGGATTTCGGGCTCGACGAGACGGTCGACATGATTCGCGCGGCGGTCGAGAGCTTCGCGCAGGCCGAGATTGCGTCGTGCGCCGAAGAGATCGACGCGAGCAACGAGTTCCCGCGCCACTTCTAGGGAGGCCCTTGCGCCGGACTCCTGAATCGCGCCCCTTTTTCTCGCTCGTTCGGCCCCAGCACGGCACCCGTCCCCTCGCTTCAATCCGGGAAGGGCATCTCGAAGTGACTGTCCACCGTGGTGTAGTCGGCGTAGCCGAGCCGCGCGATGGGCCGGAACTTCGACTGGTCCACGCGCCCCTCGGTGATGATTGAATCGTC
Source organism: Alphaproteobacteria bacterium (assembly GCA_022826345.1). Next base: position 6,523 of record JAJDVB010000138.1, read on the forward strand.
GATGTGAACGCCGACGACCTCGCCCAGCACGAGCCAGTTGCGGAAGCGCGCGGGCTCGTCGGCCAACAGCTCGATCACCTTGTGGAGCCGGCATTCGAGGTGGATCGGCGCGCCCTTCACCCTGGGCGGGCGCACCAGCCGCGCGGGCTCGGTCTTGAGCCCGGTTAGCGCGAACTCGTCGACGCTGCTCGGCACCCCGCTCGACGAGAGGCGCATGGCCTCGCGCTGCTCCCAGGTCGCGAGGTTGGCGACGAACTCGCCGGTCTCCTGCACGTTGTGCAGGCTGTCCTTGGCGCCGCCTTCGGCTGCGTGCGGGCCGCTCGGCGCGTACATCACCTGCGGCGGGTGGTCGCCGCAGGCGTTGAAGTAGCTGAAGGGCGCAAGGTTGAGCCCGCCGGCCGCATCGATCGTGGTGATCCAGCCGATCGGGCGCGGCACCACGCAGGACTTGAAGGGGTCGTGCGGCAGGCCGTGATCGTTGCGCGCGGTCTCGTAGAACATGAGCCGCCTACGCCTTTGGCCGCTGGATGAACTCCACCGTGATGCCGTCGGGATCGCGCGTGTAGACCACGAGGCCGCCCTTGTTGGGCCCGGCGTTGACGGTGATGGGATCGCCCAGCGGCTCGGAGCCCGCGTCCCGCACCGCCGCGATCGCTTCGTGGATGTCGTCCACGTCGAAGGCGATATGGGCGAAGCCGGCATCGCAGGGGCGCGAGTCGACCCGGCCGCGGTCGGCGGGGCCGCGGTACTCGATCAGCTCCAGGCGATGGCCCGGCGCCTGCAGGTAGGCGACCTCGATGTCCGCGCCGTCCACGCCCACCACCTGCTCGATGAACTTGGGATCGCGCGGCGAGCGGTTCAGCAGCGTGAAGCCGAGCGCGCCCTCGAACAGGCCGATCGCGCGGTCCAGGCTGGAGACCGTGAAGCTCGTGTGATTGGTCGCCGTGATCGTGAACCCCGCCATTGTCGCTGCTCCTCCCCCGTGGTCGCGGCTGCGCGCGGGCCGAGCCTATCACACGGGCAAGGCTCGCTCCCGAGGCGTATACGAGTGGCCATGTCCATCCATTGACTGCGGTACTACTGAGTAATACCATCGCGTTAAGGAGGCTCCCGTGACGGTCAAATCCTCGATCTCTCTCACCGACGAGCAGCATGCCTTCGCCAGGGCGCTGGTCGAGGCCGGGCGCTACGCCAGCCTCAGCGCGGTCTTGCAGCAGGGCGTCGACCTGCTGCGCCAGCGGATGGATGCGGAGGAGGTGGACACCGCGGCGCTGCGCGCGCTTCTCTCGCGCCGCCGCGAGGGCGCGTTCGTCGACGCCGAGGGGATGGATGCGCGGCTCAAAGCGATGATTGCCGACAAGCGCCGCGCGCATGGCCTTCCGTCTTGAGTTTTCGGTCGAGGCCGAACGCGACTTCGGCCTGATCTTCGATCATCTCCTGCGCAGCTACCAAGGCTTCGGCGAGAGCCCCGAGAGTGCACTCGATCTCGCGGCGGCGCGTGTTCTGGAGATCCGTGCCGACGCGGAGCGTATCCTTACCGCACCCCACCGGGGCGAGCGCCACGACGATATCCTGCCCGGCATGCGGCATCTGGCCATCGGACGGGCGATCTATTGGTTCGACGTCGACGAGGCGCGCGAGACGGTCCGTGTCCTCGCGGTGTTCTTCGGCGGGCAGGATCACGTGCGACACATGATGGCGCGGCTGCTTGAAGACGACGGCTCGTGATCGGGCCGAGAAGGCTGGCTAAGAACGCTCGCGCTCACTCCGCCGCCGGTGCGCCGGCGTCGAGCCCGGGGCGGACCAGGTCGCTCGCCGCCGCGCGCCGCTCGTAGCGGCGGGCGGGTGCGTTCACGACCGGGGCGAGCGGTGCCGCATCGCGGGCTGCCAAGCGGCGCGCGGCGGGCGCGGGCTCGTAGAGCGTCGTCCGCTGCACCGGCGTGCGCACCAGCCGCTGGACCAGCGCCTCGATCTCGTCGGGCGGGAACTCCTGGCCGTGGCTCGCGCCGGCGGCGCGGGTGATGGACTCGTTCATCAGCGTGCCGCCGATGTCGTTGGCGCCGGCGCGGAGGCAGGCGGCGGCGCCCTCCCGCCCCATCTTGACCCACGAGGTCTGGATGTTGGGGATGACGGGGTGCAGCACGAGCCGCGCCACCGCGTGCATAAGCACCGCCTCGCGCCAAGTGGGCCCCTGCCTTGCGCGGCCCTTGAGGTAGAGCGGCGCCTCCATCGCGACGAAGGGGAGCGGCACGAACTCGGTGAAGCCGCCGGTGCGCTCCTGCAAGGCGCGGACACGCGCGAGGTGTCGCGCCCAGTGGCGCGGCCCGTCCACGTGGCCGAACATGATCGTGGCGGTGCTGCGCAGCCCCAGCGCGTGGGCCGCCTCCATCACCGAGAGCCACTGGTCGGTCGCGATCTTGTCGGGGCAGATGACGGCGCGGACCTCGTCGTCGAGGATCTCGGCGGCGGTGCCGGGGAGCGAGCCCAACCCCGCCTGCTGCAGCGTGGCGAGGAAGTCGGGCACGGTGCGGCCGAGTGTCGCGGCGCCCTGCCAGATCTCCAGCGGCGAGAAGGCGTGGACGTGGATGGCGGGCTCGGCCTGCTTGATGGCACGGCAGATTGCGAGATAGGTCTCGCCGGTGTAGTCGGGATGGATGCCGCCCTGGAGGCAGACCTCGGTCGCGCCGCGTTCCCAGGCCTCCCGCACGCGGCGCACGATCTCGTCGGTCGTCAGGTCGTAGGGCCGGCCGCGCAGGTTCTCGCTCAGCTTGCCCTTGGAAAAGGCGCAGAACTGGCAGCGGAAGTAGCAGACGTTGGTGTAGTTGATGTTGCGGTTCACCACGTAGCTGATTTTCGGCCCGCTGACGCTGGCGCGCAGCGCATCTGCCGCGGCGCAGACCGCGTCGAACGCGCCGCCGCGCGCCGCGAAGAGCCGCACCAGCGCGTCCTCGCCGAGCCCCTCGCCAGCCTCGGCCCGGACCAGAAGGCGCTCGATGTCGGGCGCAATGACGGCTGGGGCGGGCACGCGGTCCTCTGGCGGCGGCTCGCCTGCGCCGGTGACCCAGGCGTCGGTGCGGGGATAGCCCTCGGCATCCACCAGCTTCAGCACGCGCGTCTGCAGCGCCGGATCGAGCCAGCGCTCGCCCGTGCGCGCGTAGGACGGGTAGACCGTGAGGCGCTCGGCCAGGGTCTTGCCGGCGGCGGCGGTCTCGCGCGCGAGCGCGTCGAGATGCGGCCAGGGGGCCTCGGGATTGACGTAGTCCTGCGTCACCGGCGAGACGCCGCCCCAGTCGTTGATCCCGGCGGCGACCAGCGGCGGCAGCGCGCCGGGGCTCAGGTTGGGCGGCGCCTGGATATTAGCCTCGGGGCCGAAGACGATGCGCGCGACTGCGATGGTCCAGAGCAGCTCGTCGAGGTTCGGTTCCGGCGCGTCAGCCATGCGCGTCCCCGGCTTGGCCCGGAAGTTCTGGACGATGATCTCCTGAATGTGGCCGTGGGCGTCGTGGGCCTCGCGCAGCGCAAGCAGGGCCTCGATCCGCTCCTGGCGGGTCTCGCCGATACCGATGAGGATGCCGGAGGTGAAAGGCACCGCCTCCTCGCCGGCGAGGCGAAGCGTCTCCAGCCGTGCCGCCGGGCGCTTGTCGGGCGAGCCGTAATGCGGCCCGCTCTTGGCGGAAAGCCGCTCCGACGCGCTCTCCAGCATCATGCCCTGGGAGGCCGAGACCTGGCGCAGCGCCTGCAAATCCTCGCGGCTCAGCACGCCGGGATTGAGGTGGGGCAGCAGCTCGGTCTCGTCCAGCACCAGCTGCGCCATCGCCGTGAGATAAGCGAGCGTGCTTTCGTGGCCGAGCGCTTCCAGGCCCTCGCGCGCTGCGCGGTATCGCAACTCCGGCTTGTCGCCGAGGGTGAACAGCGCCTCCTTGCAGCCGGCGGCGGCGCCGGCTTCGGCCACCCGCAGCACCTCGTCCGGCGTCATGAAGGCGGTCTCGCCCCGGCGCGGCGGCCGGGCGAAAGTGCAGTAGTGGCAGACATCGCGGCAAAGATGGGTGAGCGGGATGAAGACCTTGCGCGAGTAGGTCACGACGTCGGGATGCGCCCGGTCGCGGAGTGCGGCTGCGCAGTCGAGCAGCGGCGCAAGGTCGTCTTCGGCCGCGAGCGCGTGGGCCTGCACCGCATCGGGACGGCGGCCGCCTTGCACCGCTTCGAGCAGTTCGCGGGTTGCGCCTTGCATCCGCCTCAGGCCGCGTCGGTCACCAGAAGCCGCTCGGCGATCCCGCTCTCGCGCAGATAGTCGAGGGTGCGCCCCGCCACCGGCCGCGCGGCGAAGGCGCGGAGGTCGTCGGGCGTGTCGATATCCAGGCCAAGGCCCGGCAGCGGGAGGATGCGTGGCACGATGCCCTGCGCGCGCGCGGCTTCACAGTGGGGCTGGAAACTGTCGTGGCCGAAGGCGAAGGGCAACACGCCGGGTGGCGAGCAGAGCACGCAGTTGGTGCCGCGCCGGTCGTGCGACGGCACCAGGGTCACGGCCAGCCGGTCGGCGCCAGCGCCCTCGTGCGCTGCCAGCACCGCCTCGATCTCTGCGACGCTCGCGCCGGGCACGTCGCCCGGCACCTGGAGCAGGCTCTCGATCCCGGCGCGGTCGAGCGCCGCGGCGGCCCGCTCCACTGCCGCGCTCTGGCCGTCGTTCGAGGGCTCCGTGAGCACCCGCGCACCGTAGCGTGCGGCGAGCGCGGCCGCCCGCTCGTCCCGCGTCACCACGACGATGTCCGACAGTCCTGGCACGCGCGCGAGGGTCTCCAGCACGTCCTCCGTCATCGCCAAGGCGAGGCGCTGGCGCTCGGCCGCGCTGAGGAGATCCGCCAGCCGCTGCTTGGCGTCGCCCGTGTCCTTGACCGGAAGGACCGCCCCGATCGTCACATCGCCATCCCTTGGGCTCTCCCCCGGTGCCGGCGAGCCGCGTGCCGGTGCGCGACGCTAGGAAAAAGGCCGAAACCTGTCAAACGGCGCGCGCCGCACGGCCGGGGCAATCCGCGCTCAGGCCATGGTTCGGCGAACGGCCGACTCCACGTCCTCCACCTTCGGGATATAGAGGTCCTCGAGCTCGGGCGCGAACGGAACCGGGCAGTGCGGCGCCGTGACCTTCTCGATCGGCCCCTTCAGCGACCTGAACGCCTTCTGGGCCACGATGGACGAGATGTCGGCCGCCATCGAGCAGCGCGGGTGGCTCTCGTCCACGACCACCAGACGGCCCGTCGCCTCGACCTCTTCGAGGATGGTCTCCTCGTCCAGCGGCGAGACCGTGCGCGGGTCGATCACCGTGCAGGAGATTCCGTCGCTCGCCAGGTTGTCGGCGGCCTGATTGGCCAGATGCACCATCTTGCCGATCGCGACGATGGTGACGTCCTCGCCTTCGCGAACCACGCTCGCCTCGCCGAAGGGGACCGTGTAGGCCTCGTCGGGCACGTCGGCCTCGTCGTCGTACATCGCCTTGTGCTCGAAGAAGACGACGGGGTCGTTGTCCCGAATGGACTGGATCATCAGCCCCTTGGCGTCATAGGGGTTCGAGGGAACGACCACCTTCACGCCGGGCACATGGGTGAAGAGGGAATAGAGCACCTGGCTGTGCTGGGACGCAGCCCTGAGCCCCGCGCCATACATCGTCCTCACCACCAGCGGGGTCTCCGCCTTGCCGCCGAACATGTAGCGGAACTTGCCCGCCTGGTTGTAGATCGCGTCGAAACAGACCCCGAGGAAGTCGACGAACATCAGATCGACGATGGGGCGCATGCCGGTCACCGCAGCACCGGCCGCCGCCCCGATGAAGCCGCCTTCCGCGATCGGCGTGTCCAGCACTCGCGTCGGTCCGAATTCGGTATGAAGGCCCTTGGTGACGCCCAGCGGCCCGCCCCAGGCATCGTCCTCGCCGGGAGCGCCGGTTCCGCCCGACACGTCCTCGCCCATTACGATGACCGAGGAATCGCGCCGCATCTCGCCCGCCATCGCCTCGTTAATGGCGGCCCTGTAGGATTTCATCGGCATTGTCGGTCCCCCGCTCAGTAAGAGGCGTAAACGTCGGTCATGAGATCGGCCTCGGTGGCGCGCGGCGCGGCCTGAGCGGCTGTCGCGGCGTCTGCCACCCGCTGTTTCTCTTCTTCGTAAATCTCATCGAGCTGTTCGTCGGTCAGCAGTCCCGTCTCGACGACCTTCTCGCGGAACAGCTTGAGGCAGTCCTTGTCGGCGCGGAGCTGGTCGATCTCGCCATCCCCTCGATAGGTCTGCGCGTCGCCCACGAAGTGGCCGTAGAAGCGGGCGGTCTTGATGTGGAGCAGGCTCGGGCCCTCGCCATTCCGGGCGCGTTCGACGGCGTCTTTCATCGCCTCGTGAATGGCAAAGAAGTCGAAGCCGTCGATCTCGACGGCCGGCATGCCGAACCCGTTCGCGCGGGCCACCTGCGAGCCCGCCACCGAATAGGACGAGGGAGTCGCCTCGGCATAGCCGTTGTCTTCGCAAATGAAGATCACGGGCAGCTTCCAGATGTTCGCCAGGTTGTAGGCTTCGAAGATCAGGCCCTGGTTGGAACCGCCGTCGCCGTAGAAGGCCACGGCGACGCCGTTCTCGCCCTTGGCTCTGGCCGAGAGGCCGGCGCCCACCGCCAGGGGGCCGGTCGCGCCAATGATCCCGTTCGCGCCCAGCATCCCCTTGTCGAGGTCGGCAATGTGCATGGAGCCGCCCTTGCCGCCGCAGACGCCGGTGGTCGCGCCGTAGATTTCGTCCATGGTTTCCTGCAGATCCAGGCCGCGGGCGATGCACTGGCCGTGCGCACGATGGGTCGTGGCGATCCAGTCCCGCTCGTCCAGCGCCATGTAGACGCCGGCCGCCGTTGCCTCCTGCCCGGCAGAGAGGTGCACGAAGCCGGGTATCTTGCCGTCCGAGAAGTTCTGGAAAACGCTGTCCTCGAAATGCCGGGCTGCCGCCATCGTGCGATACGCCTTCAGCAGTTCGTCCCTGCTCAGTTGCATCAATGTCTCCCTTGCTCGTGTTGCCCGCCCCAGCGGAAGGCCAGGCCTCCGCCGCCCGTTGCCTAGCCGTTCAAGGGCGGCGGCGTGGGCCGGAATATACCGCTTCGCCCCGGCGAGTCACGGTTGGTCCCCGCACGCCGCGAGGGGTCGACGCCGGATCAACGCTCATCCCTGCCGGAAAGCCGGTCCTCATCGTCGATAAGGGCCACGCGAGCGGGCGGGTCGGCGCCCCATCGCCACATGACGAGGTTGATATCACTGGCACCGGCGCCGACGGCAAAGCTTCGGACCCGCATGCCGACATAGCCTGCGGCGATCAGACGATCCGCGAGAGCCTGCGACGCGGGGACCAGGCCAACCAGCATGTCAGCTTCCCAGGCTGCACAGACCAGATCGGCATCGCTGACGTCCTGGTCGCGGCGGCGCTCTTCGTCCAGCGCATCGAAGACTGGCTCGGCATCGACCTCGTACGCGCACAGCGTAAGCGGCTGCATCGGGCGGCCCAGGGGCTGCGCTTCGCGTATTGCGGTGAGCGGATCGAGCGACGTGTAGAGCGCCGGAACGCCGCGCCGATTGAAGCGCCCGCCGTGGCGGCGCGCGCCCTCGCCGGACAACGGCGTCCAGGACCACTGCGGGTTGTACGCCCGGTAAACCAGCCCCTGGAATCGCATCGGTGAGGCGTGGGCTCAGGCGTAGCCGCCCGCCATGATCCGGTCGAGATACGCGTGCACGTGTTCGGCCCTGCCTTCGCGCACCAACTGGTCCGGCGTTGCGCCGCCGAAGCCCGGCAGCGGCTCAGCGCGAAACCAGGCATAGGCTGCAATCGGCGATCCGGTCGCGGCCTCGACGCGGTTGAGAATCTCCAGCATCTGGCGCAGGCGAACCTGGGTCTTCCGTGCGCGCACGCGCGACGTGCGTGTGAACGCGTCCTTGCCGAGGCCCAGGGTGCCGGCGATCTCGGCCTTCGTGGTGCGCAGTTCGTCCGCAATCAGAGTCGGCGAAAACACCTGATCCGCGACGAAATCCTGGAACTGCATGGCCTGATCTCGCAATTCGTCACATACAATAGCGTGATAAAATATGTGAAACCAGAACTTTCGGGCCCAGTCCGCCCTCGATCAGGCGAGGAACGCTTCCACCAGAGCGTTGAACTTGGTCGGGTTCTCGTAGCACATGAAGTGCGAGCCGCCCTCGTTGGCTTTGAAGATCTCGACCTCGGCGCCGGGGATCTGATCCGCGATCCAGAGCTGCGATTCAGCCGAGAAGATGCTGGCCTCCGCGCCCACCACCAGCGTGGGCTTGCGCACGGTCTTGATCACGTCGCGCCAGTCGAGCCCGCAGTGGTCGTGGAGCAGGTCCGCGGCGTGTCGGCGCGGCAGCTTGCAGATTTCGCGCGCGAACCAGAGCAGCTCCGCCGCCGGCAGCGACGGCGAGAACAGGCGCGCGATCACCGGCACGGTGGCCTCGGCGGTCTCCGCCGCCAGCACCTGAAGGTAGAACTCGGCGAGCGCGTTGAGGTCCGGAAGCAGGCAGCCGTAGGTGACGCGGTCTTCCGCCGACCAGTCGGCCTTCGCGGTGACCGACGGCGCCTGGTCCACGAAGATGAGGCGCCCAAGCCGGTCTTCACCGAAGAGGTCGATGTAGCTCCAGATGATCGACGAGCCGATGGAGTGGCCCATGAGATCGACCTCGTCGAGCGCCAGCCGCTCGATCACGGCGCGCAGGTCGGCCGCGAGGCGGCTCACGCGGTAGCCGCCCGCCGGTGTGGTCGAGTCCCCGTGGCCCCGCATGTCGAAGGCCATCACGCGCCGCGTCCCGGACAGCCCCTGGAGCTGGTGCCGGTAGGCCGCGCCGGTGAGCGACCACGAGGGGATGATGAGGAGCGGCCTGCCCTCGCCGGCCTCCACGTAGTGAAGGTCGATGCCGTCTCCGATGGACACCATCCGGTCGACGAGCTGCGCGGCCATGGCTCACCCTCCATGGTGCAGGAGCGGCTGCATCCTAAGCCATGTCCTGATCACATACATCCCACTTCCGCGTGATCGCAGGGCGCGGGTCGCGGCATGGACAACGCCGCGCCTTTGTGGTCGATGGGGGCGGGCTCGACGGGCGGCGCGCATGTATTTCGACCGCAGGTTGTGGCAGTTCACCGAGGGCTTGCGACTGCGCATCGCGGGCGCGGTCGTGCTCGGCCTGCTCTCGGCGGCGGTGGGGATCGCAAGGCTCGCGCTGCTCGGCTGGCTGCTGGGGCGGGTCTTCCAGGGCGAGAGCTTCGGTGACCTGATCCTGCCCATCGTCGCCGTTGCGGCCGCGATGGTGGCGCGGGGCGTGCTCGAATACTGGCGCACCATGGCGGCGCACCACACGGCGGCCCTGGTGCAGCTCCAGATCCGTGCACGGCTCTACGACCATATCGCGGCCTTGGGCCCCGGCCAGTTCGGCGGGCAACGCTCCGGCGACGTGCTGCTCAGCGTGATCGACGGCGTCGAGCAACTGGAGACCTACTTCGGCCAGTACCTGCCCCAGCTCTTCGTCGCCGCGGTCACGCCCTTCGGCATCTTCGCCTTCGTTGCCTTCCTCGACCTGCCGCTCGCCGGTGCCCTGCTCGGCTTCGCCCTGCTCACCCTCGTCGCACCAGCGGCATTCAACCAGTGGGATGCGAGGTCGGCGAGGGCGCGACAGAAAGCCTATGCGGCCTACGGCGCCGAGCTGCTGGACTCCGTTCAGGGTCTGGCGACGCTCAAGGCCTTCGGTCAGAGCGCCGCGCGGGGGCGCTTCCTGGCAGAGAAGGCGCACGAGCTCTTCCGCAGCACCATGTGGGTGCTGGCCAGCAACTCGGCCTCGCGCGGGATTACCGATGCCGGCATCGCGGTGGGCGCGGCGGCGGCGCTCGGGATCGGCGCGGCGCGGGTGGCCGAGGGCGCCATCGGCATCGAGGTGCTGCTGATCGTGCTGATGATGGGGGTCGAGGTCTTTCGGCCCATGCGGGACCTCAGGGCGCTCCTGCACACGGGCATGCTCGGGCGCGCGGCGGCCGCGAGCCTGTTCCGCCTGCTGGACACGAAGCCCGCCATCGAGGACGCGGACGGCGCGGCGGACGCGGCTCCGCTGGCACCGACGCTCGCCTTCGAGGACGTGCACTTCGCCTATCCGGGCGGGCGGCGTCCCGCTCATGACGGGCTCTCCTTCAACGTGGACGCGGGCGAGCGGGTCGGCATTGTTGGCGCGAGCGGCGCCGGCAAGTCGACGATTCTGCGCCTGCTCATGCGCTTCGACGACCCGCAGCGCGGGCGCGTCCTGCTCGGCGGCCAGGACCTGCGCACGCTGGACCGCGCGGCGCTGCGCGCGCGCTTCGGCGTCGTCAACCAGGACACCTACCTCTTCCACGGCACGGCGGCGGAGAACATCCGCTTCGGCAAGCCCGACGCGAGCGATGCGGAGGTGGAAGCGGCCGCGCGGGTGGCCAACGCACACGGCTTCATCGCCCGCCTGCCGCAGGGCTACGACACGGTCATCGGCGAGCGCGGCATCCGCCTCTCGGGTGGGCAGCGCCAGCGGATCGCAATCGCCCGCGCCCTGCTGCGGGATGCGCCGGTCCTGCTGCTGGACGAGGCGCTGTCCTCGGTCGATGCCGAGAACGAGGCGGTGATCCAAGACGCGCTCGGGCGCCTCATGGGCGGGCGGACGGTGCTCATCATGGCGCATCGGCTCTCCAGCGTGATCGATGCCGATCGCATCCTGGTGCTGGACGAAGGCCGCGTGGTGGAGAGCGGGCGCCACGCGGACCTGATGGCGAAGCGGGGCGTCTACCACAGGCTGATGGCGGACCAGGTGCGCGAGGGGCTGGACGCACCGCCGGCCACGGCACCGGACGCGGAGCCCGCGATCGAGCCCACCACCGAGGACCGCCACCTCGCCGCTGCCGCAAGCGTTGAGCTCGCCGACGAGGTGCTGCGCGCCGAGGGCCTCGGCTGGTGGAGCGCCTGGATGCGGCTGCTCGGCCTGGTGCGGCCCTTCCGCGGGCGCGTGAACCTCGCCTTCGGGCTCGGCGTCGCGCGGGTGGTGGCCTTCATCGGAGTCGGCGTGCTGAGCGCGTTGGTGGTGGCCGGGCTCAAGCTGGGCACGCCGGTGGGCGGGCTGCTGATCGCGCTCTATGCCGTCGCGCCGCTCGCGGGCCTGCTGCACTGGCTCGAATCCTGGGTCGCCCACGACATGGCCTTCCGCCTGCTCACCGAGATGCGTATCGCGCTCTACGACAAGCTGGACAGGCTCGCGCCCGCCTACCTGCTGCGCCGGCGCACCGGCGACATCGTTGGCATGGCGACGCAGGACGTGGAGCTGGTGGAATACTTCTTCGCCCATACCGTGGCACCGGCGCTGGTCGCAATCCTGGTGCCGGCGGCGGTGGTGGCGACGCTGCTGGTCTACGGCTGGCCGACCGCGGCGGCGCTCGCGCCCTTCATCCTGCTGGTGGGGCTCAGCCCCTTCCTCCTGCGCAAGCGGCTGGATCGCCTCGGCGGGCGCGCGCGCGAGATGCTTGGCCTGCTCAACGCCCACGCGGTGGACACGATCCAGGCGCTGACGGAGCTTTTGGCTTTCGGCCAGCAGGCGGCCCGGCGCAAGGTCTTTCTCGGCTTCGTGGAAGACCATCACCGCGTGCGCATCCCCTACTACCGCGACCTCACGTTCCAGATGGCGCTGATCGAGACGGCGACCGGCCTCGGCGGGCTTGCCGTGGTGCTGGCCGGCACGGCCTGGATCGCCGCCGGCTGGCTGGAGGCGGCGATGCTGCCGCTGCTCGCGATCCTAGCGATGGCAACCTTCCTGCCGGTCTCCGAGATCGCCCACATCGGCCGGCAGCTGGCGGACACGCTGGGTGCCACGCGGCGGCTGCATGCCGTGCACAGCGCACGGGTCGCCGTAGCGGACGGGCCCGGCGCGAGCCCCGCACCGGGGGCGGCAGCGTTGGAGATGGAGGGCGTGAGCTTCACCTACGTGGGCACCAGGCGGCCGGCGCTCAGCGACGTCACGCTCACGGTCCGCCCCGGCGAGACGCTGGCGCTGGTCGGCCCCTCCGGCGCGGGCAAGACCACCATCGCTCACCTCTTCATGCGCTTCTGGGACCCGGCGGAGGGCACGGTGCGGCTGGACGGGGAGGACGTGCGCCAGTGGACGCTCGATGCCCTCCGTGCCCGCATCGCGCTGGTGGCGCAGGACACCTACCTCTTCAACGACACGCTCCGTGCCAACATCCTCATCGCCCGGCCGGATGCTTCCGAGGCCGACCTTGGCGAGGCGGTGCGCCGGGCGGCGCTGGAGGACTTCGTCGCCGCGCTGCCGGAAGGGCTGGAGACCCGCGTCGGCGAGCGGGGGACGCAGCTCTCGGGCGGGCAGCGCCAGCGGGTCGCGGTCGCCCGCGCGGTCCTCAAGAACGCGCCGATCCTGATCTTGGACGAGGCGACCTCGCACCTCGACGCGGTAAACGAGGCGATGCTGCGGCGCGCGCTTACGGAGCTGATGGCGGAGCGCACCACGGTGGTCATCGCCCATCGGCTCTCCACCGTGCGCGATGCCGATAACATCGTCGTGCTCGACGATGGCCGCATCGCCGAGACCGGCACCCACGACGCCCTGCTCGCCCGCGCGGGCCTCTACAGCCAGCTCGTCACCCGCCAGCTCGCGGCGGCCGGCGGGCGGCAGGCAGACGGGTGAGTCCCGCCCGCGCCTCGCACTTTTTTTCGCGGGACGTGCCGGGATTAAGTGGGATTAAGCGGAATGAGTGGGATAAGTGGGATTCACTGGGATAAGTGGGATTCACTGGGACAAGTGGGATTCGCCGGGACAAGTGGGATTCGCTGGGACAAGTGGGATTGAGTGGGATATGCGGGATTCCACGGAACAGGCGTCGATGCGGACCGCGATCGAGGCGGGACAACGGGGCGATCCCCCCGGCGCGGCGTGGAACCGTTCGCACTGCATGGCGCGATCCTGGCTTCCAAGTCGCGTGCCGTGCACCGCACCATGGTCCGCAGTGTCGGATGCAGCGACGCTTAGCCGTGCTGTCCCCGCAACCGGGCGATGGGCGGGTTGCCGGCATCGGCCTCGGGCCGCGCGAGGGTCATGTCCACTAGGAAGTATCCGTCCCGCATGATGGCCTCGTCGGGCTTGCCGAACCCGCGTGCCCGGCGACGCATGTCCGCCCGCTCCTGCGCGTCCAGCGGCTTGCGGTAGCGGACCGGGGCGCCCAAAAAACTCTCCGTGCGGTATCCCCGCCCGGCCCAGAGCGTCTCCAGCACGGACCAGTTCACGTCGGGACGCGGGCAATAGAGAAACCACGGCGGGCTCTCGCCGCTGGCGCAATCGAGCACGCGCGCGAACGCGGCCGGCAGCAGCACGCCCAAGGCGCCGCTCTCGACCACAAGTTGCACGCCTTCAAGGAAACGGGCCAGCCCGTCGCTGGGCGTGTTGTCCACGAGGTTCTCGGGGAAGGCCCTGTCGATGAAGCCGAGCGCCGCTGCGTAGGCGACGGCGTTCCCGGCGATATCGATGCCGCCGATCTCGAACGCCGCCGTCTCCGCACGGCGGGCAGCGAAGAAGGCGATGTCGTCGGCCCAATAGCGCCGCGCGTCGGCAGGCCGCCACTGCCGCGCGCCATAGCGGGCGTAGAGCGCCGCCATGGAGAGGTCGTGACGCAGCAGGGCACCGATGGCACCGTAACCGCAGGCGAAGTCCAGCACCCTCAGGGTCTCCCCCGCGCCGCGCGCGGCGCACAGCGGGTCGTGGATCGCCTTCAGCGCGCCAGCCAGCGCCTCCGGCATGCGGTAATCGGCCGGCCTCAGCGCGGCGAAGTAGGGGCCCGGATCGTCGAGGTCGTAGACCCTGACAAATTGAGCCCGGTGCTGGGTGTAGCTGTCGGAGGGTTCGTCCACTCGTCAGGCCGAAACCGCCGCGGGACGCGCGGGGCGCAGGTGCTCCAGTTCTTCAAGCAGCGCGGCGGTAGTGCGGATCCGGCAATAGCCCTTGAAGCCCACCAGGGCCTCGCGGTGACGCGCGTCTGAATGGGTGGCGCAGGCGTCGTCCACCAGGGTCATGAGGAAGCCGCGATCGCAGCCGTCGCGCACCGCGGTCTCGACGCACTGGTCGGTCAGCGTCCCCATGACCATCACGTACTCGATGCCGAGGTTACGCAGCACGTACTCGCAGTTGGTCGAGTTGAAGAGGCTCGAGGAGGTCTTGGGGATGATAATGTCGTCGTCTCCGGGGCCCAGCTCGTCGATGACCTCCGCCTCCCACGAGCCCTTGGCGGCGAAGATGCCGGAGATCTTGTAGTCGAGGCCGCGGTCGCGCCCGTCCTTCGTGAGGCACTCGACCACCGTGTAGACCACCTCGATGCCGGCCTCGCGGCAGGCGGCGATCAGGCGTTGCCCGTTCGGGATCACAACGTCGCGGACACGGTCGTAGAGGTATCGGTGTTCCGGCTCCCGCGCGCGTATCTCGTCGTTGTAGTAGCCCTTCTGAAGGTCGACGACGAGCAGGGCGGCGCGCCCGGGCTCGACCGCCCGCTGCCTGAACGACACGTCGCCTTCCAGGGGAATGGCATCGATCTCGCTGCGTTGCATGGCTCTCGTCTCCCCAGTTGAGGCCGGGTCAATAGACCTGCATGTATCGTTCGCACATGTGTTGGGGCCTCGACTCCGCATAGAGCCGAACCTCGTGCCGCTTGAGGGCGGTATAGGCCTCCACCATGGTGGGCGTGAACCAGCCCTTCACGGTCTCGTCCTCGCCGAACGCATCAAGAGCCTCCTCGAGCGAGGTGGGGAGCCGGCTGATGCCGCGCGCGCTTCGCTCGTCCGCGCTCAGATCGTCCGGCTCGCCTTCCACCAGGGTCGGGCGCGGAAGCGCGTCGCGGATGCCCTGAAGCCCTGCGCGCACGATCACGCCGATCGCCAGGTACGGGCTCGCGGTGGCATCGGTGAAACGGAATTCGATGTTGAAGGCCTCGCCGCGGTCCGCCGGATCGGGGGCAGGCGACGGGCAGATGCGGATGGCGGCCTCGCGGTTCTGGACGCCGACGATGTCGTAGCCGCAGCTCCAGTGATGGGGGCCGAGGCGCAGATAGGAGGTGGGGCTCGGCGCCGTCATGGCACAAAGAGCGCCGAGATGCCGCTGCACGCCCGCGCAGAAGCTGGCGGCGACCGTGCTCAGCTCCCCCGGCGCATCGGCGTCGAAGGCAGCCGCGTTGCCGTCGGCGTCCCAAAGGCTCAGGTGAAGGTGGCAGCCGTTGCCCACCGCATCGGGGGCCGGCTTGGGGGCGAAGGTTGCGCGCAACCCACTCTGGCGCGCGGCCTCCCGCACGATCTCGCGGGTGAGCACCACACGGTCCGCGCCCGCGAGCCCCGCAGCCGGACCGTTGGTCACCTCGAACTGCCCCACGCCATACTCGGGCTCGAAGGTCTCAAGCCCCAGCTCGGCGTCGATCAGGGCCGCCACGCAAAGGTCGGCGAACGGCGCGATCCGGCGCACGGCATCAAGCGAGAACGGGGCGGCCCAACGAAGCTCCTCGCCGTAGAGCGCGAACTCGTTCTCGTAGGCGATGTGCAGGTCGAGGCCCGTTTCCGCCTTCAAGTCGGCCAGCGCCGCCGCCAGGAAGCTCCGCGTGCAGCATTCCCAGGGGCTGCCGTCGGGGTTGAGACTGTCGCAGAGGACCAGATGAAGAGGCGGGTGCTCGGGCCGGAGCGCGATTCGTCGCCGCGTCGCATCGTCGGGGACCTGCCGCACCTCGTCCATCGGCCCCCACGGGTTCTCGGCAATGTCCTCGAACGGGGTCATCGCCTGCCCCGCCAGCGCCCAGCCGAGCCCGTGGGCCTTGCGGCGCTCGTACTCCCCGGCCGGCACGCCGCGCGTGCGCGAGACCCCGACGAGGTCGTTCCAGACCAGAAAGATCAGCTCGCCGGTGGTCACGTTTCTTGTTCCTCGGGGCCTCGCAGGAATTCCTGATCGTCCCACGTATATCCCTTGCGCAGGTGCTCAAGCGTCGAAATCCGCCGGCGGGCGTGATCCGCCGCTCCGATCAGGTGCCGTTCGGAGGCAGCGCTCCATCCTTCGGCGTTCAAGAGATTCAACATGTTACCATGCTGTTGTTCGGCGTGTGGGTTGCGCGCCGAGCGCTTGAGCGAGTTGAGGGCTCCGCGCCCGGCGCGCGTGCCAACCCATCGACGATGCGCTATGTAGAATCAGGACTCTCCTTATGAATGAGGGAGCCAAGGGGCGCAGGTCAGGACCGGTTGCCAGTGTGCCGACACTGAACAATAAGCAGGATTCCACGCGAACAAGTCTTGCACCAGCGCCGATTTCGCCGCGAAACTCTGCGAAGAGCCTGTCTGACCTGCATTTCCGCGCAACTAACTGGATCAACTGTCGAGTGAACATATGGACATTGCAATAGACATGGGCGGAACATTTACGGACGCCATTACCCGTCGGGCCGACGGTTCCTGGTTTGTGGGGAAGTCCGCCACCACGCCAGGAAAGCTGGAAGCGGGCTTCTTGGCCGCGCTGGCCACCGTCTGTGAGGACCCGACAGAAATTTCGACGTTAAGGCACGGTACGACTGTCGTCGTGAATGCTCTTCTAACTTCGGATCGTCCCGATTGCCTCCTGATCACGACCGATGGCTTCAGAGATGTTTTGGAGATCATGCGCGGGAACCGAAAAGATCTGTTCAATCTCGCGCAAAAGAAGCCGGACCCGTTGATCAAGCGAAAACAGCGATTGGAAGTGCGTGAACGAATTGCCGCGGACGGAAGTATCATCGAGCCGCTTCAAGAGGACGAGATCAAGCGCGTTGTCGATGAGATCGAGGCTTCGGGTGTGAGAAGCGTCGCGGTCTGCCTGTTGTTCTCGTTTAGAAATCCAGCACACGAGCTCTTGCTGGGCAGATCGATTGCGGAACGCCTGGGCGACAACGTGTTCGTGTCTCTATCCCACGAGGTTTTGCCTCACTATCGCGAGTTTGAAAGAACAAGTACCACCTGTATCAATGCCATCGCTCGTCCCATCATGAGCAACTATCTGGAGGGCTTGGAAAGGTCGCTTCCCCATTCTTTGACGGAAGACGGATTCCAGATCATGGAGTCTTCCGGCGGCCTTACCGATCCACTTCAAGCGCGACGCGTGCCGGTGAAGTCCCTGCTCTCCGGTCCCGCTGGCGGGGTGATTTTGGCGCTTGAGATCGCCAAGGCTCTTGGGCGAAGCAATGTAATCAGTTTCGATATGGGGGGCACGAGCACCGACGTGGCGGCAGTCACAAACGGAGAGCCCGATCGCAATACCTACATCGAGCTCGTGGGATATCCGATCCAAATTCCTTGCCTCGACATCGTCAGTGTCGGCGCTGGTGGTGGCAGCATCGCTTGGGTTGACCAAGGCGGGACCATTCTCGTTGGCCCTCGTTCCGCCGGCGCGGTTCCCGGGCCCGCCTGCTATGGGAAGGGTGGTGTGGAGCCGACCGTGACTGACGCGGCGATCGCTCTCGGCCGCTACAATCCCCGTTTGTCCATCGGCGGCGGGCTCCGCCTCGACCGGGAGCGAGCCTGGAAATCGATAGAGGCGCTGGCGGCACGACTGGGACTCAGCCGCGAAGAGACGGCGTGGGGCATCTTGCGCATCGTCAACAGCAATATGGCAGATGCAATTCGGTCGATCTCCATCGAACGCTCCCGTGATCCGCGCGACTATACCCTGGTTGCATTTGGTGGTGGTGGGGGTGCTCACGGCCTGGAGGTTGCGGCGGAACTGGAGATGTCTTCCGTCGTCGTTCCCGCCTACCCAGGCGTCGCATCCGCTCAAGGCATGTTACTTGCCGATGGGCGCCGCGAGCGCCTGAAGACGATCTTTACGCCGTTGGCAGATCTCGAAGCAAGGGCGCTCCATGACATGTTCGCACAGATGAGCGAGGAAACGCTTGCCGAGCTTCACGACGACGCCAAGAACGGCAATGTGGTTGTTTCCGCCGCATTGGATCTCAGGTACGCCGGACAAACGCACGAGATCACCATTCCAGTCGAGTTGGGGCAGATCGATACCGACAAGGCGGCGGAGAACTTTCACTATTCTCATGAGGCGCGTTACGGGCATTCGCTTGGTGATAGCTCAGTTGAAGCTGTGAACATTCGTGTCGCTGCTGTGAGTGTCGCCGAGAATAAGGAGTTCGGCGATCCTCGTTGGCCGGAGCTGGAGGTTGGCGATCAACGCCGAGAAGTCTACTGGGGCCCCGAACAGGGCTGGCTCGAGACGCAGATTCTCACGCGTAAAGATGTCGAGACGCTAGAGCCGACACTTGGGCCTGCCATCATCGAACAGTCCGACGCGACTATCGTCGTTCCACCAGACGCCAGCTGCTCGGCGGCGAAGCCGGGCTTCCTCGAACTGAAGTGGCTTGGACAATGACCGACACGAGCGCCGTCGATAGGGATTTCGATCCGATCCAGTTCAGTGTCATCAGAAGCTCGCTTGTCGCGGTCTCCCGCGAGATGGGGGTTACGCTTCGGCAAACCGCCTATTCGGACATCTTTAATGAGGGCAACGACTTTTCCTGCGGGTTGTTCGATGCGAAGGCGCGGCTGACAGCGCAGGGCGAGTTTTTGCCGATCCACCTTGGAGCCTTGCAGTACGCTGTGCGTCAGGCGATCGAGGAGCTCGCGCCCCTGCAGGAATTCAAACCCGGTGACACTATCATTTCAAACGATCCTTATCGCGGCGGGACTCATCTTCCGGACCTCACGATGGTCAGCCCAATCTTTTACGACGGCGAGCTGGTCGCCTTCGCTGCAAACCGGGCCCATCATGCTGACGTTGGAGGTGCCGTTCCGGGCAGCTTTTACTCTCGGGCGAAAGACAACTTCATGGAAGGGCTGCGCATCCCCCCAGTCTGGCTATACCGCGCAGGCGAGCGCCAACGCGACGTTTACGAGTTCATTCTCAACAACGTCCGCGTGCCAGCAAACATGAAGGGAGACCTCGCGGCGCAGGTATCCGCGAACCGCAGTGCCGCTCTGCGATATCAAGCCCTGTGCAAGCGGTATGGACGGGCTACCATTGCATCTGCGGAGGAACGATCGCGCGCGGATTCTGAAGCCAGAATGCGCGCGGTGATCAGGTCTTGGCCCGATGGAGAGTACTTCGGCGAAGACATCATGGACAATGACGGCATTACCGACGAGCCGATTGCGATACGAGTCAAGGTTGTCGTCGACGGCGATGCTTTGGTGATCGACTACAGCGACACCGATCCGCAGGCAAGTGGACCGATCAATTCCGTTCCTTACATGACCGCATCGGCAACCTACCTTTGTTTGCAGGCCGCCACCGATCCGGAAATAGCCCCCAACCATGGTTGCTATCGGCCGATCAAGATCGTGACTCGTGAAGGCACGGTTGTGCATCCAATCTTTCCGGCCCCCTGCACAGCTGGCAACGAGACCTCGCATCGGATCGTCAACGCCTTGATGGCGGCGCTTTCGACCATGCCCAACGGTCCACATGTCATTGCTGGCGACCAAGGGTCGTCCAACAACATGCTGCTGACCTGCTACGGCAAGGCTGGAATGCAAATTCTCTACCAATATCCCGAAGGTGCGTGGGGGGCGACGCCGGAGAAGGATGGCGAAAGCGCCCTGTTTTCAATCGTCGGGAATTGCCTCAACATGCCCGCAGAGGCTCTGGAGCTAAAGTTTCCGATCAGGCTAAAGCGGTACGAACTGCGGGCGGATTCTGGAGGTGACGGGAAATTCCGAGGCGGGCTCGGCACAAGGCGAGATTACGAGATTCTCTCCGATGTCGCGGAACTCAGCTTCGTGGCTGACCGCTGTAAGTTCGGGGCCATGGGATTCAATGGCGGTGGCGAAGGTGCGCCCGGCGCCTATCTGATCGACCGCGGCGATGGCTTCCAACCCGCATCGCCAAATTTCGCATCCAAGGGTGCCGAGATACCTCTAAGAAAGGGGGATATAGTAAGCCAGCAGACGGCCGGCGGCGGCGGATGGGGCAACCCGGCGGAACGTTGCGAACTGCGTCGAAACCAGGACCTCGAAGCCGGCTATGTCACGCACTCCAAGTCACAGGACAATCTGACGGAGGCCAAACTTATCACCTCACACAATACATAAGTGCGCAGAGATTCGAGCAGGTGAAACAGTGTGAGACGTGATGCGGAATGGTTTCCAGGAAGGCGTTGGAAGCCCCCGGAAGGGACCGTGGTGCCCGCGCCCGGACTCGAACCGGGACTCCCTGTCGGGAAACGGATTTTAAGTCCGTTGCGTCTACCAAATTCCGCCACGCGGGCCAGGGGACGCTGAACCACACGATAGGAAGCGCGGCAACCGCCGGCAAGCTGCGTCGCGCGTCCACGCGCACCGCCGAGGCAGGGTTGTCAACCTGCTGTCCATGATCGAAACTGACCGGACAAGAATAAGAACGCCTCAGGGAGAGTGTCGGTGAACGAACGTTTCCGACCCATGGGGCGGCGGCCTGAGCGAGAGATCGCCGCGTCGGTCGGACGCGCGTCCGCCAGTACCGGGCCGCGCAGCCCCCCCTTTGCGGCTTGAGCCTTGGCGCTCTCGGTCGACACCATCAGCAAGAATTTCGGCGGGGTCTACGCCGTGCGCGAGGTCTCGCTGGAATGCCAGCGCGGGGAAATCCTGGGCCTGATCGGGCCGAACGGCGCGGGCAAGACGACGCTGATGAACCTGATCACTGGGGTGAGCCCGTCCGACAGCGGCACCGTGATGCTCGACGGAAAGAGGCTGAACAGGCTCTCCCCGCGCAAGCGCGCCTACGCCGGTGTCGCACGGACCTTCCAGAACATCCGCCTGTTCGAACACCTGACGGTGCGCCAGAACGTCGAGGTCGCCTTCACGTCCAGCGAGTTCCACCGGGCGAGGCAGGTGAGCGGGATGACCATCGACGGGCTGCTCGACCAGATGGATCTGCTGGAGATGGCCGACCGGCCCGCGCCCAACCTGCCCTATGGCTACCAGCGGCGTCTGGAGATCGCCCGCGCGCTGGCGCTCGCGCCTGACTACCTGCTGCTCGACGAACCCGCCGCCGGCATGAACCGTCTCGAGTCCACGGCGCTGATCGATTCGGTCCGGTTCATCCGCGACGAACACGGCTGCGGCATCATCGTCATCGACCACGACCTGCGCTTCATCATGAACGTGTGTGAGCGCATCGCTGTGCTGCACATGGGCGAGCTCATCGCGCTAGGCACGCCCGAGGAGGTGCGCAACGACCCGCGCGTCATCGAGGTTTATATCGGTGCTCAGGACAATAACGGGGAGGACGCGACGCCGGCCCCCCGACCGTCGCCATCGGACGGAGAAGCCACGATGGAGAGACCCACCTAAGGGAAGTGCAGAACAATCAAGGGAGGCTAAGCCAATGCTTACGAAGAAACTTCTGGCCACGACTACCGTTGCGGCAGGGGCACTGGCCCTGGTTATCGCGAACGCCCCGGCATCCGCCGGGGATCCGCTCAAGATCGGTATCTCGGCCTCGATCTCCGGCGAGTGGGCGCCCTACACCGGGGCCCACGGGCTGCGCTGCATGACGGAGCTCATGAACGAGCAGGGCGGCGTGAACGGCGTGCCCATCGAGCTCAGCGTGCAGGACAACAAGAGCGATCCGGCGATCGCCATCGCTCAAGCCCAGGAGATGCTGGATGACGGCGTGACCGCCGTGGGCGAGGCGGCGATCGCATCGGATTCGCTGATCCCCGTCTCACAGCTCGCGGCCGAGTACGACACGATCACCTTCTCGGCCGTCAACACGCAGATCGAGATGTTCGAGGTCGGGCTGGACAACTACATCACCATGGCCGTGCCTGACCCGTTCAACGCCTCGGCGACCGCCGAAGTCGCCTACGAGCTGGGTGCGCGCCGGGTGGTGCTGTTCCTCTCGGACGTGTACGGGACCTGGACGCGAAACCTGCCCGAGTGGTTCGGTGACGTGTTCGGGCGGTTCGGCGGTGAGGTCGTCGGCCGGATGGAATATCCGGGCTTTGGCATCACCGACTGGTCGCCCTTCATTACCGACCTCAAGGCGATGGACCCGACGCCGGACTCGATCCACATCTCGTCGATCAACCCCGATGTGGGCGTGCTGATCCGCCAGATCCGTGCGGCGGGACTCGACATCTTCGTGTTCGGCTCGGACGGGTTTGACGATCCGACGCTGCCGGAAGTGGCCGGCGGCTCGCCGAGCGTCGACGGCACCGTGTTCTTCGCCACCCACGGTTTCGCCACGGGCGGCAACGCGCTCGAGGTGTTCCAGAACGAGTGCATCAGCCGGGGCTACGAGATCAACGGCTCGTTCTTCGGGCTGGGCGGCGATGTCGCGCAAATCCTTGCCAAGGGTGTGGAGCTCGCGGGCTCGACCGAGTCCCGCGCCGTTCTCGACGCTCTGACCACGGCAGGGCCGATCGCGGCGACGTCCGCGCCCTCCATCGATTTCACCAACAAGTGGCACTACCCGAGCAAGGAGGTCTCGGTGCTCGGGTTCAAGGACGGTCAGCCGTACCTGCACGCGGCCCTCGTGCCCACGCACTCGCCCCACTACGAGGAGTAGGGCGAGCAGTCGACTAGGCCCAGGCCGGCTCCAACGGGTTGGATGAACCGGACACCGTCAGGGAAGGGGCGCCCGCCGCGGGTGCTGCCATCCCTGGCGGGTCCGGCGGGGCCGGCCGCGTGCCGACGGTGCAAGGCGACGAGAGCCGATGCTCGAAGTCGATAACGTCTCGGTGAACTACGGCGCGGTGCGCGCCGTGCATTCGGTCTCGCTCTCCGTCAACGAGGGCGAGATCGTGACGTTGCTGGGGCCGAACGGGGCGGGCAAGACGAGCATGCTGTCCGCGATCATCGGGCTCGTGCCCGTCGCGGAGGGCACGGTGTCGTTCGAGGGCCAAAACATCAACCGGCTGGACACGGAAAGCCGGGTCGCCCGCGGCATTACCGTGACGCCGGAGGGGCGGCACGTCTTCGCCAACCTGACGGTCGAGGAGAACCTGATCCTGGGTGCGGCGATCCGGCGGGATGCGGACGGCGTCGCCCGGGACCTGGAGACCTACCTCGACATGTTTCCCATCCTGCGCGAGCGCTTCAAGCAGAGTGGAGGTTCGCTCTCCGGCGGCGAGCAGCAGATGCTGGCGGTGGTCCGGGCGCTGATGTCGGGGCCGAAGCTGCTGATGCTCGACGAGCCCTCGCTGGGCCTGGCGCCGCAGATCGTCGACCAGATCTTCAAGCTGATCTCGGGCCTGCGGGACCACGGACTCACCCTGCTCGTGGTGGAGCAGAACGCGCAGGAAGCGCTCAAGTTCGCCGATCGCGCCTACATCCTGAGCAGCGGGAACCTCGAATTCGCCGGCACCGCGGAGGAGCTGCGGACCTCGGCGGACCTGATGAAGGCCTACATCGGCGAAGGCGTCTCGTAGGGAGCGCGGGACGGACCATGCAGTACGTGGCCGAACAGGCACTCAACGCGCTCAGCATCGGCGCCGAGTACTCGCTGCTCGCGTTGGGGCTCGCCATCGTGTTTTCGGTCATGGGGCTGGTGAACTTCGCCCACGGCGAGTTCCTCGGTGTCGGCGGCTACATCATGTACGCCATGGCGCTGTTCGGCGCCGGCGACATCTGGATGATCCTGCCGGTCTGCCTGCTCACGGTGGTGATCACCGCCGTGCTCCTGGAGCGTGTCGCCTTCAGACCGGTTCGACGAGCGCCGGCGACAACGGGGCTGCTTACCGCCTTCGGGGTCGCGATCATCCTTCAGAACGTGTTCCTGATGGGGGTCTCGCCCCGGCCCAAGGCCGTGCCCGCCATCGCGGTGCTCAACACGACAGTGGATATCGGCAGCTTCACCTTCACCATCCTGCAGTTTCTCGAGGCGGGCGTGACCGCCATCGCGATCGTGCTGCTGGTCATCTTCATGCGGCGGACCAAGCTGGGCCTTGCCATGCGCGCCGCAGCCCACGACTTCACCACCGTGCGCCTGATGGGCGTGCGGGCGAACCGGGTGATCGCGATGGCGTTCGCGATCTCGGGCTTTCTCGCGGGCCTCGCCGCCATCTTCTTCATCGCGCGGCGCGGCGCGATCGACCCCTTCATGGGCCTGCTGCCGGTGCTCAAGGCATTCGTCGCCTGCGTGCTGGGCGGCTTCGGCAGCCTGCCGGGCGCGGTGGTCGGCGGGCTCGTACTGGGCATCCTCGAGGTGGTCCTGATCATCCTGCTACCCGACTTCCTCGCAGGCCTTCGCGACGCCGCGGTGTTCTTCATCATCGGCGCCATCCTGGTCGGGCGGCCCCAGGGCATCCTCGGCAAGAAGGCCGAGCTGGGAGACAAGACCGCTTGAGCGCGCCGACCATGGATAGCAGTCGCCCGCGCCGGCGCCTCTGGCACGTGGAGGGCGCACGCACGCTCAGATCGGTGCGGGGCGCCATGATCATCGCCGCCTTCGCGGTCGGCATTGGCCTGCTCATCATGCTGTTCGGCGAGCCCTACCAGGTGCGCCTCGCCGTGGCTGCCTACATCAACCTGATCCTGGTGCTAGGCCTGCAGATCTTCATGGGCAACGCCAACGTGGCCAACCTGGCCCATCCGGGCTTCATGGGGCTCGGCGCCTATCTCACGTCGATCTTCGCGGTGCCGCTGGTAATCAAGAAGACGCTGATTCCCAACGCGCCGTTCGGTCTCGGCGAGGTTCAACTCGGCATCGTCTCGTCGTTCGTCGCCGCGGTGTCGATCACCGGGATCATCGCGGCTCTGACCGGACTCTTTCTGGTCCGGCTCTCGGGGATCGCGGCGACGATTCTCACGCTCGCCATCCTCGTCATCATCCACGGCGTCTTCGTGCACTGGGTCGACCTGTTCCGGGGAACCCAGGCGTTCTACGGCATACCGAAGGTCGCGGGGATCGAGACCATGATGGTCGCGACCGCCCTCGTCATCCTGGTCGCGCGGCTGTTCAAGGACTCGCGGATCGGCGTGCAGCTTCGCGCCAGCGCCACCAACATGCTCGCGGCCGAATCGATGGGCGTGAACATCCGGGCGCTCCGGCTGATCGCCTGGGTGCTGGGGGGCGTGGTGTGCGGCATCGCCGGCGCGCTTTACGCCTACTATCTGGGCACGGTGAACGCCCGCGCCTTCTACTTTCACGCCGCGTTCCTCACGCTTGCCATGCACATCCTCGGCGGCATGCGCTCGGTGACTGGCGCCGTGGTGGGCGTGGTGTTGATCTCGGTCGCCATGGAGCTGATCCGCCACCTGGAGAGCGGGCCGGTCATCCTGGGCGCGCAGTTGCCCGACCTGTTCGGGCTCGGCAGCCTCATGCTGGGCGTCATCATCGTGCTGGTGATGTGCCTGCGCTCGGACGGGCTGATGGGCGGCCTGGAGCTCGACGAGGTGTTGGACCGGTATTGGAAGCGATGGCGGAGAGGCGGGTAGCGTCTTGTCCCGCGACCGCTTGACATCGGCAAATGCGGCGTCGGACCCTGCGCCCGGCGCCATGGCGGACGGGGGCTTCCGTGCCTGACCCGCAAGCGGAACGGCCGGGCGGGACCCACGCGCCGGCCTGCGAGTTCGATGCCGTGATCGTCGGCGCCGGTTTCGCCGGACTCTACGCGCTCCACCGGCTGCGCAGCATGGGGCTGAGCGCGCGGGTCTTCGAGATTGGAAGCGGCGTCGGCGGCACGTGGTTCTGGAACCGCTATCCCGGTGCGCGCTGCGACGTCGAGAGCATGGAGTATTCCTACCAGTTCGACGACGCGCTGCAACAGGAGTGGGAGTGGACCGAGCGCTACGCCACCCAGCCCGAAATCCTGCGTTACCTCAACCATGTCGCCGACCGCTTCGACCTCCGCCGCGACATCCGCTTCGACACCCGCGTCACCGCCGCGACCTTCGACGAGGCGGCCGGGCACTGGACGGTCGAGACCGACGACGGCGCGCGCGTGACCGCGACCCACTGCATCATGGCGAGCGGCTGTCTCTCCGCGCGCAACATTCCGGATTTCAATGGCATCGACTCCTTCGTCGGCGCGACCTACCACACCGGAGACTGGCCCGAGGAAGACGTCGATTTTTCGGGCCGGCGGGTGGGCATCATCGGCACCGGCTCCTCGGCCATCCAGTGCATTCCGCTCATCGCCGAGCAGGCGGAGCATCTCTTCGTCTTTCAGCGCACGCCGAACTACAGCATCCCCGCCTTCAACGCGCCGCTCGACCCCGAGGTGCAGAAGGCGGTCAAGGCGGACTACGCGGGCCTGCGGGCGCGCGCGCGGCAGAACCGCTCGGGCATCGACTTCGCGGTGGGCGAGACCGGCGTGTTCGACGTGGGGCCCGAAGAACGCGAGGCCGTCTACGAAGAGCGCTGGCGCACCTGCGGCATCGGCTTCCTGGGCGCGTTCTCCGATCTCTTCGCGACCGCGGAGGCCAACGACACGGCGGCCGAGTTCGTCCGCGCCAAGATTCGCGAGACGGTGCACGACCCGGCGGTGGCAGAACTGCTCTCGCCCCACTACCACATCGGCTGCAAGCGGACCTGCGTCGACACCGATTATTACGCGACCTACAACCGGGACAACGTCACCCTCGTCGACGTCAGCGAGACGCCGATCGGGGAGATCACCCGCGCCGGCCTCAAGGTGGGCGACCGCGACTACGAGTTCGACGCGCTGATCTTCGCCACCGGGTTCGACGCCATGACCGGCCCGCTGACCCGCATCGACATTCGCGGCATCGGCGGCCGCTCGCTGGCCGAGAAATGGAAGGAGGGGCCGCGATCCCTGCTCGGTGTCGCCACGGCGGGCTTCCCCAACCTCCACATCATCGCCGGGCCGGGCAGCCCGTCGGTGCTGAGCAACATGGTCCAGTCCATCGAGCAGAACGTGGAATGGATCGCGGACTGCATCGGCTACATGCGCGAGAACGGGTTCGCCCGCGTCGAGGCGACGGTCGAGGCGGAGGACGCGTGGGTCGCCCACGTCAACGAGGTGGCCGACGCCACGCTCTATACCAAGACCAAGTCCTGGTACATCGGCTCGAACATTCCGGGAAAGGCGCCCGTCTTCATGCCCTACATCGGCTTCCCGGACTACGTGCGGAAGTGCGACGAGGTCGTGGCGAAGGGCTACGCGGGGTTCGCCTTCGTCGAGCGCTCCGACGCGTCGGTGGTGGAGGGCCGCTCGAAAGAAGCCACGGCGGCCGAGTAATCCCCCTCCTCACCCCGGCCCTCTCCAGACTCGTTCATTTCCCTCAGGCGCCGGGCGCTCGCTCCGCTCGCTTGGCTACGCGCTTCGCGCGCGGCGCGGTCGCGCCGTCCGGGCCTTCGGCCCGGCCCCTATCAGGGCAGACACCTCGTCGGGTTGCCGCGCGGCGCGGACGGCGTGCGCTTATCCCGTCTCCTCGAAGAGCTCGCGGCCGATGAGCATGCGGCGGATCTCGCTGGTGCCGGCACCGATCTCGTAGAGCTTGGCGTCGCGCAGCAGCCTGCCGGTGGCGAACTCGTTGACGTAGCCGTTGCCGCCCAGCGCCTGGATCGCTTCCAGCGCCATCCAGGTCGCCTTCTCGGCGGCGAAGAGGATGGCACCCGCCGCGTCCTTGCGGCTGGTCTCGCCCCGATCGCACGCGCGCGCCACGGCGTAGACATAGGCGCGGGCCGCGTTCATCGCCGTGTACATGTCCGCGATCTTGCCCTGCATGAGCTGGAAGGTGCCGATGGGCCGGCCGAACTGCTGGCGCTGGTGGACGTAGGGCAGCACGATGTCCATGCATGCGCGCATGATCCCCAGGGGGCCGGCGGCGAGCACCGCGCGCTCGTAGTCGAGCCCACTCATCAGCACGCCCACGCCACCGCCTTCCTCGCCGATCACGTTCTCCGCCGGCACCTCGCAGTCCTCGAACACCAATTCCGAGGTGTTCGAGCCCCGCATGCCGATCTTGTCGAGCTTTTGGGCGGTGGAGAAGCCGGGCATGCCCTTCTCGATCAGGAAGGCGGTGATGCCCCGGCTGCCGGCCTCAGGATCGGTCTTGGCGTAGACCACCAGGACTTCGGCGTCGGGCCCGTTGGTGATCCACATCTTGGACCCGTTGAGGACGTAGCGATCGCCACGACGCTCGGCGCGGGTGCGCATGCCGACCACGTCCGACCCCGCGCCCGGCTCGCTCATGGCGAGCGCGCCGACATGCTCGCCCGAGATCAGCCTGGGCAGGTAGCGGGCGCGCTGGGCTTGCGTTCCGTTGAGCCTGATCTGGTTGACGCAGAGGTTGGAGTGCGCGCCGTAGCTGAGCCCGACCGAGGCCGACGCCCGGCTCACCTCCTCCATGGCGACGCAGTGCTCCAGGTAGCCGAGGCCGCTGCCGCCCTCCTCCTCCTCCACCGTGAGGCCGAGCAGGCCGAGATCGCCCAGTCGCGGCCAGAGGTCGCGCGGGAACTCGTTGCTCGCGTCGATCTCCTCCGCCCGCGGCGCGATCTCGGCCTGCGCGAAGCTCTCGACCGACGAGCGGATCATGTCGGCCGTCTCGCCGAGCCCGAAATCCAGCCCTGGCATTCGGTTGGAGGTCATTGCACTAACTTCTCGCGCTGCCGACGCATCGAATTCCACTCATAACATACCACATTCCCGGTGGCCGGCCGTAAGAGCCACTCCGAAATTCACTAGACTCCTCAAGTGCTCTGCATTGCGCCATAGCCATCAACTAAAGTTCCTATCTCCTCCATGTATCCACCCTCACGCCCTTTGGCCTTGTTTAGGAGCTAGGACAAAGCTATTCTGGACTACTACTGCTTAGCATCAAGCCAATAGAGAAGAGGAACATCAATGCACTGGAAATCCCTTGAGCAGCGCGTGCGCGATATCGCCGTCCTGCAATATGGAAAAGCCGGAGTTTCAGAAAACATTAACGGAGTCAATTTGGACTGCGTAATTAAGTTGGATGATGATCGCTGGATTATTATCGAAGTCTCCAAACGACGTGACTTAGAAAAAGTTCGCGCAGACGTCAATCGTTTAGTCTTAGTGAAGCGACATCTTTATGAAAATCGGAACATCATGGCCAAATGCTCCTTCGTTTGTCTGTATGAGCCCACTCGCTCCATGGTGCAGGCAGGTTCTCCTTATCATATTGAAGTAATGTCACAAAAGCGCTTCGAGAGCGAATTTTTCGACTATGATTCTTACGTGCAAGCCCGCTCACAACTTCAGTTTGGAAGCTCAGTTCACCCGGTAACCGGAAGTCCGGACAATACCGCGTACGTTCCGGTAAAGTATCAATTTGAGATACCGGATAAAGAGTATCATATTGATGATATTAGGAAAGCTCTCCTCTCGGGCTCATTAGTTATTTTATTGGGGGAGTATGGCTCTGGAAAGAGTAGATGCCTCCGCGAAGTCTTTCACCTTCTTTCAAGCGGTGACGATTATTCATCTTACTTTCTCGCAATAGATTTGAAAACCACGTGGGGTCTTCAAACGGGAGAAGAAATCATACGGCGGCACTTCACGGATATCGGGCTAAGTCATGCCGCCGATTTCGCAATCCGCGCTTATCACGCCGGCCATATCCGTTTCATCCTCGACGGGTTTGACGAAGTTGGTTCCCAGGCGTGGAGCGATGACCCAGCGACCCTCAAGAGAATTCGATTGGACTCTCTGCGAGGAGTGAGAGATATTATTGAAAGAGCAGCTACTGGTGTACTAATCGCCGGCAGAGAGCACTACTTTAATACCACGGAGGAAATGCTAACCTGCCTAGGGGCGAAACGAGAGGATTCTATAATTGGCAGTTGCAAGCGCGAATTCAATGATGAAGAGTTAGAGGAGTTCCTAAATCTTATAAGTGAAGATGTTATTGTCGTGCCTGAGTGGTTGCCTCGGCGGCCGCTAATGTGTCAAGCTATAGCCTCATTAGACGAAGATGAACTCCGAGATATTCTTGCGGATCAAAACGGTGATATTGATTTCTGGAAGGCATTTATTGATATCATTTGCCGTAGGGAAGCACGTATTCGACATATATTAGATGCGGAAGCAATCAAAGGGATACTAACTCGCCTCGCGCATATTACAAGGGCAAAGAAGTCAAATGTCGGCCCTATCAGCTATAGTGAAATACAAGTGGCTTTTGAAGCAGTACTTGGAACTCATCCGGTAGAGGAAGCGTCCGTAATTTTGCAACGACTTCCGGGCCTCGGTAGGACGGACAGAGAATCAGACGATAGGCAGTTTATAGATTCATATGTCGTGGACGGGCTTCGGGCGTTGGACCTTGTCACCGCGGTGGAAGGGTTTGATACTGGTTTGGCAAGAGAGGTGTGGAGCAATCCGCTAGATCATTTGGGTCAGCGGGTCTTTGCTCAGGAAGTCGAACGAAAAGAAATCGAAACAAATGCTCTGAATTACGCGCATAACATTAGCGATAAGAGCAACAAGATAGCAGTGTCAGATATTGTGAGCAGCTTGCTTTGGTTGGATCGAGAAGAGGCGGATTTCAGGTCTATCAAGATATCCGAAGGAGAAATGATATATTGCGATCTGTCTCATGTGCGAGCAGTAAATCTCCAGTTAGAGCGGTGCATAATCTTTAATTTCGTGTTTCCGGCGGAGCCGATAGATGCAGTGGAGATAAAGGACTGCCATATTGGACGTGCTTATGGCGTAACCGGTCCTCAAGGCGTTCCAGAATGGGTGGTGAACACGGAAGTCGAACGATATGAGTCAATCGCTACTGTTTCTGCGATAAAGAACGTGGACTTGTCTCCTCAACATAGAATATTGGTAACAATACTAAAGAAGACATTTTTTCAGCCGGGAGGCGGTCGCCAAGAAGCAGCGCTGTTACGTGGCTTGGGTCAGGTAGACCGCCATGGGTATACTGATCGTATCCTGAAGATGCTCATAACGGAGGGCTTGCTGAAGAGTGCAAGAGGGAAGCATGGAAACCTATATGTGCCGGAGCGGAAGTACAGCGATAGGGTAGGAAAGATGCTGGCAGAGTTAAATTTGAGCAAGGATCCGATTTGGCATAAAGTAACATAGCAAAGCATAAATTTGAATTCGAGAACAAGCCTTAGTTGGGACCAACAGAGGGTACAGGCAGAGTAATCGGCTGACGGAGTTGCGTTAGCAAGCAGTTTGAGGCCGGCATATGCCGGGCCGCCACCAGTGGAAAAGTTCTGGACGGTAGTTCGTGCGACTCCCCGGACCATGGTGCGGTGCACGGGGCGGGCGGGGGGAGGCAGGCTGTGCGGATGCAGTGCGCAGACCATCACCTTGTCGAAACATCCGGGCTGGGACCGCCCCGGAGGCGCGGCTGATGGCCGGGCGTTCCTCCATCGAGCGCTTGCCGCGGCCGATTCAGGCGCTGGTGCAGGAGGCGATCGCCGAGGGCGCCACCATCGACGAGATCGTCCGGCTCATCCGCGCGCATGGCGGCACCTGCTCGCGTTCGGCCGTCGTCCGCTACGTCAAGAGGGCCCGCGAAAGGCTGCGGCGCTGGAGCGAGGACAAGGGGCTCGTCGATTTCTGGCTCAAGTCGCAGGGCGAGCGGCCCGAGGGCGGAACTGGGCGGCTCGCGCTCGAGACGCTCCGATCTCTCGCCCTGCGCGCCGCCATCGCCCTCGACCGCGAAGAGGAACCACCCACCGCCGAGCAGATCGCCCCGCTTGCGCTCGCCATGCACCGCATCGAAGGCGCCGGCAAGAGCGGTGCGGAGCGCGAGAGCGCCGCCGCCCGCACGGACGCCGGGCGAAACAAGACGCCAAAGGGCGGCGGGGGGCTGTCGCCCGAGGCTGTCGCCATCATCCGCTCCGAAGTCGAGGGCGAGTGGTACGGATGGACCCCGGAGACGCACGACGAAGGCGCGCACCGGCTCGATATCGACAGCCATCCGATGCGCCGCTCCGGTCCGTCATGAGCCACTTTGGGCCGCCCGCGTCGGACCACCTTGGGCCACTTTGGGCCACTTTGGGCCGGAATAGGCCAGAATAGGTCGCCTTAAATACTCTTCCGCAACTTGCCGGGATTCTTCGCCTGTCTCGGGCAGGTGGCTGGAGGCAGACTCGGGCATCGACTAGCATTCGGGCCGGGCTGCGCGGCGGGGGTGGCCTGGGCGGAGCGATGAAGAGCAGGCGGGGGGACCGGTATGGGCCGTTCGAAGATACTGTTGGCGGGCGAATCGTGGGTAACGACCGCAACGCACATCAAGGGCTTCGATCAGTTCCCTACGGTCACCTTCCATCGCGGCGCCGACGCGCTGGCCGAGGCGCTGGCGGACAGCGATTTCGCGCTCACCTACATGCCGGCCCACGAGGCGCAGACGCACTTTCCCTCGACGCTCGCCGGGCTCCGGGAATACGACGCCGTCATTCTCAGCGACATCGGCTCTAACACCCTGCTGCTGCATCCCGATACGTGGATCGAGAGCAAGCCCACGCCGAACCGGCTCAAGCTCATCCGCGACTACGTGGGCGAAGGCCGCGGCCTGATGATGGTCGGCGGCTATTACAGCTTCCAGGGCATCAATGCCGGCGCCCGGTACCGGGGCACGCCGGTCGAAGAGGTGCTGCCCGTGACGATCCTGCCCTGGGACGATCGCGTCGAGGTGCCGGAAGGGTTCCGAGCGGAGGTCCAGGGGCCTGCCGCCCATCCGATCCTCGCGGGCCTCGGCGCCGAGTGGCCGATACTACTGGGCTACAACGAAGTCGCGCTGAAGGAGGGGGCGGAGCTTCTGCTCAAGGTCCCGGACGACGCGGGCGGACATCCCTTGCTGGCGACGGGCGCTTACGGCAAGGGCCGCGCCATCGCCTGGACCTCGGACATCGGCCCGCACTGGTGCCCGCCCGGCTTCGTCTCGTGGGAGGGCTACGGCCGCCTGTGGCGGCAATGCCTATCGTGGCTGATACAGGCCTCGGATAGCTGATCGCGCGCTCGCCGGCCTCGCGTGCCTCACCGGCCTACCCAGGGCGGGTCCCTGAAATTGTCCCAGGTGGCGCCGATGCCGGCGTCGACCGGAATGGCCGCTCCCGTGATGCCGGTCGCGAGCGGGGAGGCGACGTAGGCGATCGCCGACGCGATGTCCCGCGAGGTGAGGACGCGCCCGAGCGGATGCCGCTCGGCATAGGAACGGAGCACCTCGTCGCCGTTGGGGATGGTCGCAAGCCGGCCCTCGAGCAGTGGGGTGAAGGTGACGCTCGGGCAGACGCAGTTCACCGTGATGCCGTCCCGCGCCAGATCGAGCGCGGCGGCGCGCGCCAGGTTCAGCAGCGCGCCCTTGGACGTGCAGTAGGAGAACATGCCGTGCTCGGCCTGCAGTCCGTCGAGGCTGGAGAGCAGCACGATGGCGCCTGCGCGGCGCGGGCGCATGTGGCGTGCGGCCTCGCGTGTGACAAGGAAGGAGCCCCGCACGTTGACGCCCATGACGTGCTCGAAGTCCTCGACCGGGGTCTCGAACACCGGGCCGCCCTCGCCGAGCACGCCGGCGCAGGCGATGGCGGCGTCGATCTCGCCCAGCGCGCGCCGGGTCTCCGCGAAGGCATCGACGACGGTCTGCTCGTCGCCGGTGTCGCCCTCGATGGCGAGCGCGCGGCGGCCGATCTTCTCGATGCGCTCGGCGGCTGCGGCAGCCGCGCCAGGAGTCCAGTCGAGCACGGCGACGTCGGCGCCGAGATCGGCGAGGGTGAGGGCGGTCTCCAGGCCGATACCGGAGCCGCCGCCGGTGACGAATGCGGTTCTGCCGCTGTGAACCATGCCGGGATGGGTCGTTCTCTCCGTCATCACGCTGCACCCATGCGGATCGTTCCTCGTTGGGTCGGTGCGCCACCGCCCGGCACGCGCAGGCGCCACAGTTGGCCATTGGTATTGGGCTCCTCGCTCACGACGAGAACGCCTGCGTCGGTCACCCACATGGTCTCGCCGTCGAAGACGCAGTTCGTAGGCGCGCCGCCGCAGGGGAGGAAGCCATCGACCGTGCCGTCGGGATTCAGCACGTGCATCCCGCCGGCGGAGAGGTCGGTCACGTAGAGGCGTCCGTCGGCGCCGACGGTCATGCCGTCCAGGATGGGGTTGTCGCCGGGCATGCGGCCGAGGTCTTCGATGGTGCCGTCAGGCCGCAGGCGGCCGACGTGGCCGGTGTAGGACTCGTCCCACACGATCGAGCCGTCGGCCTCGACGGCGACCCCGTTGGGAAAGACGGGTTCGGGAAAGTCGACGAGGAGGCTGGTGCTGCCGTCCGGCGCGATGGCGAAGATGTAGCTCGGGTTCGGATCGTCCGGGTTATAGGTGCCGGGATCGGTGAAGATCAGCCGCCCGTCGGCGTGGAAGACCAGGTCGTTGGGGCCGTTCAACGAAATGCCCGCGATCTCCGTGACCAGGGTCTCGGCCTCGCCGCCTTCCGATACGCGCTGGATCGACGGCGTGGTCATCTCCGCCGCCCGCCACGGGCCCACGGTGCCGCCGTTCTGGCAGACGTAGAGCGCGCCGTCGCCGCCGAGCACGCAGGCGTTGGGCGCGCCCGCGGTGTAAGCGAAGCGGCGCATCTCGCCGCCCGCATCGACCACCGTGAGCTGGCTCCGGTAGCTCTCGACGAAGACGACGCTGCCGTCGGGTCTGACGGTCGGCCCTTCGGGCCAGCCGAGGCCGGAGGCCACGAGTACGGGTGCTTCTCCACTGTTCATTTCACGGCTCCTGCGGTCAGTCCGCGCACGATATAGCGCTGCACGAAGAGCGAGAAGATCAGGATCGGCACGACCGTCACCACGCCCACCGCCGCGGCGATGTTCCAGTCGATGGGCCGCTGCGCGCTGACCAGGGTGGCGGCGCCGAGCGCGATGGTCTGAAATTCCCGCGAGTCGATGACATAGAGCGCCACCAGAAACTCGTTCCAGATGAAGATCGCGCCGAACAGCGACGCGGTCACCAGTCCGGGTCGCACCATGGGCAGCATCACGCGCCACAGCACCTCGAAGCGGGTGCAG
Organism: Alphaproteobacteria bacterium; assembly: GCA_022826345.1. The sequence goes on from JAJDVB010000138.1 coordinate 41,562, forward strand.
CCGTCCATGATCGCGGCATCGTCGATCTCCTGCGGGATCTCGTCGAAGAACCCGATCATGATCCAGACCACGAGAGGCAGAGAGAACGCGATGTAGGGCAGGATCAGCCCGAGGTAGCTGTCGTGCGTGCCCACCCACTGCATCATCAGGAACAGCGGAATCGCGATCGCGACCGGCGGCATGAAGCGCATGCTCAAGATCGTGAACGCGAGGTTCTCGTTGCCGCGAAAGCGGAAGCGCGAGAACGCGTAGGCCGCCGGCGTCGCAATCACGAGCACCAGCACCGTGGTGGCGCCCACCACGATGATCGAGTTGATGGTGAACTCCAGCATGCCCTGACTGAACAGGACCTCGTTGTAGTTCTTCGTAATCCGAGCCCACTTGAAGTCGAACGTGGGCGGCACTTGCGCCAGAATCTCGATACGCTTCTTCGTCGAGAGAACCCCGAGATAGACGATGGGCGCGATGCCGGCGAGCCCGAGCATGATCAGCACGAGATAGGCGAACGCCCTGCCGATCTTCCGCTTCATTTCGCGTATCCCGGCCGTATCTGGACGAAGCGGAGCAGGACGATCGTGCCCACCGCGAGAATCAGGAGCATCATGTAGGAGGCGGCCGCGGCGTAGCCGTAGTTCTGCCACTGGAAGCCGTTCTGGAACGAGAAGAAGCTGAGCGTCGTCGTGCTCCGTGCCGGCCCGCCGTAGCTCAACCCGAAGATGAGGTCGAAGGAGCGGAACGAATCAACGGCGCGGAAGACCGCGGCGAAGATGATTGCCGGCATGAGGAGCGGCAACGTGACGAAGCGGAACGTGGCGAGCGGTTTGGCGCCGTCGACGATGGCCGCCTCGAAGACCTCCTGCGGCAGCGCCTGCAGGCGTGCATAGACGATGATGAAGACGAACGGCGTCCACTGCCAGGACTCGACGAGGATGAGCGTCGGCATCGCCATCTCGATCGAGCCGAACCAGTTCGGCGGCTCCAGGCCGACCGCCTCGATGCACCAGTTGACGAGCCCCCAATCGGGATTTAGCAGGGCCCGCCACATCACGCCGACCACGATGGGCGTGATCAGCATCGGCAGCACCAGGATGCCGCGCACGAGCCACGCGCCCCTGAGGTGCAGGTTGAAGAACATCGCGAGAGCGACGCCGAGCACGACCTGGATGGCCAGCGAGGCGCTCACCATGACCGCGCTGTTCTTCGTCGCGTTCCAGAAGTGCGGGTCGCGCAGCAGGTCGCCGTAGTTGGTGAGGCCGACCCAGTCGCCGGTGCCCGCGGCAGCGGTCAGGTCTGTGAACGAGAGCCGCAGGCTGTAGAAGAGCGGAAATATCGCGAACGCCAGGAGATAGAGCAGGGTCGGCGCGAGGAGCAGCCATACGACTGTCCCCGGCCGATCCAGCCTCCCCAGCTTCGTGCCGAGTCGTTCGCGACCGGCGGGGTTCATCCCGTGATCGGGTTACGCGCGGTGTCGATCTTGCGTCTGCCTATACGAGGTGACCCGCCTTGCGCAGAAC
>JAJDVB010000107.1 GCA_022826345.1 Alphaproteobacteria bacterium
GACGCTATTCTGGTGCCGCATGACATTGACCTCCGTTCGTGTCCAGAACGCCGCAAAACGTCCGGAGACGAATAGAATCAATGTCATGCACCTTGTCCACCCCTCTAAACCGGACAGCAGTGGACTTGATCCGGGCATCCATTTGCTGTGCGCGCGACCCTGCCGGCATGCGCGACGTGGATGGCCGGGATAAGCCCGGCCATGACGTAAGGGGGGTCCGGGTAACGCTTGTCTCTAGTTTTGGGGCAGGAAACTAGCCCCGCGACACCCCAGAACCGCAAGGACTCCCCATGGCACGCACCAAGATCGCGCTGATCGGCGCGGGCAACATCGGCGGCACGCTCGCCCACCTCGCCGCGCTCAAGGACCTGGGGGACATCGTGCTCTTCGACATCATCGAAGGCGTGCCGCAAGGCAAGGCGCTGGACCTCGCGCAGAGCGGCGCGGTGGAGGGCTTCGACGCGGCGCTCGCGGGCACCCAGGACTATGCGCCGATCGAAGGCGCGGACGTGGTGATCGTCACCGCCGGCGTGCCGCGCAAGCCAGGCATGAGCCGCGACGACCTGCTCTCGATCAACACCAACGTGATGAACCAGGTCGGCGCCGGCATTCGCGAGTATGCACCGGGCGCCTTCGTCATCTGCATCACCAACCCGCTGGACGCGATGGTCTACGTGCTGCGCGAGGCCTGCGGGCTGCCGCACGCCCGGGTGGTGGGGATGGCCGGCGTACTCGATTCCGCGCGCTTCCGCCACTTCATAGCGGTCGAGCTCGGCGTTTCGGTCGAGGACGTGACCGCCTTCGTGCTCGGCGGCCACGGCGACACCATGGTGCCGCTGCCGCGCTATTCCACCGTCGCCGGCATCCCGCTCACCGATCTGGTGACGATGGGCTGGCTCTCGGCCGAGCGGCTGGCGGAGATCGTGCAGCGCACCCGCGACGGTGGCGCAGAGATCGTGGGCCTGCTCAAGACCGGCTCGGCCTTCTACGCGCCGGCCTCGGCCGCGATCCAGATGGCGGAGGCATACCTCAAGGACAAGAAGCGCGTGCTGCCCTGCGCCGCCTGGCTCGACGGCGAATATGGCGTCGACGGCCTCTACGTCGGCGTGCCTGCGGTCATCGGCGCGGGCGGGGTCGAACGCATCGTCGAGATCGCCCTCGACGACGACGAGAAGGCGGCCTTCGCGCACTCCGTCAACGCGGTCCGTACCCTCGTGGATGCCGTCGCCGCCCTCCAAGCCTAGATTGCCCGACTAGCAATTTCACTAAATGAGTTTCAGAGCTATACGTTTGGCAGCTTTACCGGCGCACATCTATTCTCCTCCTAATTTGCCTCTTTAGAATTCTTTGTGCTTTGAATGAAAGAGAATCGGAGCTTGACTAAATGCACTTACTGATGTAATATAATTCAGATGGTCGAAATCGTGTTTCAAGAATCTGGTCGGAACTGGGCACAAGAGCGGGCGCCATGAGTGCCTACTTGGTAATTTTTACTGAACCAGGGAAATCTAGCGCTGCGGCTATAGACCGAATTCAGAAAAAATGGCCTGATCGTTATTTTATGTTATCGGATCAAATCGTATTTGTTGCGCCTGAAGAGCCGACGCTGATCAAAACCGTTCGAGATACTGCCGGAATGATTTCTAGCGACGAGGTGTCAGGCTTGGTGCTAGAAACGAATTACGGCGCAATTGATGGCTGGGAAATTGCAGAATTATGGGAATGGATTAGGAAACACACATGACACGAGGTCGCACTAACATAAGTGCATTTCCTGGTCCGAAACCTGCCGGTCATGGTGGTAATGGTGGGAACAACTATGGTGAAAGATTGGCACGGATAGAAGAACAAATTAAGCATATGGTTACGCAAGAGGACGTTTTGGAAATTAATGTTCAATGCGCCAAAATAGAGGAAGCACTGAAGCATACAGCGACGCGCTCTGATGTTGCTGATGTAAAGGCATTGCTAGAGAGACAGCAAAGCAGCCTACTGCGTTGGTTTATTGCCACTGCTATAGCTGTGACGATAGCAGCCGCAGCTGTTGGCAGTATCCTTGCTTCGATCTTTATCGAAAAGTAGTGGGCGAATACAGATAGAAATGGTCTGAGGCCGCCACAATCTAACCTGCCGCTTCGAGCCAGTGGCGGGCGATTTCCTCGCGGGTCGCGAACCAGACGCCCTCGTGGGCCTGTGCGTGCTCGATGAAGCGGGAGAGACCCGCGATCCGGCCGGGGCGGCCGATCATGCGGGGGTGCAGGCCAATGGACATCATCTTCGGGCAGGTCGCGGATTCGGCGTAGAGCGTGTCGAAGCTGTCCCGCGCGTACTGATAGAAGTGATCGGCGGTAAGGAAGCCGGGCGCCGTCCAGAAGGAGAAGTCATTGATATCGCACGTATAGGGCACCACCAGATGGCGCTTGCCTGAGACCTCCACGAAGTAGGGCAGGTCGTCGTTGTAGGCGTCCGAATCGTAAATGAAGCCACCGTCCTCCACCACCAGTTCGCGGGTATGGACCGAGGGGCCGAAGCGGCAGTACCAGCCCACCGGCCGCCTGCCGCAGGTGCGCTCGAAGGATTCGATGGCGAGCCGGATGTGTTCGCGCTCCTCCTCCCGCGAGAGGCGGAACACCTCCTCCCAGCGCCAGCCGTGGCTGCACACCTCGTGGCCGCGGGCGACGACCGCGCGGGCGACCGCCGGGTTCTGCTCGAAGGCGACGGCGCAGGCGTAGAAGGTGGACTTGATTCCGGTCTCCTCGAAAAGCCGCAGGAGGCGCCAGACTCCGGCGCGGGAGCCGTACTCGAACATCGATTCCATGGCGAGGTTACGGTAGACCTCGGGCAGCGAGTAGCTGCCGAACTCAGTGAGCGCTTCCTGGTGCGCATCGCCCATGGCGTGCGAATACTCCGAGCCTTCCTCGTAGTTGACCACCACTGAGATCGCGACACGCGCCCCGTTCGGCCAGGGGATTGCCGGCGGGTAGGCGCCGTAGCCCACCAGATCGCGTCCGCCTGAAGATACCTCCGCCATGATGCTCCTCCGTTCCCCTGGTGCTCCCGTCAGGCGCGCGCGTGCCCGCCTTGATGGTCAGTCATCATAGAGCGTCACGGGGTGCCGTCGTAGTAGGCCTGGAGGATGGCGACCACGCCGTCGCGGCTGTATTCGGGCGGGATCGCCTCGCCGCCCGCGAACATCTCGCGCAGCCGGGTGCCGGAGATGCGGAGCTTGCCGTCGTCACCGCGGTCGCAGGACCGGCCCTCCGCGTCGCCGGTCGCCACCGCCGCTACCGCGCGATGGCGCTCCCCCTCGACCGGAGGGTCCATCCCACCATCGGCGGCGAAGCAGACGTTCCCCGTGGCCATGCCCCCGCAGTCAAAGCAATGGAAGGTGTCGTCGATCTTGAGCGGCCGGATGGCGAGGCTGTCCGCGCCGATCTCGTCGAAGATGCGGTGCGCGTCGTAGGGCCCGTAATAGCCGCCGAGCCCGGCGTGGTCGCGCCCGATCACCAAGTGCGAGCACCCGAAGTTCTGGCGGAAGAGGGCGTGCAGCAGCGCCTCCCGCGGGCCGGCGTAGCGCATCTCGATGGGGTAGCCCGCCTGGATCACCGTCCCTTCCGCGAAGTGGTTGGCGACCAGCCAGTCGATGGCGCGGACCCGGACATCGGCCGGGATGTCGCCCGGCTTGAGCGCGCCGAGGACCTGGTGGATCAGCACCCCGTCGCACACCTCCAGCGCGACCTTGGCGAGAAACTCGTGGCTGCGGTGCATGGGGTTGCGGGTCTGGAAGGCGGCGACCGTCGACCAGACCTTCTCGACGAAGAGCGCACGGGTTTCGGCGGGGCGCAGGTAGAGCCCCCGGTAGGTCTCGGGAAAGTGCCCTTCGGAGAGGACCGAGACCGGACCCGCGAGGTTGACCGCGCCCTGCGCCATGACTTTTGCGACCCCCGGGTGAGCCTCGTCGGTGGTGCGGTAGACCTCGCGGCATTCGAGGGCCTTGTCGATGGCGTATCTCTCGGTGACCGTGAGCACGCCGAGAATCACCCCCTCCGCGTCCGTGAGCGCCACCTCGTCGCCGATGGCGGCGGCGAAATCGTCGGCGCAGGAGAGCGTGATGGGCAGCGGCCAGAAGAGCCCGCTTTCCAGGCGCATATCGAGGCATGCGCCGCGCCAGTCGGCCGCGCCCATGAAGCCCGTGAGCGGCGTGTAGGCGCCCATGGCGAGCATGAAGAGGTCCGAGACCTCGCGGCTCGATAGCGGCAGCCGCCTAAGGGTGTGCGCCCGCTTCAGCGCCTCGTCCCGCTCCTCCCCGGTCAGCAGCAGGGGCTTCAGGGGGGCGTTGCCGTGCGGGGGGATCAGCGTGGGCATGGATCGTCAGCGCCGGTTGGCGACTTCCTTTCGAATCTCCTTCGACTTGGCTTCGGGCAGCACCCAGATCGCGCCGGCCATCAGCGGCCCGAGCGCGAGGGTCACCCAGCGCACGATCCCGGTGCTGTCGTCGAGGAAGAACACCGCCACGCAGAGCGCGAGGGCGAGCACGGAGACGAGGATCTTGTAGTGGCTGGGCATCGCTCGGTTCCTTCGCTATCTCAGGTGGAGGCGAACGCGTCGATTGCCGCGGCCACGTCGGCGCTCGTCATCTCCCACGTGTTGTCGAAGTTCGCCACCACGTCGCGCATGAACGGCTCGACGAGATCGAGGGCGCGGGCCTCCTCGCCTGCGCCGAGGTGATCGGCCAGGATCGCGAGCGCGAGCTGACGCGACTGCGGGCCTTCATAGGTCCACTCGAAGCCGGTCTCGCTGTAGCGGCGTATGTCGAGCCTCTGGTCCAGGAGCTCGCCGTCAACGGTGACCACGAGCCCGTCGATGGTGCGATCCCCGGCGTAGGTCTTCATGGCGTTGCTCCGAAGCGGGGCTGAACGTGGCCCATCGTAGAATCGTCCGCGCCACACACGCCATGGCCGTGGTGAGAGAGGCGGGCTAGCATACCGGCATCCGGGCAGCCGGGACGCGCTGCCGCAATCGCCGAAGCATCCCACTTCCGAACATGCTTTCGCGTATTGGAGCCGCACTTGAGCGTGAGTGAGAGAGAGGCGGACGCGGACCAGCGCTCGGACCCGGACCGCAGCCTCACTGACCGTGCGTACGTCGCCATCGAGGAGATGATCTGCACGCTCAGGCTCGAGCCGGGCGAGGTGCTCTCCGAAGGTGCGCTCTCGAAGACGCTCGGCATCGGACGCACGCCGGTGCGCGAGGCGCTGCAGCGCCTGGCGCGGGAGGGGCTGGTCACGGTGCTCCCCCGGCGCGGTGTCCTGGTCTCGGAGTTCAACGTCGGCAAGCAGCTTCGGATGCTGGAGGTGCGCCGCGAGCTCGAGCGGCTGATGGTCCGCTCCGCCGCGTCTCGCGCAACCGCCGACGAGCGTGCCCGCTTCGCGGCAATCGCGCGTGCGATATACGAGAGCGCCGAGGCAGGCGACGACATCCGCTTCATGCGCCTCGATCGCGAGTTCAACGTGCTGGTGAGCCAGGTGACGCGCAACGAGTTCGCATCCGAAGCAATCTCGTTGATGGCCGGCCTTTCGCGGCGGTTCTGGTTCATGCACCACCGTCAGGACGGCGATCTGTCGTTGATCGCACGCCTCCATGCCGACATCGCCAATGCGATCGCGGCAGGAGACGAGGCGGCGGCGGCGATGGCGAGCGATGCCTTACTCGAATACATCGAATCGATCACGCGGGCGGCGGTGGACTGGTGAGCGGCATGGCGGCAGCGAGGTCCCTGCACGAGCACGCCGCGGTGCTCTCGATCGGAGCTGCAGCATGCTTGTTCTGCTGTTGATATTCGACTAATATATTACTTTCGGATTGCCTTGGCGCGTCAGCGCTCAAGCACGGGGTAGAGGGGGCACGGCCGTGGAACTCGCGAACTCACCGATGGACGAGCGCCAGCGGATCTACCGTGAGGTCTACCGGGAGCGCATCGCGGCCTGGTACAACGGCTATCTGCACGTCGCGATTATCTACCTCATCGGCGCCTGCGCGCTCTACGTCTGCCTCTCCCATGTCGGGACCATGCAGTGGTGGGAGTGGCTCACGATCCCGGTGGTGCTGCTGGCGAGCAACATCTTCGAGTGGCTGCTCCATGTCCAGGTGATGCACCGGCCGCGCAAGTGGAAGGGCTTCCGCGCCATCTACACGCGGCACATGCTCATGCACCACCAGTTCTTCACCGACAAGGAGATGCGCTTCGCCGGCCAGCACGACTGGCGGGTGACGGTCTTCCCGCCCTACGCGCTCGTCGTGTTCATCCTGATGTCGACGCCGCCGGCGCTGATCGCGGGCTTCGTCATCTCGGCGAACGTGGGCTGGCTCGTCATCGCCACCACGACCAGCCTCTATCTGCTCTACGAGTTCATGCACTTCTGCTGCCATATCGGCGAGAACCGGTTCGTGCGCTATTGCCCGTTCGTGAACACGATCCGGCGGCACCACGCGGCGCACCACAACCAGTCGATCATGATGGAGCGGAACATGAACCTGACGTTCCCCATCGCGGACTGGATGTTCGGGACGTCGGATCTCGATCGCGGCCTGCTCGGGCACCTCTTCAACGGCTACTCGACGAAGTACGTGAAGACCGACATGCGCAAGAGCGCCCGGACCCCGAAGGTGAAGGCTCACTCTCCGGCCGATGCGGCGGTCGGCAGCCCCGCCTGAGGCCAACGCGCCCGCGGGCGCCTGAAGACGGACACGCATGGCTCGCGGCGGCGCCGGATTCCGGTGTCGCCGCAGCGCATTTTGAGACCCGGCACGGACCGGTGCCCGACCGAACGCCCTGGGCAATCTCTGCTAACGTGTCCCGCAGACCACCTTGAGCAGGGAGAAGAGCCATGACCAGCCACGCGACCGGGGACGGAGGCATTCCGCCGAGAGACGCCGAGGCGCGCGGGCTGAAGCGGGTCATGACGCTCGGGGGCGCCTACGGAACCCGCAACTACACCGTGAAGGACCTGCGCGATCAGAAGGGCAAGCGCGTGCTCGTGGAGACCCTGCCGTTCTCCCCGGACGAAGCAGCTGCCGCCGAGGAGGCCGGCGTCGACACCATGAAGGCGCGCTTCGATCCCCGCCAGCCCGATCTCACGGCGGCGATCCGGCGCGCGGCACCCAACACCTTTATGGCCTTTTCCGTGCCGCTCGTTGCCGCCGCGAGCGAGGTCGAAGCGGTCCGCATCGGCTACGATGCGATGGCTCTCGGGGCGGACGCGATCATGTGCCAGTGGAGCCCCCGCTTCGTGGCGGCGGCGGCCGATGCGGGCATCCCGATTCAGGGCCATGCCGGGCTGGTCCCCCGCAAGAGCACCTGGACGGGGGGCTTGCGCGCGGTCGGAAAGACCCTCGACGAGGCGATGTGGGTCTATCGCGAGATCAAGGCCCTGGAGGCCGCCGGCGCCTACGCGGTTGAGGTCGAGGTCATCCCCGCGCAACTGCTGGTCGAGATCAGCAAGCGCACGCGGCTCCTCACCTCCTCCATCGGGGCGGGCAGCGGCGGGGACATCCAGTTCCTGTTCGCCGACGACATCCTCGGCAACAACCCGCCTCCCTACCCCCGGCACTCGAAGCAGTACCGCCACCTCTACAAGATGAAGGAGGCGATGCAGGCCGAGCGGCTGGCCGGGTTCCGGGAGTTCGTCGCCGATGTCCGCGAGGGCCGGTTCCCCGGACCGGAGCACGTCGTCAACGCCTCGGACAACCTCGTCGACTCCTTCGTCGATGCGGTGGAATCCGGCAGTTGAACGGCCCCGACAACACAGGAGACGAACCGTTGAGCGAAGCGCAGACAACCAAGGGGCAGGCCTTCAAGGACCTGCATCTGGCCGACGGCATATTCGTGATGCCGAACGCATGGAACGCCGGCAGCGCCTGCATGCTGCAGGCAGCGGGGTTCCCCGCCGTCGGCACCAGCAGCGCGGGGATCGCGTTCTGTCTCGGTCTCCCCGACTACGAAGGCGCGCTCACCCGAGAAGCCGCGCTGGAGGAGACCGCACGGATTGCAAGCGCGCTTCGGATACCCGTCAGCATGGATGCGGAGAACGGCTACGGACATACGCCGGAAGAGGTGGCCGAGACCATCCGCCTGGCGGCCGAGACCGGCGCGGTGGCGGCCAGCATCGAGGACTATGCCGCCGCCTGCGGCACGGGCGATCTCTACGATCGGGCGCTATCGGTGGAGAGGATCGAGGCTGCGGCCGCCGCCGCCGCGTCCCTGCCGTTTCCGTTCACGCTGACCGCGCGGGCCGAGTGCTACCTCATGGGACATCCCAACCCGTTCGAGGAATCGGTGACACGGGTCAACCTGTACCGGGAAGCGGGAGCGGACTGCCTCTACGTCCCCGGCGTCAAGGACCCCGAGACCATCGGCAGGTTGGTGAGGGAGGTCGACGGGCCGGTCAACGTGGTCATGGGCCTTGCCGGCAGTCCGATGAGCGTGAGCCAGCTCGAGGACCTCGGCGTGAAGCGGGTGAGCATCGGCGGCTCGCTGGCCCGGGCCACGTTCGGCCTCATACGCCGGGCCGCGGAGGAAATGCGCAACCGCGGCACCTTCACCTATTCCGAAGGGCAGGTGCCGAACGGCGAGCTCTGCCGGTTCTTTGGCGAGCAGCGGGGCTCCTGAGCCCGCAACCTTGAGCCCACCTCCCCCTGTCCCCCTCCCCCGAAGGCGGAGGGGGAACGTAGACGGCACCAGTCTGCTCTCCCTCTCCGCCCCTGGGGGCGGAGAGGGCCGGGGTGAGGTGGGGGGTTACCGGGCAGAGCTGCATGCGAAATTCGGGACCGTGCGGCAACGGGGCACGATCCCTTGCAGTCGGGCAGCGCTAATCCACGATGTGGTAGACGGGGGCCTTCTCCATGGCCCATTCCCCGGTCTCGCGGTCGTAGCGGGACAGGGTGAAGCAGTGCCAATCGGCGTCATCCAGCTTCGGATGATCGCCCCGATAGTAGTATCCCGGCCAGCGCGTCTCCGTCCGGTACATCGTGTGATGGGCCACGGCCTCCGAGGCCAGAACCCGGTGGTGCAGCTCCCACGCCCGCTGTAGCTGATGCAGGTCTTCGGCCCCGAGATGGTCGAGGTCCTCCTTCAGCATGCCCAGCAGTTCCAGCCCGCGCGTGAGCATGGGCTCGTTCGTCGTGTAGGCGGCGCTGATGCCGCCGACGTACTCATCCATGATCTTCTCGAGGCGCTGGAGGCCGTGGATCGGCAGCATGTAGCTGGGCGAGACCGTGCCCGCGACGATCTCGTTGCGATTGACCCGGAAGGTCTCCAGGGGCTGGAAGATGACCGTCTTGAGGTCCTCGTACTCTTTCTCGCTGACCTGCGGCTGCTCGCCCTTGAGGTCGTTGACGTAGTTGACCGCCGCCTTGCCGGCGATCCGGCCTTCCGTGTAGGAGCCCGACGAGAACTTGTGGGCGGAGCCCCCGATGGTGTCGCCGGCGCCGAACAGCCCGTCGACGGTCATCATCCGGTTGTAGCCCCACTGGTAGTCCGCTGGCGCGCAGTCTTCCGGACCGCTCGCCCAGGCGCCCGAGCAGGTAGCGTGCGAGCCCATGACGTAGGGCTCGGACGTGGTCAGCTCCGGATTGGTGTGCTTGGGATCGATGTTCTGGGACGCCCAGACCACCGCCTGCCCGATGGTCATGCCCAGGAAATTCTCCCAGCCGACCTGCTCCTTGTGGGGGTCGGCGAAGGCCTCCTTGGTCACCATGCGGATGGGCCCGCGGCCGGCCTTGACCTCCTCCAGGAAGGCGTGGTTGCGGAGGCAGGTGGGCACCGGGTGCATGTCGATGTAGTCGCCCACCAGCGCCTTGGTCTGGTCGTACCACTTGGACTCGTACTCCTCCCCGTAGGCGTTCTCGGTGTAGGTCTTGAGGTGGAGGAAGTAGGCGCCGACCGGCCCGTAGCCGTCCTTGAAGCGCGTGAGGACGATGCGGTTCTCCATCTGGGTCATCTTGGCGCCGACCAGGATCGGCAACGCATAGGCCGAGGCGCTGCTCCAGGGCGCGTACCAGGTGCGCCCCATGCCTTCGCCCACAGCCCGCGGCTTGAAGATGTGCGACGCGCCGCCGGCAGACACGATCACGGCCTTGGCGCGAAAGACGTAGAATTCCCCGCTGCGGACGTTGAACCCGACCGCGCCCGCGACCCGGTTGGGCTTGGTCCGGTCCGTCAGCAGGTGGGTCACCATGATCCGGTTGTAGACTTCGGCCGCGGCCTTGCGCGCGGCCTCGGCGACGATCGGCTTGTAGCTCTCGCCGTGGATCATGATCTGCCACTTGCCTTCCCGCTGATAACGCCCGGTCTCCGGGTCGCGCATGATGGGAAGGCCCCACTCCTCGAACTTGTGCACCGTGGAATCGACGTGGCGCGCGATGTCGTAGCCGAGATCCTCCCGCACCAGGCCCATGAGGTCGTTCCGGGCGTAGCGGACGTGGTCCTCGGGCTGGTTCTCGTTCCACTGCATGCCCATGTAGCAGTTGATCGCATAGAGCCCCTGGGCCACGGCGCCGCTGCGCTCGATGTTCGCCTTCTCGACGCAGACCACCTTCAGGTCGCGCCCCCAGTAGCCGGCTTCGTAGGTCGCGCCGCAGCCGGCCATGCCGCCGCCGATGACCAGGATGTCCGCGTCGACGAAGACCGTCTTGCGGCGTGAGAACAGGCCCACTAGAGGAGCCCCTGCTTGAACCGCTCCGGCGCCATCGCCGGCAGCGCGTCTACGTTGAGTGCGTCCGGTTCGTGCGCGAGTTCTTGCGATTTCATCGCGTCCGCCGTGGGCGCCTCGTAGTCGGTCGGCGGCTTGATTGAGCCCCACGGCGTGGTCCGGATCGGGGAGACGAAGTCCTTTTCCTCGCCGTTACGGAACTTGATCTTCCAGGAGATGGTGCCTTTCGCCTCTTCCCTCAGCGCGCGGACGCTGTGACCCATGGGCGCGAAGTCGGCGTAGCCGCGGCAGTCGATGGCGTGCTGCGGGCACGCCTTCACGCAGGAGTAGCACTCCCAGCACATGTTGGGCTCGATGTTGTAGGCACGCCTGTAGGTCTTATCGATGTGCATGATGTCGGACGGGCAGATGTCGACGCAGTAGCCGCAGCCGTCGCACCGGGTCATGTAGACGAAGGTCGGCATGTGGTTCGGTTATCTCCTCTGTCGAAGAGCGCTGTGGGGCCGATCAGTAGTGGCGCGGCCGTTCGCGGGTGCTGCCGAAGGTCGCGGGCTTATCGGCAGGCGGCGGCAGGTTGCTCCTCGCGCCCGTCGCCTCGGACACGCGCTTCTCGAAGGCCGCCGCCGGCTTGAAAAACATGTGCGAAAACTTGGACCACGGAACGGAGCCGAACAGCACCGTCGTCGCGATGAGGTAGAGGCCGAGCACCGCGTTCGTCCCCGCACTGTCAATCGACTGCAGCGCGGCCCAAATCAGCCCCAGCGACACGCTGGCGAGAAGCGAGAGGATGAACAGGTCGGCGCGCACGATGCGGAACGGCGTATGGCCCTCGGCCGCGATGTCAACCCGGATGAAGAACCAGAACCAGTAGCCGCCGAGGCAGACCAGCAGGGCGCCGGCGATCCAGAGCTGGGGCAGGACGGCGGGCGTGGTCGTCTCGGTCGACGGGTAGCAAAACACCATGACGATGGTAGTCGCGACGTAGAGCAGGAAGCCGTACATCGTCAGCAGGTGAGCCGCCCGGCGGCGTCCGTGGCCGAACTCGGCGGACGTCGCGACCTCGGACAGGGCGGTCTGGATCGCGAGGCCAGCCACCCTCCCACCGCCGACCTGGCGCGACCCCGTGCCCCGCGCGTTCCGCCAGCTGGTGAAGAAGTAGGTGGCGCTCCCCTTGTGCCAGACGTCGAACAGGGTGCCGCCCACCACCAGCGCGATCATCACGCCGACGTAAATCTGGATGACGTCGGACGGAATGGTCGCCGAAAGCGCGGCAAAGGGATTGCTGGTGAACACGTTATTTCCCCGGTCGGTCTGTTCCGTTCAACACCCGGCGCGACTGTATCGATCCGGCCCCGGGAAAGATACCACCTCTTGGCGCAATCGGTTCGGGACGCGCGGCGGAGACGGACCCTGCCCGCGCTCGGTCGCGATACGGTTGGAAGGGGCCATGACGCGGCATTGTAACCGGTTACATCTGCCGAAGATACGGGCGCGGCACGGGGCGGTGCGCGGAATCAGCGGGCTGCGTCGAGTGCCGGCACGGGCAGGCCGCTCGGCACGCTCTCGGGCACGATGAGCGCGCGACTCCCGGCCTGGTCGTCTTCCAGGCTCTGCAGGAAGGCGAGTAGGCTCGCGCGCTCGTCCTCGCCGAGCACGACGCCCCGCCTCAGCGTGCGCGAGAAGCTCGCCCGCCGCGCCGCCTCGGCCTCGGTCTCGTAGGGTGACGGGTCAGGCGGGGCGAGGTGCAGGGCAATCGCCTCCTCCAGACTGGCCACGGCACCGCTGTGGAAGTAAGGCGCGGTCAGCGTGACGTTGCGGAGCGGCGGAGTGCGGAACTGATAGAGGTGGCGGGGGATGCGCGTCGCCTCGTAACGGCCTCGGTCGTCGCCGCTCTCGTCGTCGCCCCCGCTCACGTCGATGCCGGGGCCGATCTGCGGCACGGCAAGCGAGTGGAACTGGAAGTCGCTCAGCAGCGGGCCACTGTGGCAGGCGGCGCAGCGGGCCCTGCCGTAGAAGAGCAGCGCGCCCTCCTTCGCTGCGCGGTCGATGGCGCCCTTGTCTCCGGCCAG
>JAJDVB010000169.1 GCA_022826345.1 Alphaproteobacteria bacterium
ACCGGCGCGCTCGGTGAACTCGGCAAAGCGTTGCAGACCCGTTCCGAGTTGCGGTTGCGACAAGGAGCAGACGTTCCGGCGAGGTCCGCGCTATTCCGTCTCATGGTGTTGGGCACATTGTGGGGCCCGCGGGCGCAACCGCGAGGAATCGCGCCCGATGTAATGGAGGTGAATGGCGGCCAGACTCCCGCAGCAGCGACGGATACCCGGCTGCGCGACCGCTACGAAGGGGACACGCTCGGCATCGTCGATTGCGGCGTTCAGCCGCGGTTCGACGCCGCGGCGAACCCCGGACGAAGCCAGCGAACGTGAGACGCTGTCCGGCGAGATGTAAGGGATGCGCCCACCTGGCGTGCTTACCGTGGGCGCAGGGTCAAGATGCCGAGGGCACCGTCCTCCAACCGGGCACGATCGGTGAGCATGGGCAAGTAGCGACCGTCGCGCCAGGGCTCGGCGAAGTCTTCGTAATGCGAGGACAGCGGGTTGCCCGACTGGCCCGTGCTGACGATGAACACCGAGCGCTCGAGGTCTCCAAGGTCGTACACCGCGCGGTAGCCGGCGCCGTGGTTCTGAGCGAAAGGTGCCTCCGGATCGCTCACGTCGAAGCCACCGGCCTTCACCGTGTCCTTCTCTCCGCCGCTCGGCAGCTTCACCTCGAACCATGACCCGATGGCGGGAACCTCGCCGAGTATGCGGTGCTTCATGTGCACCGCGTGGGCCTCGCCCCAGCGCCACGCGCTCATGTCCCGGCCATGGTCCGCGGAAAGGAACGCCAGTGCCCCGTCAAGAGCTCCTGAGACGGCCTCCGCACAGCCCTCCCGTTCTTCGGTCGTCACCACGTCGCACCAAGCCTTGCGCAGGGTGAGCGCGCGGTGGATCGTCTCGGGCCGGATCTTCCAGTAGTCCTCGAACGCCTCGCCGAGCTCGTCGGCGAAGAGAACGCGCATCAGCGCGCGCAGCCATGCCATGTAGATCAATGGCTCGGGACGGTCGCGCGACATGACGCGATCCCACCCCTCCAGCATGGCGACGGCGAGGCGTGAGTGATCGCTCGACGGCTCGACCAGAGGAAGCAGGACCGGCAGCAGCCTCGCCGCCGAAAGCGAGTAGATGTCCTGCTGGATCGCGGCGAAGCTCGCCACGTCGTGCGAAGCCCGCGCGTCGAGCAATGCCTCGATCCGCTGCGCGCGGTACGGTGGAGCCCATACATCGGTCAGGTAATGCGGATAGTCGAGGGGAACGATCCGGTTGTTGGCGCTCACGACCCTGCCCGACTGCGGGTTGTAGGCGCGGGGGAGGTCCTCAAAGGGGACCCAGCCAACCCAGTCGTGTGCGCCGGTCCAGCCCGGCGCCGGCATGTGTCCCTGGCCGGAGGCCCGGATCGGCACACGTCCCGGTGCGATATAGCCGATATTGCCGTCCCGATCCGCGAACACGATGGTCTGCTGCGGAACAGTCACGTCCCGCAGAGCCTCGACGAAGCCGTCCCAATCCTCTGCGGCAGGCGCACGCACCAGCGCCTCGGCCGTACGGTCGTTCTCGGCCAGCGCCGTCCAGGCGAAGGCCAGCACATGTCCTTCCTCCAGAAACTGCGCGCTCTCCTCAACCACGTCGGAGATCACCGGTCCGTGGCGCGTCTCGCGAACGACAAGCTCGACCGTGTCTTCGCCGCTGACGGCGATGCTCTCGGTGCGAACCTCGAAGGGCAAGCTCCCCTCAGGCGCGAGGTAACGGCTGCGATCGCCGGGGTCGAGCCGCTCTATGAAGAGATCCTGCACATCGGAGCCAGTGTTGGTGAAGCCCCAGGCGAAGTGCCGGTTGTGACCGAGCAGCGGGAATGGGAGGCCGGGAAGAGTGGCGCCGACGATCTCGAACTCGGGCGTCGAGACATGAGCCAGGTACCACACACCCGGTATCTCCAGACGCAGGTGCGGGTCGTTCGCCAGCAGCGGCTTGCCCGAGGCCGTGAGTTCGCCGGCGACGGCCCAGCTGTTGGAGCCGAAACCGGAGACCCGCGCGCCCGGTGTCGAAGCGATAAGCGCGCCGTAGTCGATATCGGCAGACACGGCGGCGCCGGGCACGGTGTGCGGGCCCGGTGCAGGGTCGTCCGGGTGCTGGGCCCAGAGGTCCTGCATCTGACCTGCGTCGAGCGTGCCGGCCAGTCTTGCACGCAGCAGCTCGTCCCGGAAATTGTCGCCAAGGTCCCAGGCCATGATCTTGAGCCAGACCAGACTGTCGGCCGGACGCCAGGGCGCGGGCTCATGGCCGAGCAGCTGAAACTCAAGCGGCAGCAGCCCCGAACGTGTCTCCAGCCACGCGTTCACACCGGCGGCATACGCCTCGTAGATTGCCTGCGTCTCAGGCGAGAGCGCCTCGAAGTTGCGCTCGGCCACCCGGTAGAGGCCCAGCGTGCGCAGGAACCTGTCGGTCTCCAAGCCCGGCTCGCCCACTACCTCGGCAAGCCGTGCAGAGCCGATCCTGCGCTGCATCTCAAGCTGCCAGAGCCGGTCCTGCGCGTGGACGTAGCCCATGGCAAAGGCGCCATCTCTCGCCGAGCGCGCGTAAATGTGTGGGATCGCATTCGCATCGCGCACGATCTCCACCGGGGCATCGAGGCCCGCAACGGTCTCGCTTCCGTCGTAGGACGGAAGGGAAAGCCACGAGCACGAACCGACGGCGAGCAGCACGGAAAGAAGCGCGAACGGCACGAGACCGCTGCCGATCGGCAAACCGCCTGGAAGCCGTGAACGCCAAACATCACCGGCATTGCGAGTCTCGCCGCTCATGATCGCCCCCTTGTAGCCTTCCCTTCTCAGACAAGCGCCGCCTCGATCGAGGCGGCGCTCTCCGTCAATCGACAACAGACGCTAACATTACTCTGCAGCGCACGGATTGCAGGGGTTGCAGGCGTCCCCGTCGTCATCGGCCGCACACGGGTTGCAGGGATTGCGCGGGTTGCAAGCCTCGTGCGAGGCCGCGACGACAAGCGGCGCGTCCGCAGCGGACACGGCCGAAGGCGCGAGCGCGGCACCGGCCGCCATGGTCACGACTGTCGTGGCAACGACGGTTTCCTTGAGCACTGCGTGCTCTCCTCCCCGCAGGTTCCCGTTGAGGCAGAGTCTTCCACAGCCGCTGCGGGCGCCGGACCGCGTGAAGCCCAAGCCATTTTCCAGGTAGGGTCGTGGTTGCAGGGCAGACGAGCGCTCCTGAGGCGATGTGCATCGTCGAATCTGCGGCCCGAGTTTCTCGAAGGCTTGCAGCGGCGCGAGCAGCCCGAACCGGCAAGGCCTTCGCCGACTGCGCTCGGCGCCCCGCCCGCCGAGCGAACGGCAGCGCAAGCCACTCTGGCGGCGGTCAGTATGCCTCCTGAAGGGTGTGCTTCAGGGCCTTCATCTCCTCAAGACAGCGCCCGGTGCCGTGAGCGACGCAGCGGAGCGGCTGGTCGGCGATCGAGATCGGCAGTCCCGTGGCCTGGCGCAGCACATAGTCGAGGTTGCCCAGCAGCGCACCCCCGCCCGTCAGCACGATACCCCTGTCGACGATGTCCGCAGCAAGCTCCGGCGCGGTGTTCTCCAGACCCACCTTGACCGTGTCGATGATGGCGCCCACAGGCTCCGCCAGGCTCTCGGCTATCTGACGCTGGTTGAGAACGATCTCCTTGGGAACCCCGTTCATCAGGTCGCGACCCTTGATGTTCACTCTCTCGCCGTCGCCGTCCTCGGGCGGGCACGCAGAGCCCATCTCCTTCTTGATCCGCTCCGCACTCGCCTCGCCCAGCAGCAGGTTATGGGCACGGCGCACGTGGGCAATGATGCCCTCGTCCATCTTGTCGCCGCCGACACGCACCGAGCGCGAATAGACGATGCCCCCCAGCGAGAGCACCGCGACCTCGGTGGTGCCTCCGCCCACGTCGACTATCATCGAGCCGGTCGGCTCGGTCACCGGCAGATTGGAGCCGATGGCGGCCGCCATCGGCTCCTCGATCAGGAAGACGCGTCGTGCGCCTGCGCTCTCTGCCGATTCCTGGATCGCGCGGCGCTCGACAGCAGTGGCGCCGGAAGGCACGCAGATGACGATCTGCGGGCTCGCGAAGCTGCGCCGCTGATGCACCTTGCGGATGAAGTGCTTGATCATCTCCTCCGCCACTTCGAAGTCGGCGATCACGCCATCCCGAAGCGGGCGGACCGTCTCGATGTGCCCGGGTGTGCGGCCAAGCATCCGCCTGGCCTCGTCGCCCACCGCAAGCACCTGCTTCCTGCCCCGGTGGGTGATGAAGGCTACGACCGACGGCTCATCAAGGACGATGCCCTGCGACTTCACGTAGACCAGCGTGTTCGCGGTCCCCAGGTCGATCGCCATGTCGGCGGAAAGGAACCCCATCAAGTTCGAGAACATGCGCTACGCCTCCCGAACGGCGACGCGTCGCAGAAGCCGCGTCCGACGCCCACAGGCTCAAAGCTCCTGAGGCCGTATCCGGGCACCTAGACCGATTCGCGGCATGCTGGCAAGCAGTAGGGCTCATCTGCTCATCTCGGTCGGGCGGGTCACACGAGGATGCGCATCAAGGTGGCGTCTCGATACTGGCTCTGCTGCAGGGCCTCCGCAAAGGAGACAGGTGACGCTGCCCGTGTCGATTTACACCTTGGACAGCGGTCGCGGACGCCCAGATTCTCTCCCGCAGCCACCTGCGAACCGGGGGAGGAGGAATGTTCTTGCTTGTGGAGACGGTAACCGGCATGGAGGTGGAATCCGGTACCGACTGACGCTTGCGCTATGCCAGCGAGCGAGTGCCGGTCCATATCCATTAGGAGGATGTAGATGATTTCGATGAAGATCAACGGGGTCAGCCGCCAGTTCCACGGCGATCCCGACATGCCGCTGCTCTGGTATGTCCGGGACGAGCTCGGACTGACGGGGACCAAGTTCGGCTGCGGCGCCGCGCTCTGCGGCGCCTGCACGATCCACCTGGACGGCGAGGCCGTCCGCTCCTGCGTCACCGCGGTCTCGGAAGCCAACGGCAAGGACGTGACTACCATCGAGGGTCTCGACGCCGAGGGCAACCACCCGGTGCAGCGGGCGTGGCGCGCGCACAACGTGCCGCAGTGCGGCTACTGCCAGTCCGGCCAGATCATGTCGGCGGCGGCGCTGCTCAACGAGAACCCCGACCCCAGCGACGTAGAGATCGTTGACGGCATGTCCGGCAACATCTGTCGCTGCGGCACCTACCAGCGGATCTTCTCTGCGGTCCGCACAGCGGCGCAGGAGGTCTGATCATGTTCGGCATACAGAACATCAGCCGGCGCACCTTCCTGAAGTCCGCCGGCGTCACGGGCGCGCTCGTGCTCGGCGCCAACGTCACCACCGGTTCCATGATCGGGACGGCGCGCGGCCAGAGCAACGGCAGCTCGGTCAAGCCCAACCTCTTCGTCGAGATTGCCGACGACGGGACGGTGACCATCACATGCAGCCGCTCCGAGATGGGCCAAGGCGTGCGCACCGGCATCCCCATGATCCTGGCCGACGAGATGGAGGCCGACTGGCAGCGGGTCAAGATCTGGCAGGCGCCGGGCGACGAGACCAAGTACGATCCGGCCGGCAAGGACGCACAGAACACCGACGGCTCGCGCAGCACCCGCCACCACTTCGACGTGATGCGGGAGCTCGGCGCCGCCGGCCGCTACGTGCTGGAACAGGCGGCGGCGAAGAAGTGGGGAGTCGACGCGAGCGAGGTCTACGCCAAGGATCACCGCCTCTACCACACCGGCACAGGCCAGTGGTTCGACTTCGGCGAGGTGGTGGACGCCGCCGCCGACATCGCGGTGCCCACCGGCGACGCCGCGCCCAGGCTCAAGGACCAATCGCAGTGGAAGTACATCAGCCGCGACATGCCGGTGGTCGACAACTACGACATGAGCACAGGCGGGGCCACCTACGGCGCCGACATCAGCGTGCCCGGCATGAAGATCGCCGTCGTGGCGCGGCCGCCGGTCTACCGCGGCAAGGCGAAGTCCTTCGACGCCACCGAGGCGCTCAAGGTTCAGGGCGTCGAGCAGGTGATCGAGATCCCGGCGCTCTCCGACGCCATGCCGGCGCAGTTCCGTGCGCTGGGTGGCATCGCGGTGATCGGCACCAACACGTGGTCGGTGATGGAGGGCCGCGACAGGCTCGTCATCGAGTGGGAGGGCGGCCCGAACGTCAGGCACGATTCGAGCACCTACAACGAAGAGCTCATGGCCTCGGCGCGCGCCGGCGGCCTCGTCATCCGTGACCGGGGCAACGTCGACGAGGCGTTGGGCTCGGCCGCGCAGGTGCTCGAGGCCGAGTACTTCGTGCCTTACTTCATCCACACGCCGATGGAGCCGCCGGTTGCCCTGGTGGACGCCACACAGATGCCGGTCAAGATCGTGAGCTCCACGCAGGCACCCAACGAGACGCGGCAGTATGTTGCAGAGGCGCTCGGCATCGAGAAGACTGATGTGGAATGCCAGGTGACGCTGCTGGGCGGCGGCTTCGGCCGCAAGTCCAAGCCCGACTTCGCGTGCGAGGCGGCGATCCTCTCCAGCAAGATCGGCGCCCCGGTGCGGGTGCAGTGGACCCGCGAGGACGAAATCCGGCACGGCTATTATCACGCGGCATCCGCCCATACGCTGAAGGCGGGGCTCGACGAGGCGGGTAACGTCACGGCGTGGCATCACTCCGGCGCGTGGCCCTCGCTCATCTCGCTCTGGAATCCGGTGCAACGAACCGGCCATCCTCTTGAGTTCGGGCTCGGGCTTATCGATACCCCCTATAACCAGGTGCCGAACCTCC
>JAJDVB010000031.1 GCA_022826345.1 Alphaproteobacteria bacterium
GCGGCGGTGGACCCAAGCCCCGACTCGACGGTCAAATCACGCAGGAATCGCCGTCAAGTGCGCAGGAATCACGGTCAAGTGTTGTAGGAATCGCCGTCAAGTGTCGTAGGAATCACGGTCAAGTGCGGCAAGAATTTGCAAACAGTCGGCGCAGGTCGCGCTGCCCCATCTTGGTGATCCGACCCAATTGCTGGCGCCCACCCGTCGACACCTCGCGCGGTGTCAGTCCAATCCACGCCGCGAAGTCACGCCCCCGCACGAAGCTCTCCATCGGCGGCGCGAATGTGTGCACCGCCATCGCGCTGACCTCTCCCATTCCCGGAATCGTCATCAGGCGCCGCAGGTCATCCTGCTCCCAGACAAGGGACTGCATCTGCTTGTCGATCTCGCCGATCCGTGCAGTCAACTCCGCAATCCGGTCGAACAGCAATCCTGCGGTCGGGACGACGAGTTCAGGGAGCGTGTCCGCGCTCTCGGCGAACGTCTGCCACAGTTGTTCGACATTGGCCACGCCCGCGCCGCAGCCAGACCGAACTCCGCGAGGTGTCCGCGCAACGCGTTGACCGTCTGCGTGCGTTGCTGCACCAGCAGGGCATGGGTGCGGTACAGCATCGAGCGCGACTGCGCCTGCTCCGTCTTCACCGCCACAAATCGCATCGTCGGGCGCTGAGCCGCCTCCACGAGGCGCTGCCGCATCCTGTGTGCCGCTCTTCTGGCGTCGCTTCGCGAACGGCTTCACGTAAGCCGGCACGATCAATCGGACCTCGTGGCCGAGCTGTTGAATCTCGCGACCCCAGTGATTGGCTCCGTCGCAGGCCTCCATCACCACCAGGCACGGCGGCTGCGATGCGAGACACTTGAGAACCTTCCCTCGCGAGAGCTTCCTGCGCAGCACCGGCACCCCTGTGGCCGTGGCCCCATGCAGCTTGGAAGCTTCTCTTCGAAATGTCGATGCCGATGATGCTAACGTGGTCCATGGACGCTCCCCTTATCCCCTCAGCGCACACCGCGTGCGTTGTCTCCTTGGCGCATCGTGACGCCGTGGGAAGGGGGGAAGGGGGCGCGTCCACTCCATCGCTTACGGATAGAGGACTTGCACCTCCGAGCTGCCAGTCATGCTCAGCACACAAAAAGAGGGTGGCGCTTTTAGTGCGCCACCCTCGTCAGGGAACTTCAAGAATTCAGGATTGGGTTCTCACATGAAGAGACCCTACCCTCCCGATCGGTTACTCCTTGTTCGCACCGAACGCGCCGACCATGGTGTGGGTCGAGCCAAACATGGACTGGAACACACCCAATGCAGCGGTCGGGATGTTGCTGCCATCGTTCACCGCATCGGGTGCGAGGGCTTCATCATACATCTGACCGTTCCAATTGCCGGACGCGGATGCCGCGTTGCCGTCGATGGACCACACCGTGCCTTGTGTTTCATCGACTCCAGTAGTGGCGGTGTCGTCGGTAGCAGGAGTGGCAAACGCGCCACCACTGCCCCAAGGAGCACGGTTCAAAGCGACACTCCACGGCACCGACTCGTCGTTGGCCATGAAGTTGTCGATCGTGCCGGAAATACCCCCGTTGTTGGGAGCAGCGATTGCTCCGAACTTGGCGGTCAACATGACATCCGCTGTGAAGTGACCCGCGTTGCTACCGCCCAGCGGGTTGTTGATGGCGAACTTTCCGGCTGCGTGGCCGCTATAGGTAGCGCTGCCCGTAACACCGGTGGGGTCTGCAAATGTTCCGCCACCTTCCACGTCGCCAACCTCGCCGAAGAATGCGCTCGCCGATGTCGGATCGCCATCATCTTTCCGAAGCCACCAGCCGAAATACAGGTAGGCGGTATCGGGTTGGGACACCATCGCGCCTTTGTCGGGCGTGAAGGTCCAGGTTCCGACCAGCGCACTCGGGCTGCCCTCACCGTCATTGGTCGAGGAGCAACCAGTGGGGCACCTGTACTCCCCGGGCGCCCCGTCGTAGGTGCCGCGAACGTACACCGCATCCGCCCTGTCGGGCACCGCGTGGGTCTGGGTTCCAGAGTGCGTGAAGGCGTCTGCCATGACTAGTCTGGGGTTTGCAGTGTCCACTGTCAGCGAACCGTCGGTGAGGGTGTGCACGTCGCCGAACTCGTCCGACATCGGCGCGCCCCGATTCGTGTACACCACGGCCGTGTTGGACACTTTTGTGCCTGCGGCCATGTGCGCGTAGTTCATGCCGCTCCAACCGCCCAGCGCCCCAGCCGAATCGCCCGCCTCAAGCTCCACTGCGGCAGGATCCGCGGCGAGTGAGCCTTGCGTCTGATCGACCGTGAGACCACTTGCTGCCAACGCCGCCCCGCCAGCATTGGTCGTGCGGTCCAGATTGCCCAACGGAGTGGACCCCAACGCCCCATGCAGCGCCCTGCCCGCTGCGGCCATCTCCATCTGCATCTTCTCGGCCGCGGCATTCATGGCCGCCGTGCGGCTGGCCTTGGCAGTGGTGAGAGCGGCTTCGATGGTGGAAACCGTTGTGCTGTGCGCGGTCCTCTCCTCCGCCGGAACATTGGCCGCATCCGTGATCGCCATCTTGGCGGCAGCGATCGCTGAGTCGGCGGCAGCGACCACTGAGTCGGCGGCGTCGTCGGTCACCATCCCGACTGCAGTGTTCGCCGCAGTGATGGCAGAACTGATCGCCATCCGCTCCGCGATGGCCGGATCCGGCATTGGCGTCGGGTCGGGTGTCGTGCTGCTGCCGCCACCGCACGCGGTGAGCCCGATGGCCAACGCGGCAGCCACGACCAGGCTCGTCAGTGGATTGAACTTCACTGATTTCATGTCCTTCTCCCTGTTTGGGCGGCGGTCAGCCGCCGCGTTGATTGACTGAATGGACACACCCCAGGCTACGTCTCCGCCCGGCAACCGCGAATTTACGAGCATCGCGCGATAAGGTCAATATACTACTGTTGTGTCATGGTGGTACGCGTGGCTCAACCGACGCTGAGGACAATAACACGCGACCGCCTGAAATGTCTCGCTGGGCGTAAGCCTTGCGAAGTACGTCCTTCCGCACCGGTCGACCGGCCATGCCACGGTCGATGTCCCATCGACCGTTGGAGGGGTTGGCCATGGCCGGGACGTATCCCGATTCACAGATTCCTCGCGCCAGGAGCGCGCGCCAGCAGTTCTGGCTGGACCATCTTCGCGCCTGGCAGACGCAGGACACGTCGCTGCGAGCCTACGCCGCCGCGAACGGGCTGTCGTCGAGTTCGCTGTACCGGGCCCATCGCAGGCTCAAGCGTCGGGGGTTGCTGAGCGAGTCCACTGAAGCCGCCCCGGCGTTCGTGCCGGTGCGCGTTGCGCCGCCGGCGCCGGCCTGTCGAGTGCTTCTGCCCAACGGCGTCGTCGTCGAGGTCGCTGAGCACGCGACGGACGCGCTTGGGGCGGAACACGAAGACGACGCTCGAATACGGGTCGAGACCGAGCTCGTGCTCGACCACCGCCACCAGCCTGTCATGACCCTTGCGGAAGTCCACCGGCCGCGTCGCCACCACAACCCGCAATCCCGAGCCGGCGACGATCATCGCAGCGACCTCAGCAAAGAGGCGATCTCCGCGATCCGGACCGCGCCGATATCGCCATCGGGGCGCACCGTCACCCCGCGCGCCTTGATCGAAACTGAACCGAGCGAACCGCGGTTCGGCTCCGGCGCCGGGTCTACCTCCAGCGTGGCGAAGGCTGTTTCGGGCTCCGGCGCAGTCGCCACGGCAACCGGTTCGGCCTCCGGCCCCGTCGAGCACGGCAGGATGAGCTTGCCTTTGCGCGCGAGGGTGCGCCACGCCGACAACTGCTTGCGATTGAGCCCGTAGCGCTGTGCGACATCGCTCACTCGGTTCCCAGGTCAGAAGCTCTCGCGCACGATCTGCGCTTTCTGCTCGGCGCTCCAGCGCCGCGGCGGCTGGTGTTCGGTGGATACCTCGGAGTCCGCCCCCGCTTCATCGGGCGGGTTGCCCGGCCAATCCCGCTCGGCCGGGTCCCTTCGTTCCAAATCCTGCATCGGCTGACCCTCCTCGTGGAGAGGGTCATCGAACTCCACTCCATATATATGCGGTAGGTGGGAGAGCCGCTTACGACCGTCCCGCTCGTGCTCGCGGCGGGTCTCCCGGCCCATTCCACGATCCAATGGCCGCTCGCGTTCGTGCCCGTCCTGCCCGTCGCGGGCGGCTTCATGGCCGCGATCCATCGCGTGAGAACCGCGTGTCAGGCGATTCGCGTCCCGCTCATTGGCGGGATCGCGCCCGAACAAGGCCTCATAAGCCGCCCGTTCGAGCCGGTCGGCGAGCCTGTGGGCGTCGTCGGTGACGAGTTGGGCCGCGTCCCGCGCCCTGGAGATCGTCACATAGAACGCGCGCTGGTTGACCAAGTTGGGATTCTCCGCCGGCATCGCCGCGAGGATTCGATCCACCGTCCGGCCCTGGAAGGCGTGCACCGTCGCCGCGGAGGCGCGGTCGATATGCCGGAGTTGCGGATCGTGCTGCCGGAGCGTGGTCAACGAGCCGTTCTCCAGACGGAAGCGAACGCCGTCCCGGCCCACGGCATCGACCGTCGCGGTCTCTCCATTGGTGAGCCCGGTGGCGGGATCGTTGCGGGTGAAGCGCACCCGGTCGCCCCGGCGAAGCTCCATCGCCTCGCTCTTGTAGACCTCGACCCTGCCCTTCGCCGCGGCGATGCGGCCCGGCTGCCACGGCATCCGGTTGCCCCTGGCGTCCTCCAGACGCAGCACGCCCCAGCGCTGGTCGATGGCGATCGCGCGTTCATTCTGCCCATCTCGGGCGGGATTGCGTCATCCACTATCGTTGGCATGCACTGCTATTTGGACTTCAGCCTGACTTCCATCCAGCCGCCCGGGGCGCCTGGATAGTCGGGTGGATCGCAAGATATCTCTGCATGCGCGCGCGTTCGGCGCATCTCGCCGGCAACGGTCGACTGATCGTACTTGACTTTACTATGGCGCCCATAGTGCTTCGCGATGACCTTAATCTCCGCGGCCTTGATCCACCTACCGGCGGGAGCCTTGAAGGCTATCGTGGCCGATCGCTTGTTTCGTTCCCGTCCAAGCCAGTCGCCACCACCTGGGCACCGCACGCGTTTCTCGACGCTGAAATTGATCTGTGTTGGGGCCACCTGCCCCGTTGGAGCCGGCATGCCTTGGGTAGCATTATCTGCTTCCAGGGAGTTAGTTGCCAAACTCTCCAGGCGGCCCTTCACCACCTCCATCTGGGAAATCAGCACCAGTATGGTGATTAGCACACCGATCCCGGTCCACATGCGGGATTCGAGAAAGCGACGAGCGCATCTTCCGACGGAACTGATCAACTTCAATGGGGTTACCTGTGTCGGTCCTGTGTGGATCGTTCTGCCGCGATCAGGTTCGTCGCCTCTTATCCGCCTGCCACATAAACCAGTTAGGGCTGAGCCTGTGAGCGTGTTCCCCTTGGGTGGAAGCATTCTACATGTTAGAGGTCTTCCGCCGCCTTCGATTCACCGGACCTTCGATGCACCGGAGGCGCCGGTGCGCATTGAGCGCGCTCGCGCGCTGCTCGACGCATCCGGATTGCCCAGCTCACTCGAACACCGTATCGCCGCCGTCGTCGCCGACTACGACACCCATCACGCCGGTCGGACGCAGGAGACGCATCGGAGCCGGGCCGCGTCCGATGTGCGGCAACGGTTGGACGAGTATCGCCTCGACGCGGCCCGGGCCGCGGCCCGGCGCAACGCCGCCGAGACGCTGCACGCGTCCGACTCCATCCGGCGCGACCTCGAGCGGTACGCGCGTGACGACACGGCGCTCGAGGCATCCCTCGCGCAGTGCCACGACCTCGCCGCCGACGCACGTCGGCTTGCCCCGAACCTCCCTCACGCACAAGCCTCCCGTCTCGCCGAAGCGGTGCGCACCGCAGGACACCACCACCGCCGCCGGCTCGCCGAGGCACGCCGGCGCCTCCAGTTCGTCCGGGACCGTTTCCAGCGCGTGTGGCCGAACCACTACCACGACCGGCTTCGAGTCGGCTGGGACGCGCACCGGGCCTCCGACGCCTTCCATCCCGAGAGCATCGAAGCCCACCGGCCATGGATGGACCGATTCCGGGAACTCGTCCACGATCCGCACCTTGAGCCCTCGCGCCGCGAGGGCCTCGACACCCTGCTGCACGACTACGACGCGGTCTGGCCGCAGGAGCGCCAGCGATGCATCGAGACGTTCCGGCGCTGGAATGACCTGATCGAGCGCGACCCGAGCGACTTTGCCGCGAGGATGCCCGAATACGATGCTCTCATCCGGGAGTTTCACGCGGTGGTGAAGCTCGATACGCTCACCGAGCGTGAACGCGAGTCGATTCACGCGGTCCTGCGCACACACGAGGAGCTTCTGGAGAAGTCTCACAAGCGCTCGATGGACATCAGCATGTAGTCCGCCTTGCCGAGGGCGCGTGGTGACGGGCGCCGCTGGCGGCGCGCGCACCGGCCAAAATACACGATCGCGTCGTCGTCCCAGACCGCCGTGATCGCCTCGATGACCTCCGTCGACGGAGACCGCGCGAGCTCGTCGTAGAGCGGCTGCCGGGCGCCCGCGTCGCCTCAGCAGTCCGAGCGCAACCGCCGCCTCCAGCGAACGCGAGACAATCTCGGAACAGACGGCCTCGATATTCGACGGCTCCGTCTTCTGAATCGATTCGAGCAGATCGTCGTCCGAAAGCGTCGCCACGGGCGCCGCGGCTGGCGCAGCCGTCGGCTCCGCGGCGAGGCGGGCTGTCACCCTGCCGCGTTCGGCGAACAGGTCCAGCTGGTTCGGCGTCGCTTCCCTATCCGAACGCAAGGGGCCGGATTGCGCCCGCGCGGGGCCGGTGTCCGATGGCTTCGTCATCGAGCACAGGCGCGGATGAGAGGACCGAACACTCGATGTCTTCCGTGCGGGCGCTCCGGCGATGTTGCTGCGAAACGTCGCTCCCGGCAACATCGCCGGAGCCGCGGAGCGAGGGCTGTCGCACTTCGTGCGGTATCCCCTGTCAACCGGCATGACGAAAAAACGCGGAGCGTGGATGCGGACATCCATGACCAGGGCCATCCGCGCGTTCGCCGGGAAGGAATCGCGGATGAGGCTCTGTGCGATGCGAGGGCCAACTGCGGTCAGGTCGCCGCCCGGCGAGCGAAGCGCCTGCGGTTGGACGGGACGAATCGGCCCGGCGGGCGGCCAGTCAGCACCGTGTTGATCGTCACCGGCGTGATTGCACCAGGCAGCAACAGGTGCCCACGGATGTGGGAGGAGGCCACCGAGCGAAGCGGGAGGCCGTTGCCGAGCGGAATCAACCCGGAGGCGACGCACTGGGCGGCGCATCCGCCGCCGGTCGATTCTCACGGTCCCGGGTTCTACGCCGGGGCGTCATCACCCGCGCCACTTCACCCGCTCGACGCTCCGGCTCAGAATGGATGCGGCGCGTTCCGGACCGACGATGGACGTGAGCAGCGCCCGGGCCGCCTCGTACCGGCCGGTGCGCACCATGTCCTCAAGCCGCGCCTCGAACAGCGCGCGAACCGCTTCGAGCAGGTCGGGCTGCGCGGCGTCGGGTTCGCCCACCAGGCGCACCATCAGCGCCTCGGCCCTGAGCGCCGCATCGTGCATCGCCCGCAGCCGTTCGGCATCGAGCACC
>JAJDVB010000182.1 GCA_022826345.1 Alphaproteobacteria bacterium
TGGCGGTCCACCGCCTTGCGGAAGTCGAGCAGGGAGGGGGGAATGGCCTCTCCAAGCCGCAGCACCGGTGCGAGCGGCGTAACCGCCCAGGCCCGGTCTCCCGTGACCGAAGCCGCGTACCATCCGGAGAGGTGCGTCTCGGCGATGCGCCGGTGCAGGGGCTCCGGACGACCTGAACCGAGCCGCCAGCGCACCGTGAGCACCGCCCGGTCCTCGAGCTCCGGACGTACGCCGATAAGCGCGATGTCTGCGAAGCGGCCCTCGCAGGAGATGTGCTCCGTGCGCCATGCCGGCAGGTACGGCGGATACTCCATGAGCGCCTGCCGGCAGCCCGCGAGCAGCGCGCCCGCATCCAGTATCGCCGTCACCGGCGGCTCCAAGGGCGCCTGCTCCGCCTCCGCCGCCTCCTCGGGCCCGGCGATCAAGTCCCAGAGCGTGCCGCGCTGCGTCCACACGAAGGCGCCGCCCGCCACCATGACAGCCAGCGCCAGGAAGCGCCCCACCTTCGGCAGGCCGAGCATCGAGAGCGGCGCCGCCGCAAGGCGCATGGCGGTATCGTCCGCCAGCGACGCGGGCTCGACCTCGCTCACGGGGAAACCCCCCGGTACATCGCCCTTCACCAGCCCCGGCGTCGCATGGAGCGCCCAGCCCACGGAGGAACTCTCCGGTACCGTGGAACTCACGGGTACGGAGGAACTCTCCGGTAGCGTGGAGCTCTCCGCTACGGAGGAACCCTCCGGTCCACGGGAACTGTTCGTCTCGCCGCGAGCGCGCTCGAAGGCCGCGAGCGCGGCCTCCCGGTCGGCAAACACCTCGTCGCCATCGGCAAGGAAGGCGCCGTCCCTGGCCTTCACCAGCGCAAGGCGCCCGTCGTCCGCCTCCACCAGCGCCATCCAGGTGGGGGCCGCGATGCGCGTCTGCAGCGATGCCGCCAGGCTCGGGCAGCCCTTCGGGCTCTCCTCGTCCGCCGCGTAGCCAGTCTGCTCGCCCCAGTGAACGTGCCAGGGTCGCTTGAAGGCCCGCGCGTTCCGCGCCACCGAGGCCGCTCCGCCCCGCTCCAGCCAGTAGAGCCCGGCCGCAAAGCGCCGCCCACCGATAGTCAGCACGCTCACTGATAGTCTCCCCGATACCGGGGTTCACCCCGGCCCAGCTCGACCCCGTGAACCTGCGTGATGCCGAGCGGCGCACCGACCTCGGCCGCGATCAGAAGCACCCGTTCCTCGCGCACCAGGTGCGCGCTGCGCCCGCCGACGGGCAAGGGAAGGTCGGCGTCGATGCTGCCCTGCCGGTCCGACACCGCACCCCGGTCGGTGAACCCCGTCACCATCAGGGTCTCGCCATGCGCAATCTTCCGGGTCACCTGCACCGCGCGCCCGCCGTAGGCCGGAAGCTGGATGGTGTGACCGTCCGTGGTGAAGGTGGTGAAGCGCGGGCGGTCCCGGAGACTGGCGTTGAGACGCACCAAAACCTCGTCCGGTCCGGTGATGCGCGCGAGATAGGAGAGCGCGAACCCCGACGACACCGTGCCCGGCACCATCTCGGTCTGCGCCACCCCCTGGCCGGCCGTGGTCCTGAGTTCCTTGAGATAGGCCTCGTTGGTGAGCTCGAGGAACTGCGCCGGCTTGCCGTTGAGCGAAGGGATGTCGGCGGACAGCACCCGGGATACCGTGCCCGCCCGGCTGAGCGCGCGGACCGCCGCCGCCAGCGTGTCTACGGCACCTCCGGTGTCCACGGCGCCTCCGGTGTCGGTGGGCCTGATCAGCGAGACGGTGTCGCCCGCCACCGAAAGACCAACCGACGAGTTCAGCGTCTCGCTGAGCGAGACATCCACGCCGTGGTCGCTCTCGCGCTCGAAGCGCACCGCGTAGAGGTGGACGCTCAGCGTCACCGGGCGCAGCACCTCGCGGTTGAGCCAGGCGAGGTAGCCGCGCACCTTGCGCACGTCCGCTGGCGCGCCGCTCACCGTCACCGATGCGCTCGCCGGCGAGACGGTAACCGTGCTCTCCTCGCCCACGAGGCCCGCGATCTGCTCTTCGATCTCGGGCCAGGGGTCGTAGACGGTCTCGCTCTCGATGGACTGGGCGCTGAGACTGCTCGATCCGTCCTCGCCGGCCTGGTCCTGCGTCGACGACGAGGCGCCGTGGCGCTCGGTGCCGGCGAGCGCGTTGACCCGGAACACCGCCGTCAGCCGACGCACGATCTCGATGCGGTTCGCGTCGGCATCGAAGCGCCACTCGTGGCCGGCGGCCTCGGTCCAGGCGTCCAGCAAACGGTCCAGGGGCCCGGTCCAGACGGCGCCGTTCGGCACCAGCAGGTCCGCGGCGGCGAAGGGCCTCCCCGCGTCCTCACGGGCGGCGCCGACGAAGCGCACTTGGATTCCGGTGACGGCTTCGATGCGCGCCGCCAGCACTGCATCGTCATCGGCGCCTGCCAGCGGCAGGGTAACCGCGTCTTCGGTAAGCAGGCGCTCGGGCAGCGTGCCCTTGTATTCTTCAATTGGCACCAGCCCCACCCACGGCCGGTCCACCCGGCGCACCGTCACGTAGCCGGGCTCGGCCGATGTACCCGCGCGCGCCGCTGCGGCGTCGCGCGCCACCATGCGGGCCTCTTCGCGCGCATCTTCAATTGCGCTCAGGCCGCAGCCGGTCAGAGAGAGCAGGGCAGAGAGCGCCAGCGCCGAAGGCCGCACGATCCGCAAGCGAGTCCGCGTGCCCATTACTCGCTCTCCGGAGAGCAGGGGGACTCATCGGTGTCGGGTTCGGGTGGCGGCTTGCCCGGGTCCGGGCGCGAGGAACCCTCAATGGACCTCATCCACGAATCCACCTTCGCACGCGCATAGCGCACGAACCGTCCGTCCTGGTAGAACTCCGGACCCCTGCCTTCGTCCCGCCAGCGGCCCAGGGTTCGCTCGGTCACATTCAGCACGGAAGCCACCTCGCACGGGTTCATGTACGGGCCCTCGCCCACATCCGGCCAAAGCGTCTCCCCGTCGTCGCCTGCAGAGGCGTTCTCGGCGGCACCGGCGACTTCGATCAGCCGCCACTCCTCGACGTTCGTGCTCTGCCGCATCCAGTCGCGCACACGGTCCATGGTTTTCAGCTGCGGCGAGCGGCCCTTGAGCACGCGCTTGACGAAGGATGTGTCCTTGAGCACCTCCCTGCCCGGCGCCGAGCGATTGGCGCCGGTGATCTTCAGGTACGCCTCCATCTCGCGCCGGAAGCGCGGTTCGATGGGCTCAAGGCCCATGGCCTTGAGAACGCGGTCGGCGGTCCTGAGGCGGGGCGAGCTCCCCTTCAGGAGCCTGAAGACGAAGCTGGGGTTGTTCACCGCTGCCCTTCCCAGCTTGGTGGGACTGATGCCGGTGCGCTTGAGGAAGCGCCGGACGGTGTTTCGGAGGTCTTGTGCCGTATCGTGCATGCGTTCGAACATAGAAAGAACGAACAATCGATGCAATAGCCTATTGACGGTTATTTCATACACAACACGACATAGAGCGACATAAGCGGACAAATGTGGCGAAAAGCGACGCAATTCGGACGGAAACGCTACACGGAAATTGCCCGCTCAAGGCCGCTTCGCGGCGGGAATGTCGCCATGTGGCTGCGCGAATATGGCGCAGAGTGCTGTTTTCTGGAGCTCCGTTCGCGGCCGAGCGGCCGGTGTCTCGGGTCTACCGCAGACGGAAGAGCCGGGGCACGGATTGAGTGGATTGAGAACAGACATACAACATATGCTTGACAATACGTATATAGTGCCTAAAACATATCAACGATCCCACTTCCCGAGAACACTCCATGCCCCATGACCGAAACGCCTCACAGCCTGCCGATGACAGGCACTTTCTCAAGACAGACCCCGTCAGGCAGAGAATCCGCGACCTCCTCCGGGAGCGCGACGGCACCATGCGCGAGGCCTCCCTCGCCATCGGAAGGGGCCCCTCTTACGTGCACCAGTTTCTCGAGCGTGGAACCCCCAAAGTGCTCCGCTCCCGCGACCGCAGCGCGCTGGCCGAATGGCTCGGCTGCAATCCCGAGAGCCTGCGCCAGGACTTCGTGCCAAGGCGCAGGCCCGCAAAACCCCACGTTCCCCGTTTCAAGCCGCCCCAGCTTCCCAACGCGCCGGTCTCGGCCGTCCGGGAGATGGCCGTCGACGCTTCCGCCGGTCCCGGCGCACTCAACGAGGACAACGCCGCCGAGGTCGCGCGCTGGTACATGCCCGACGCCATGATCCGCCACGAGGGACGCACCGCGCCCGAGAACCTGCGCATCCTCGGCGCACGCGGCGATTCCATGGAGCCCCTCATCGGAGAGGGCGACAGGATCGTGGTCGACATCTCCCGCCGCATGCCGGTGACCGGCGAGATGGTGGTGCTCTGGGACGGCGGCGGCCTCGTGGTCAAGCGGGTCGAGATGTTGGCCCCCTCCGAGCCCCCCGCAATTCGACTGCTCTCCGCAAACCCGGACTACGAGCCCTATACCTGCCTGATCGACGAGGCCCATATCGTCGGCAAGGTGATCTGGACCGTCAGAAGGGTCTGAGCAGGACCGTCAGACGCGAGGTCGCCCACACCCGGGTGCCGGCGCCTTCTCCAAAATACTGTAGGCCGACCGCGCCGGGACCGCTAAGGTATTGACCAGTTGCATGACCACAAGGGGCTGCCGTGATCACCGTCAATCTGGCGCAAGCCAAGGCGCGCCTCAGCGAACTTCTGGACAAGGTCGAGTCGGGTCAGGACGTGGTCATCACTCGCCGCGGCAAGGCCGTGGCGCACGTGTCTGCCGTCGTTCGACCCAGGAATCCGCTGCCGCTGGGAGACCTGGCAGAGTTTCGGGCGGCCATGCCTCACTTGCGGCGCCCTGCCGCCGACCTGCTGCGCGAGATGCGGGACGAGCGTTTGTGAAGTCGGCAATCCCCTCGCATGCGCTATTTCGACACCAGTTTCCTCGTGCCCCTCATCCTGTCCGAGGCCACCAGCGAACCGATAGCCGACTTCTTCAAAGACCTGCCGGCCGACGAACTGGCGATCAGCCACTGGACCCGGCTTGAGTTCGCCTCGCTGCTTGCCCGCGAGGTCCGCATGGGCGAGCTTGACCCCGCAGCGGCACACGAGGCGGGTTCGCGGTTCGAATCCATGATCGAGGAATCCTTTGTCGTCCTGTTGCCGGACCGTAACGATTTCGATCGGGCCAGAGATTGGGTCAACCGGTTCGAGACCGGTCTGAGGGCGGGGGACGCATTGCACCTCGCCATTGCCGCCAACCGCCGGGCCGATGCGATCTACAGCCTGGACAAGTCGATGGTGGCGGCCGCAACGAAGTTGGGCTTGCCGGCTACCGAAGGCATCCTCCTTTCGAGCCACGGTGATCGATGACATCCCTCGGCGGGTTTGCCGGCGAGAATGTCGACCGACCCCATGTCGCTCGACGCCAACGCGCCCGGCCCCACACCCTCGCCGTCCATTACGTCTCGCTCTGGCCCCAAGTCGGAACCACCTGGAGACGCGGGCGCATACGACACGAAAGTGAAGCGCGCGGAGCCGAAAGCGAAAGCGGACATCTGGCTCCGCCCTCTGCGACGGGATTGGAAACGGACACTCAATCGCTAGAATCCCTAGGCGGCGGAACGCTTGCCCGTCACCCGGTGATCGAACAGATTCCCCTGCGCGCAGAGTTCGGCGTGTGTGTTGACTCAGTGTTTGCAGTGCAGTACGCAATGCTACATGCGGAGAGGGTGAAATCTGCAGTTGATTGATTTTACATGTCAAATTGGCGCCCTAAACCAAGCCGAAAAAATAGCACCGAAAGGCGCGTAGCCAAGCGAGCGGAGCGAGCGCCCGGCGCCTGAGAGGGTATGAAAGGCTCTAACGGTGTGCGAGTTTGAGGCATGACCGGCCTCACCCGTATCGGCGCCAACGTGCTCTCCGGCATGCCGCTCGACCGGGCCGCACACCTGCGGACCAACGCGGCGTGGCTCAAGGCCCGCTTCGACGACCCGTCCACCCGCTACGTCGCGATCTGGCGGCAGAACGCCGTGGTCCGTCTGGGTCCCGAGCCACGCCCCGTCATCCACTACCGCGAGACCCTCGACGGCCTGCTGGACGGCAGCGCCGAGCCCACGCTGCTGGGTGTGGAGGCCGAGGACGGCGCCGCCGGCGCGGCGCACTTCGTGGTCGATCTCTCCCACGTGGAGGCCGGGTCCCTGCTCGCGCGCTCGCCGGGCGGCGAGATGATGGACCTGCGCGAGCTGGTGCAGATCGTGCCGGGGCCAGATTCCGCGCTCATCGCCTACGCGCGGGGGCTCACCTATTGGCACCGGCGGCATCGCTTCTGCGGCACCTGCGGGTCCCCGGCGGAGGCGCACGAGGCCGGCCAC
Source organism: Alphaproteobacteria bacterium (assembly GCA_022826345.1). Next base: position 6,373 of record JAJDVB010000182.1, read on the forward strand.
CAGAGGCGCTGCACCAACGAGGACTGCGGCGCGGTTCACTTCCCCCGCACCGACACGGCAGTGATCACGCTGGTCCACGACGGCGACGAATGCCTGCTCTGCCGTCAGTCGCGCTGGCCGCCGGGGATGCACTCGACCCTGGCCGGCTTCCTGGAGCCCGGCGAGAGCCTGGAGGAGTGCGTGGCCCGCGAGATCGAGGAGGAAAGCGGCGTGCGCGTGGGCGATGTCCGCTACCACTCCTCGCAGCCTTGGCCCTTCCCCGGCACGCTCATGGTGGGCTTCATGGCGCAGGCGCTCTCCCGCGAGATCGCGGTCGACGAGACCGAGCTGGAGTACGCGCATTGGTACAAGCGGCGCGACCTGCTCGGCCGCCGCGACAGCGACGAATTCCGCCTGCCGGGGCGCTACTCGATCTCCCGCCGGCTGATCGAGGACTGGCTTGCCGGCCGCATCCCACCCTGAGCCTGCTGCGTCGCAGCGGGCGCGTTGACAGGGGCCGGGCGCGCGCTTATACAGCCGCGGCCCCGGCGCTCGCGAGAGACCATGCCGGGGGCGGAGACGAGGCGTGAAGCGGACCTATCAGCCGAGCAACATCGTGCGCAAGCGGCGCCATGGCTTCAGGCAGCGCATGAAGACCGTGGCCGGGCGGCGCGTGCTCGCGCGCAGGCGCGCCAAGGGGCGCAAGCGCCTCGCCGTCTAAGGTCGGCGGGGCTCGGCCTCGCCTGCCGCTATTTCTCGGATGCTCGATGCACTCAGACCAATTGCGGCGCGCCGCGCGCAACCGCATTTCACGGCAACGAAGATAACCGCTCGACCGGAAGCAGCGTCGATGCGCATCGCCACGCTTAAGAAGCGAAGCGACTTCCTGCGCGTGCGGGCGGCGGCGCGGCGCTGGGCCGCACCGGGGTTGGTGCTGCAGGCAGCACCCATGCCCGAGGCGGACGCCCAGGAAGAGTTGGTGCGCGTGGGCTATACCGCGAGCCGCCGGATCGGCAATGCGGTCCAGCGCAACCGCGCCAAGCGCCGATTGCGCGCGGCGGTGGCCCATGTTATGCCGGCCTCGGCGCAGTGCGGCAGCGACTACGTCGTCATCGCGCGTGCCGCCACGCTGACCCGCCCGTTCGACGCTTTGGTCGGTGATCTGGCCGCAGCGTTGGCGCGTGTCGGTGCGCGGACGGGCGATCAAACATCGGACCGGAGACGGCGGGCCGCCGCCGGCCGGTCGCGCGAAGCGGGCCCGAGAGCGGGAGACGCATGAAACCGATCGCGTTACTGATCGTGGGCCTGATCCGCGGATACCAGTATTTCATCTCGCCCCTCTTGCCGCCGAGCTGCCGCTTCGAGCCGACCTGCTCGCACTATGCGATGACCGCGCTCAGGCGGCATGGCGTTGTCTTCGGCCTGGCGCTCGCGACCTGGCGGATCCTGCGGTGCAATCCCTATTGCCCAGGTGGGGTCGATGAGGTGCCGGAGCGCCCGCTTCGCATCTTGAGCACTCCCTGGAGGCGCGCCCCCCGCTGAGCGGGGCGGACGAGGGTTCGATGTTCGGCACCGGCCAAGACAAACGCAATCTCATCATCGCGATCGGCGCGATCTTCGTGGTCCTCGTCGGCTGGCAATTCCTCATGCCGGCGCTGTTCCCGCCGGACGAGAGACCGCGGCGCGTCGCGGAGCAGCCCGCGCCGGGGACGGCGCCGCCGTCGCTCGATCAGGTGGTGCTTGATGTGGACGATCCGGCTCAGGTCGAGTTGCGCCAGGCGGGTATCGACAGCCCCCGCATCCAGATCGAGTCACCCAGGCTGAGCGGCTCGATCGCGCGCCTCGGCGGGCGCATCGATTCCATCACGCTGCTCGACTATCGCGAGGAGGCGGACGAGGAGAGCCCGAACATCGTGCTGCTCCAGCCGCGCGACTCTGTGCGGCCCTATTTCGCGGACTTCGGCTGGATCACGGCAAACGAGGGCATTGCGCTTCCCCAACCCGATACCCTCTGGGATGCCGACAAGCTCACTCTCGCGCCCGGCCGGCCGGTTACGCTCCGCTGGGACAACGGCGCCGGGCTCAAGTTCACGCGCAAGATCGACATCGACACGAACTTCGTATTCACCGTCACCCAATCGGTGCTCAACACCACCGGCGCTCCAATCGCGCTCACACCTTACTCGCGAATCGCGCGATTCAGCGACGCCACCGAGTCCATCCTGCCGTTCAAGCCGCTCTTCATCTTCCAGGACGGCGCGCTCGGCGTCTTCGGCGAGGACTATCACGACGCCGACTACGACGACATGCGCGACGCCTACGACGCCAAGGTGGAGAACCCCCGCGGCGCTGCCGATTACCGCTACGAGGCCACCGGCGGCTGGATGGGATTGACCGACAAGTACTGGCTGGTGGCACTGATCCCCGATCAGCAAGTGCCGTTCCGCGCGAGCTTCGAGTACGTGCCAGTCGACGGCGGCGCAGAAGATTCCTTCCAGACCATCTACGAGGCCGAGCCGCTCACGGTGAGTCCGGGGCAGGCGGTCACGCTCACCTCACACCTCTTCACCGGCGCCAAGGAAATCAGCCTCCTCGATAACTATGAGGAGTCGCTGGGCGCGGATCGCCTGGACCTCTCCGTCGATTTCGGCCCGGCGTGGTTCCTGTCGAAGCCGATGTTCTACGTCATCGACTTCTTCAACCGGGTGACCGGCAACTTCGGCGTCGCCATCCTGCTGTTGACCATCTGCGTGCGGGTGCTGCTGTTCCCGCTGGCCAACAAGGCCTACGCGTCGATGAGCCGGATGCGCAAGCTGCAGCCGGAGATGATCCGCCTGCGCGAGCGCTTCAAGGATGACAAGCAGCGGATGAACAGCGAGCTGATGAAGCTCTACCGCGAGCAGAAGGCCAACCCGGTCGCCGGCTGTCTGCCGTTGCTGGCCCAGATTCCGGTGTTCTTCGCTCTCTACTACATGCTGTTCGTCACCATCGAGATGCGCCACGCGCCCTTCTTTGGCTGGATCCACGACCTCTCCGCGCCGGACCCGATGACCTTCATTACCGGCTTTGGCCTCCTCGAATGGCCGGTGCCGGAGTTCCTGCTGGTCGGCATCTGGCCGATCATCTTCGGCGTGACCATGTGGCTGCAGATGAAGCTGAACCCGCAGCCGATGGAGCCGATCCAGCAGAAGATATTGATGGCGCTGCCCATCATCTTCCTCTTCCTGTTCGCGCGCTTCCCGGCCGGGCTGGTGGTCTACTGGACCTGGAACAACGTGCTCTCCATCGGCCAGCAATGGCTGATCATGCGGCGCATGGGCATCACCCGCCAGAGCCTCGCCGAGGACGCCGAGAAGATCAAAAAGATCAAGGAGGCGGCGGAGAAGGGCACGCTCTTGAAGCCCAGCCGGTCGGCCCGCAAGAAGACCAAGCGCGCCGATCCGGCCAAAGAAAGCGCGCGTGCCGCGGGCGAGGACACGGCTCGTCGCGAGGGGACGACGCAGCGGGACACCGCCGCCCGGGCCCGCAAGTCCCAGCCCCGGACCAGCCAAGCGCGGCGTGACAGCGCTCCGCGCCAAGAGAGAGAGCCGCGCCGCGAGGGAGCCGCGCGCAAGGGCGAGGCACCCCGCCGCAAGTCCGGCGCAACGCAGGCGTCGGGTGGCAGCGCAAAGGCGGAGGGCTCGGCACGGACCCGGCGTTCAGAATCGGGCGGTGGGCAGAAGACGCGTGCCAAGAGCGCCGCCCGCCCACGCGCCGAGCGCAAGGGCGAGGCGAAGAACGAGGCGAAGGGCGAGAGCCGGAGCACCATGTCGCCGGCCAAGCGCGCCGCCCTCGAGCGGGCACGCATCGCACGAAAGAAGGCCCAGGCCCGCAAGCAGAGGCAGAAGGTCGCGCGCCAGCGCAAGGCCGCGCCCTCAGCCGACCAGCCCGCAGGCCTGATGGATCGCCTGAAGGCTGGCCTCGGGATTCCCCCGGCTGAAGATGCGCCGCGGCCCACGAGCGCGCCGGCGCCCAAGGCAAAGCCCCAGAAATCGCGCAGGCAGCGCAGGGCGGAGCGCGCCGCCGCCCGCGCCACCGAGGAGAGAGACGCTCCCACCGACGCAGACGGCGATGCGGCGCCCGCTGACGCAGCCCCTGCCGATGAGGCGCCGGCCCACGAGGCTGAGGCGGTGAGCGGGGATGCGGCCGGGGACGGCGACGCGTCCACGCAGGAGGCAGCTCCCGGCGCATCCGCTGACGGCGGCGAATGGACGAGCCAGGACCGGCCGAGGCCGAGACGGCAGAGAACGCGGAAGCGCGCGCGGCGGCGCTAGAGGCTGGTAGGCGGCTGTTTGCGCGGCCCTGCCGCTTCGTCGCAGGCGTCGCCGGGCTCGACGGCATGCCCGCTCCCGCGCTCCCCGAGATCGCCTTCGCCGGTCGTTCCAACGTGGGCAAGTCGAGCCTCGTCAACGCGCTGACCGGGCGCCGCGCGCTCGCGCGCACCTCCAACACGCCGGGGCGCACGCGGGAGCTCAACTTCTTCGACCTCGACGGCCGGCTCATGCTCGTGGACCTGCCGGGCTACGGCTACGCCGCCGCCTCCAAGACCAAGATCAAGGCCTGGACCCGGCTGGCGGAGGCCTACCTGCGCGGCCGGCCGACACTTCGCCGGGTCTGCCTGCTGCTGGACGCAAGGCGCGGCATCACCGCAGCCGATGAGCCGGTCATGGAGGCTTTCGATCAGAGCGCCGTCTCCTTCCTCGCGGTGCTGACCAAGTGCGACAAGCTCGCGCCCGAGGCCCTAGCAGCTCAGGTCGCCGCCATCGAGGCGGCGCTCGCCGCCCACGTCGCCGCCTATCCCTCGCTGATCGCCACCAGCGCGCGCACTGGCGATGGCATCGCAGCGCTCAGGAGCCACCTCGCGGCGCTGGCCACGACGGAGAGAATAGGCTAGTCATCCGCCGCCGGCGGGCGCCCCGTACCGCGCCGGCACCTGCGACCGACCGGGCACCCCATGCAGCGCATCAGCGACACCAAACATTGGCTGCGCACCGCGGCCACGATCTCCGAGGCGCTGCCCTACATGCGGCGCTTCGCGGGCCGGAGCGTGGTCATCAAGTATGGCGGCCACGCCATGGGCGACGCTGCGCTCGCCCAGAGCTTCGCGCGCGACGTCGTGCTGCTGAAGCAGGTCGGCATCAACCCGGTGGTGGTCCACGGCGGCGGCCCGCAGATCGCCAAGATGCTCGCCCGTCTGGGGATCGAGAGCGACTTCGTCGACGGCCTGCGCGTCACCGACGCGGCGGCGATCGAGGTCGTCGAGATGGTGCTCGCCGGCTCCATCAACAAGCAGATCGTCACCACGATCAACGCGGAAGGCGGCACCGCGATCGGCCTCAGCGGCAAGGACGGCCGACTCATCGAGGCGTCGCCGCTCGAGCGGCGCACGCGGGATGCCGAGACCGGCGCCGAGCGCGTGGTGGACCTCGGCTTCGTCGGCGAGCCGGAGCGCGTCAACATCGGGCTGCTCGACCACCTGGGCGAGTCCGACATCATCCCGGTTATCGCGCCGATCGGTGTGGGCGCCGGCGGCGAGACCTACAACATCAACGCCGATACGGCGGCCGGCGCGATTGCCTCCGCGCTCTCCGCCATCAAGCTGCTGCTGCTCACCGACGTTCCCGGCGTCCTCGACGGCGACGGCGCGCTCATCAGCCAAATGACCGCGGGCGAGGCGCAGCGGATGCTCAGCGGTGGCGCTGTCAGCGGCGGCATGATCCCGAAGCTCGAAACCTGCCTTGCGGCGATCGAGCGCTCAACCGGGGCCGCCCATATCTTGGACGGCCGCGTGCCTCACGTGATCCTGCTGGAGCTCTTCACCGAACACGGCACCGGCACCATGATCGTGCCGGGCTAAGCACTTCTCGACCGCGGGCGCAGCTTGTCACGCGTCCGTCGAAGTCGGACGCGCTACTGGGGCCCCGGCGTCACCGAGATCGGCTCTCTTCGTGCTCGGGGTGGGAGAGGACCCGCCCTGCCTCATCGAACAGCAGACAGTGCCTGGGATCGGGTGCCGCATGGAGCCGGTCGCCGACGCGGCCCGCGAAGCCGGGCTCGACCAGGGCGTGCAGTTTGTTGCGGTCGCCGTCTTCGAGAATGACCACCGATTCCCGCCCGAGATGCTCCACGGCGAAGACCGTGACCGGAATCGCGGCCTCTGTAGCATCTGCTTGGATGTGCAGATGCTGCGGCCGCACCCCGAGCGTTGCCGGCCCGGCAGCGCCGACGGGTGTGCCCGGCGCGAATGTGAAGTCTCTCGCGACGAAGGGTGTCCGGCCTTCCTGCGCGGCGATCTCGCCTGCGATCAAATTCATCGGGGGCGAGCCCACGAAGCCGGCAACGAAGAGCGTAGCCGGGCGGTTGTAGATCTCGTCCGGCGTGCCGATCTGCTCCAGGCGGCCTTCGTTCATGACCGCAATGCGGTCCCCCATGGTCATCGCCTCCACCTGATCGTGGGTGACGACGATCATGGTGGTCCCCAGCCGCTTCTGCAGGTTGACCAACTCGGCGCGAAGCGTGAGGCGGAGCGCGGCGTCGAGTGCGGCAAGCGGCTCGTCGAGAAGAAAGGCCGTTGGCTGGCGGACGATGGCCTTGGCGGTGGCGACGCGCTGGCGCTCGCCGCCGGAGAGCTGGCTCGGCAGCTTGTCCAGCAGCGCTTCGATGCCGAGGATCGACGAGGCCTCCTCGATCCGCCGGTCCGCCTCCCTCCGATCCAGTCTCTGCTTGGCAAGGCTGGTGCGGATGTTCTGCCGCGCTGTCATGTGCGGGTAGAGCAGCGACGACTGAAACACCATGGCGATGTTGCGCTGGTGCGGGGAAGCCGCGGTGACGTCCTCGTCGTCGAACAGGACGCGCCCTGACGTTGGCGCTTCCAGGCCCGCGATACAGTTGAGCGTGGTGGTCTTGCCGCAGCCCGACGGCCCCAGCAGCACCAGGAGCTCACCGTTCTCGATCGTCAGATTGAGCTCGCGCACGGCCACGTGGCGATGGAAGGTCTTGTGCAGGCTTTGGAGCTGGATACGGGACATGGCTCAGCGGACCGGGTCGACGAGGTTCATTTCGGCAATGTGCCGCTGCAGGAAGAACGCGACCAGTGCCGGCGGCACCATGGTCAGCACGACCGCCGCAGCGAGGTGGGACGGCTCCGGATGCTGGAACAGGAAGCCGGATATGGCGGTGGGCAGCGTGTTCGCGGTGGTGCCGTTCACCAGCATCAGCGCATAGGTGTACTCGTTCCAGGAGAACAGGAAGGCGATGACCGCCGACACCGCGACGCCGCTTCGTCCCAGCGGCACGATGATCTTGACGAAGGTTTCGAAGCGCGAGAACCCGTCGATGCGGGCCAGCCGCTCCACCTGCGGAAGGTTGCGGAAATACCCGATCAACATCCAGGTCACGAAGGGAATGGTGATCGTGAGTGTCACGATGATGAGGCCCACCAGCGTGCCGGAGAGACCGAGCCGCACGTACATGGCGTAGAACGGGATGAGGGTCGAGACCGGCGGCAGCGCCACCGCCAGCAGGATCGCGAACAAGAGCTTGTTCTTGTGCGGAAAGTCGAGGCGCGCGAAGACGTATGCCAGCGGCAGCACCACGAACAGCGTCACGACCGTGACGACCGCCGAGACGATGAGGCTGTTGCCGAGACCCCGGATGATCTGATTGGCCTGGCCCGAGCCACGGCGAACCAAGCCGTCGGCCATTTCGTAATCAATGCCGAAGATGTTGAAGAAGGCGGCGGGCGTCGGCTCCAGGGGATAGAGGGGTTGCGGAAAGCGCGCGATCTCGTCGGGTGTCAGCAGCGAGTTCTTCAGGAACCAGTAAATCGGCAGCAGGGTCCAGATCACGACGACCGCCAGAGCCAGCCATGACCAGATCGAGGAGAGGCGAATCCTCATATCGACCGGGCCTCCCGCCGCCCCCAGAAGGCGTAGAGCAGCAGCGTCGTGCCCAGGATCAGCGCCAGCAGCATGAAGGACATGGCCGCGCCGTAGCCGAGGTCAAGGTCTTTGAAGCTCTCCTTGTAGATGCGGTAGGTGAGGGTCGACGATGCCGTGCCCGGCCCGCCCCCTGAGAGGACGAAGATGAAGTCGAAGAGCTTCATCGAGAGCACGGTCGTGATGCAGGTGAAGACGAAGAGCGTGAAGCGAAGCGGCGGCAGAGTGACGTTCAGGAATGTCTCCAGCCGGGACATGCGGTCGATGGCGGCGAGGTCGTAGAGCCGGCTCGGAATCGTCTTGAGGTTGGCGAGCAGGAAGAACGCGACCAGCGGCGCCATGTTCCACGCATTGCCGACCGCCAGCACCTCGATCACCCACTGGCGGTTGACGACGTTCACCGCCTCTTCGATCCCCAGCGCGTAGGCGATGGCGGTGCCGATGCCGGTCTGCCCCTTGGCGAGATAAGAGAAGATGACTCCGGTGCCGTATAGCGAGATGCACCAGGGCAGGATCACGATGGTGCGCACCAGACCGGCGAAGCGCATCGGGCGGTTGAGCACCAGGGCGATCAGCAGACCGATCACCATCGCCAGCGCCACCGATTCCAGCGTGAACCGGACCGTGATCCAGAGCGACTTCTTGAATTTCCGGTCGCCTATGACGTCAGCGTAGTTCTCGGCACCGACGAATGTCGCCTTGTAGCCGCCAAAGAAGCTGATTTCATGAACGCTCATCCAGAGCGCGTAGCCGAGCGGATAGGCGACGACCAGAACCAGGAAGACCAGAACCGGCAGCGCGAGCAGCAGAGAGAATTGAAAGTTGGATAGCTCGGTGGTGCGCTGCTTGAGGCTCATCGGAACAGAGAAATCGCGCCGGCGGACGGCCCTATCGAGCCGCCCGCCGGCACGTCAGCACTAGAGGCCGTACTTGTTGTTCAGATCGACGATCTGTTCGTTGATCGCCTCGATGGTCTCTACGATGTCGCCGTCGTCCTGCAGGTACTCCTGCAGCGTCTCCTTGAGCCAGCTGTTGAACTCCTCGGCCCAGACGACGCTCCAGATGCCCTTCGGGTAGGGCGTGGCGGCATAGACCTCGAGCACCGCCGCGATGTCCTGCTCGCGCGCGAGGGCGTTCTTCATCCGCTCGGCCGCTGCGTCGCTCTCCATCACCGACTTGTAGCCGGAGAAGAGCATGGATTCCTGCATCCAGCGGTTGCCGACGAAGACGTTGCCGGTCTGGTCCTGATAGCCGTACCAGCTCGCGAAGCGCTTCACATCGTCCGTGTGGCCGTCGCTCCGTTCCCGGCTGGTCATCAGGTAGACGGCGGAATCGAGCAGGCCCCAGCTCTGCCCCTGATAAGGCAGGAGGCTGGCGTGGCCGGCAATCTGCGAGCGGTCCTCGCGGTTGAACGTCTCCAGATCGTAGAGCTGCTGCGGGCTGAAGACGTAGCGCCCTGACGCATAGGCGTCGATGTAGGAGCTCTCGTTGTAGGTCAGCACCTCTTCCGGCACGAGGCCGTCGTTCCAGATGCGCTTCCAGTCCTCGAGAGTCTTGTAGGCCGCGCCGTCGGCATCGGTGGTCAGCAGCGGTGCGTGATTGTCGGGATGAGCAACCTGACCGCCCCGGTTCATGACCTCGAAGTCGAAGGCCCAGGAGATGCCGTACCACTCGTTGATCCAGTGCGGCAGGAAGGGCTGCTCGAGGCCCTTATCCCGCATCTCGTAGAGCTGGTCGTAGAGCGCGTCCCAGTTCGCCGGGAAGTCGGCATCGGTGAAGCCGAGCTCGTAGTACTTCTTCAGGTTGACGTGCATCACCCCGCGCGTGCTGACGAAGTAGGAGAGCCCCAGCAGCTGGCCCTTGTAGGTCCAGGCATCGAGGATGTTGGGGTACATGTCCGCCTTGATCTCGTCGATGTTCGACAGCGCTTCGGCCGGCATGATCCAGCCGCCGTCGAAATAGCGGCCGGCCTGCGACGGGTTGGCGTAGAGCACGTCGAGCTCGGCGCCCGCCATCAGGTTCTGCTCCATGATCGCCGGGTAGTCGCCGGTGACGGTCGCGTAATCGACGTTGCCGCCTTGCTCGCCGTTGTAGCGGTCGACATTGTCCTGGACGATGTCGGTCTTGTACTGCCAGCCGCGGAAGAAGACGGTTTCCTCACTCTGGGCCTCGAGGCCGCCTTGAGCGAGTGCGGTGCCGCTCACAAGCATGAGCGCCCCTGTAACTGCCAGTGCTGTTGCGCGGAGCTTCATCAGCCAATCTCCCCTTTTCGCCAATGTTTGGATGCTTGGGTTCGTCAAATCAGACTTCGCGAACGCGAAGACCCGCCCGTACGCGGGTACCAGCGCGGCGCGAACGTATCACCGGCCTCCGGACGCACGCAAGGAACGGACGGGGCGCACAAACGAAGTCCTTGTCCGGGGACGCTTCCGGTGAGAAATCCCGGTTACGGCGTCGGGCCGGTCATCCTGGCGGGATCGACCCAGCGCTCGAAGTCGGCCTCGCTCACCACGCCGAGGGCGAGCGCGGCTACCTTCAGCGTCGTGCCGTCGGCATGGGCTTTCTTCGCGATCTTGGCGGCGTTGTCGTAGCCGACGTGGGGGTTGAGCGCGGTCACCAGCATCAGCGATTCGTGCAGCAACTGATCGATGCGCGCGCGGTTCGGCTCGATACCGGCCACGCAGTTGTCGGTGAAGCTGCGGGCGCCGTCGCCGATCAGGCGGATCGACTGCAGCAGGTTGTAGATCATCACCGGCTTGAACACGTTGAGCTCGAAGTGGCCGTTGGCGCCGCCCACCGATATGGCCACGTGATTGCCCATGACCTGGGCCGCGACCATGGTGAGCGCCTCCGCCTGGGTCGGGTTGACCTTGCCCGGCATGATCGAGGAGCCGGGCTCGTTGGCGGGAAGCTCAAGCTCGCCAAAGCCGCAGCGCGGGCCCGACGCCAGCAGCCGGATGTCGTTCGCGATCTTCATCAGACTGGCGGCGACGGTGTTGAGTGCGCCCGACATCTCGACCACGGCGTCGTTCGCGGCGATGGCCTCGAACTTGTTCTCGGCGGTACGGAACGGAAGGCCGGTGAGCGCCGCGACCTCGGCCGCGAAACGGGCATCGAAGCCCGCCTTGGTGTTGAGCCCGGTGCCGACGGCGGTGCCACCCTGAGCGAGCGCGCAGAGCCTGGGCAGCGCGGCGCGCACCCGCTCGATCCCGTATTCCACCTGCGTCGCGTAGCCGGAGAACTCCTGGCCGAGAGTGAGCGGCGTCGCGTCCTGCAAGTGGGTCCGGCCGATCTTCACGATCTCCGCGAAGGCCTCCGACTTCGCGGCGAGTGCGCCCTGTAGATGCTCCAGCGCCGGCAGCAGCAGGCGATGGCACTGCTCGACCGCCGCGATGTGCATCGCGGTCGGGAAGGTGTCGTTGGAGGACTGGCTGCGGTTGACGTGGTCGTTGGGGTGGACCGGTGTCTTCTGGCCCATCGGCTGGCCCATGATTTCGCAGGCCCGGTTGGCGATCACCTCGTTAGCGTTCATGTTGCTCTGGGTGCCCGAGCCGGTCTGCCAGACGACGAGCGGAAAGTGATCGTCGAGCGCGCCCGCGATCACCTCACCGGCCGCCTCGTCGATCGCAGAGCTAACCTCGGCATCGAGCAGCCCGGCCTCGACGTTCACCCGCGCCGCCGCCTGCTTGACGATGCCGAGCGCGCGGATCAGCGGCGCCGGCATGCGCTCGCCGCCGATCCTGAAGTTCTGCAGGCTGCGCTGGGTCTGCGCGCCCCAGTAGGCGTCGACCGGCACATCGATCGCGCCGATCGAGTCCGTCTCGCGCCGGGTTTCCGCCGATGTGTCGGTCATGGCCGTGCCCTCTCCGGTTGCGGGCCTCCTTTACCACGCCGGCGGCCGGTGGCGCGCGCCTTCGTGTCGCTCAGTCGGGGAACCGTTCGGCTGAGAGCGCGCCCGCCGTCTCGACGATGCGAGCCCAGGCTCTCTCGATATGCTCTTGACGGGTCGCGGGCGAGCCGACCGCAAGGCGCAGCACGAGCCGGTCGTCGAGCCGGGTGTGGGTGAGGTAGAGCGCGCCCGATTCGTTGAGCCGGTTCATCAAGGCCTCGTTGAACGCATCGCCCGCGCGGTGGCGAAAGCACACCAGCCCGACCGAGACCGGCGCGGCCAGCTCGAAATCCGCAGCTTCCTCCACCAGCAAGGCAAACCGGTCGGCCAGCGCGACACAGTGCCGGACATGGGCGCGCAATCCCTCCGCGCCGTAATGGCGGATCACGAACCAGAGCTTGAGCGCGCGGAAGCGGCGGCCGAGCGGGATGTGCCAGTCGCGGTAGTCGATCACCGCGCCCGACTCGGTCGCACGGTTGCGCAGATATTCCGGGAGCACGCTCAGCGCCTCGATCAGCGCGGCGCGGTCCGCGACCCAGAAGCAGCTGCAATCGAAGTTGGTGAGCAGCCACTTGTGCGGGTTGAAGGTGTAGCTGTCGGCGTGCTCCAGCCCGTCGATGAGACCCCGGTGCTCCGGGCAGATGGTGGCGCTGCCGGCGTGCGCGGCATCGACGTGGAGCCAGATGCCCTCGCGGCGGCAGAGCGCGCCGATGGCGCTGAGCGGGTCCACGGCACCGGAGGAAGTGGTGCCCACGGTCGCGCACACCATGGCGGGCACGGCGCCGGCCGCGCGGTCCGCGGCGATCGCGGCCTCCAGCGCGTCGATGCGCATGGCGTGGCTTTCGTCGGCGTCGACGAGCCGCAGGCTGTCGCGCCCCAGGCCCGCGATCTTCACTCCCTTCTCGATCGAGGAGTGGGCGTGGCGGGAGGTGTAGACCGTGAGCCGCGGCCCCTCCGCGCCACCTGGACCTCGGCCAACGCCATGCTCGTTGACCGCACCGGCGCTCGCCCGCTCGCGCGCGGCGATGAGCGCGGTGAGCGTGCTGCTGGATGCGCTGTCTTGGATCACACCGCCGCCGGCCGTGCTTGATCGGTAGCCCTCCGGCAGCCCCAGCAGGTCAACCAACCAGTCGAGCACATGAGTCTCAAGCTCGGTGCAGGCCGGGCTCGTCGCCCAGATCATGCCCTGCACCCCGAGCCCGGCGGCGAGGAGGTCGCCCAGGATCGAGGGGCCGGAGGCGTTGGCCGGGAAGTAAGCGTAGAAGTTGGGCGACTGCCAATGGGTGAGGCCGGGGAGCACGATCTCGTCGATGTCGCGCAGCACTTCGGCGAAGGGCTCGCCCTGCTCGGGCGCGGCGCCTGGCAAACGGGCACGGACCGATCCCGGTTCCGCTTGTGAGAGCACGGGATACTGCTCCACCTCCTCCATGTAGCGGGCGATCCATTCGACGACCTCGTTCCCACAGCGGCGGAACTCGTCAGGCGTCATGTGCTTGGGTTCGCCCATGGGAAGACCTTCGCGTTGACCGAGGTGTGCGAGGCACGGTCGGGAGCCGACAATGAACATATGGTGCCCGGTGCGCGGTGCAAAAGCCCGTGCCCGTGTCACGTCCAAGTGAACCCGGCGACAGCATGAGGGATTTGGCGCGCACTGGCCGCCACCCTATCCTCGCGCCGTCATCTTAGGGAGACCGGGAGCGTGCCATGGCGAGCGACATGCAACAGAGGGTGATGGTCACCGGTGCCGGCCGCAGCATCGGCCGCGCCGTGGCCGAGCGCTTCCACGCCGCCGGCGCCCGTGTCCATATCTGCTGCGTGACCGACGAGAGCCTCGGGGACGTGCTCGGCGCGAACCCCGGCATGTCCGGCAGCATCGCGGACGTGGGCTCGGCCGCAGCCGTCGCGCGCTGGTTCGAGGAAGGGCTCGCGACCCTCGGCGGGCTCGACGTGCTTGTGAACAACGCCGGCATCAGCGGCCCGCGCGCGCCCGTGGAGGAGATCGAGGACGACGAGTGGCAGCGGGTGATCGACGTCAACCTCAACGGCATGTTTCACTGCATCAAGCGGGCCGTGCCGGTGATGAAGGCGCAGGGCTCCGGCACGATCATCAACATTTCCAGCGCGTCCACGCGGGTGGGGATGCCGCTCAGGACTTCCTACATCACCACCAAGTGCGCGGTGGACGGCATGACCATGAACCTCGCGCGCGAGCTCGGCCCCTCCGGCATCCGCTGCAACGCCATCCTGCCCGGCATCATCGACAACCCGCGCGGGCGGCGCCTGATCGCGCACCTCGCGAAGGAGCGGGGGCAGACGGTCGAAGAAGCGCACGAGCGCTACGTGAGCTTCATCTCCACGCGTTCGCTGATTAGCTGCGAGGAGGTTGCCGACGCCGCGTTCTACCTGGCGCAGGACTCGGCGCGCAACATCACAGGGCAACTGATCGGGGTCTGCGGCAATCTGGAGTGGGAGGAGTAGCTACTTCTTGCGGAAGTGGTCGAGCGCCACGACCTTTTCGCCGTTCGCGTCCTGCGCGTCCGCATCGTCCTCCGCCTCCGGCGAGGCCTTTTCCCCACCCGCCGCCGGCACCGACCCTGTTGCGCGATCTTCCGGCTCGGCCTTTTTCCCGCGGGTCTTCCGCTTCGCTGGTTTTTCGCCCGCTTCCGGCGCGGTCATCTCTCCGCGCGCCTCCGGCGCGACCCCGAACTGCAGGCCGAACTTGACCGAGGGGTCGGCGTAGCTGGTAAGCGCCGCAAAGGGGACGACGATTCGCTGGCCTACCTTGTTGAAGCTCAGCGTCACGGAGAAGGAATCGTCCTCGACCGCCAGGTCCCAGAACTGGTGCTGAAGCACGATCGTGAGTTCGTCCGGGTAGCGCGTGTGCAGGAAATCCGGCACCTCGACGCCGGGGGCTGCGGTCTTGAAGGTGATGTAGGCGTGGTGGGTGCCGGGCCAGCCCTCCTCTGCGACCCGGCGGAGCGCCTCGCGGACCACCGAGCGCAGGCCGTTCTCGACCAATGTGTTGTAACCGATGAGGTCCTTGCTCATTGCCGCGTCCGTGTCCGCTCGCTCAACCGAGGCTGCTGTTGCCCGATGCCCCCAATCACCCGCGTTCGGAGGCGCCGGCTAGCTTAGCCCGGAAGCCTCGCCACGGTCACGGCCTCGTCGGGAATTCCAGGTTAGCGGGGGGCTTCTGTTGCCCGGCGCCCCCCAAGCCGCGCTTACCTAGCGATGCTAAGCAGCGAGTGCGACTTCGTTGTCGTTCGCACCTCTGAGTTGGCCCGATAACGGCGGTACCATGCCGGGCGAAAACCACACCTTTACCACGCACGTCGATCCTGGTTCGCCCCCGCAACTTGGGCCGCCTGCCCAAAGGGTGGTGGAGGCGCCGGGTACTGCCCCCGGGTCCGCAACGCTTATTCCGAGCAGCGTTTATCGCCATAGTCGACGGTCTCCCGCCGACCCCAACAATATAGGTGCTCGGGGCGCGTTTGGGAAGTGGCCGCGGCGTTTGTGCACTTGGTTGCGGGAGCGGGGTATGATCGCAGCGCGGACCTCCGCTTCACCTCGCCGGGGATGCCCCTCACCGTGCCGATTGACGACAACAAGCGGGCGGAGATCGAAGCCCAACGCGCTACCTCGCACGAGACCAGGCGCGCCACGGTGCCGGCCCTGGAGTCGATCCTCTACGAGCGCTTCGATGTGCTCGATCACGGCTTCGTCCGCGTGATCGACTACATGGGGGACGATTCCGCCATCGTGCAGGCGGCGCGGGTCTCCTACGGCGCGGGCACGCGGCATGTGCGGGAGGATCGCGCGCTGATCCGCTATCTCCTGCGCCATCGCCACACCACGCCCTTCGAGATGTGCGAGCTCAAGCTGCACATCAAGGCGCCGATCTTCGTCGCGCGCCAATGGCTCCGCCACCGCACCGCCAGCGTCAACGAGTATTCCGCGCGCTACTCCAGGCTGGACCGCGAGTTCTACGTGCCGGACGCGGCCCATCTGCAATCGGTGCACGAGGAGCAGATCGGTCGTCAGCGGGCCACAAGCAGTGGCATGGACGACCTGTTCGGGGCCGTGGACGCACCGGACAAACGCCTAGCGCTCGCCGCGCAGTCGGGCTCCAACAAGCAGGGCCGGGACGATGCGCTGACGGACGCGGAGGCCCGCCAGGCGCTCTCACGCCTCGATTGGATTTCGACCCGCGCCTACGGCGTCTACAAGAACCTGCTCAACGAGGACGACTCGGGCGAGCCGAAGGATCCCGACCGCGCCGGCCTCGCCCGTGAGCTCGCCCGCGCGGCGCTGCCGGTCAACTACTACACCCAGTTCTACTGGAAGATCGACCTGCACAACCTGCTGCACTTTCTCTCGCTGCGGGCGGACGATCACGCCCAGTACGAAATCCGTGCCTATGCGGAGGTGATCCTCGACAAGATCGTCGCGCGCTGGGTGCCGGCGACCTACGAAGCCTTCCGGGATTATGGGATGGACGCCGCGTCGCTCTCGAAAGGTGGGCTCGACGTGGTCAAGCGCATGCTGGCGGGCGAAGCGGTCGAGCAGGAGAACAGCGGTCTTTCCAAGCGCGAGTGGCGCGAGTTGATGGCGGTGCTGGGGCGGGAGCCATAGCGTCGTAGTCACGATCCCGACCCGCTATCCGGGATGGAGACAGAAAATTTTTGGGCGGGATTTGGCGGGATTGTGCGGGATAGAGGGCAGTCGGGTGGGAAAAGTGGGAGGTTGCTTGAGCCTGAAAGGTCTCGCGCACAGGAGGCCGTGTCGTGCGTTGAGACCGCGTCGTGTGCGCGCCTCATGCGGCCACGCGCGGGGAGCATGGTCTTACTCACCGGATCGCATTGCGCCTGCCTGTCGGTCCTGCGCATGACCGCCGTGGCCCGCGCACTCTCACGTTGCAGGGTGCGATCCTGGCGCATAAGCCGCGAGCCCTGCATCGCACCATGGTTCGGGGCATTTGCTGGAATGCTTGCCGTGGTCTGAGGCCGAGTCCGCGCCATTCATCCGCCACAGGGGGAGGCCGGCCGCCGTCGCCCGAGGCCACACCCTGACTCCGGGTTAGCACCAAGGCAGAGGACGAGAGCATTGGCTGATCAAGCCACCGCCGGTTGGGGTGACCTCCTGCGCGGACGAAACGCCCTTCGATCGCTCGCATTGGCCGGCGGCGTCGCCCTCCATGCGGTGAACGTCTACGTGACGATCACCATCCTGCCGTCAGTCGTCGCGGACATCGGCGGCCTCGACTACTACGCATGGAACACCAGCCTGTTCATCCTCGCGTCGATCATGGGCTCGGCCCTCAGCCCGCGCCTTCTTGCCTCTCTCGGCCCTCGCGGCGGATATCGATTTGCAACCGTCGTCTTTGCGGTAGGTGCCGTCATCTGCGCGATTGCGCCCTCCATGCCCGTCTTGTTGATCGGCCGCACCGTGCAGGGGTTTGGCGGGGGCGTTCTGTTTGCACTGTCTTACGCCATGATCCGGGTTGTCTTTGCCGAGCCCCTCTGGCCCCG
>JAJDVB010000147.1 GCA_022826345.1 Alphaproteobacteria bacterium
CTCTGGAGATTTGGACTGTCACCGAGACAAAGCCCCCCGGCGAAATTCTTGCAAGTTCGCCGGGGGGCACCCTCCACAAAACATCGACTAATCCGAGCGGATCAGACCCCGATCCCCGCTGAAAGCCCGCGTCCTCTCAGCTGGTACCACACCCACTTCACGGGCCTTTTGCGCGGCAGCGGCGCGGAAGAGACCGCGGACGACCCGGGCATTGTCCGTACCCGCCAGCCGAACTGGCATCCCCGTTTGCCTGCTCCCCCGCCGGAGTTTCCCCATGAAGCTTCCTTCGACCTGACTCGAGAGGAGGCGGCCTTTCTTCAGGGACGGCTGGAGGAGCGCTGTGCAGGCTCGCTGCTCGCGTGGATGGCTCGAGAGGGATCGGATGCGCCGTCGGACGGCTGCTTCTGGGATGACAGCGCCGCGACGCATGCCCATGCCGATTTCACGGTCACGATAGAACTCGCCCGCCGTTTCTCTCTCCACGTTGAGGGCATGCCGCTGCTCTACAATTTGTTACTGGCCGAGCGATTCCTTTCCGAACATGGCGGCGACGGCGAAGCGGTCGAACGGTACAGGCAGGAAATCGACGAATGGGCGGCTCAGGAAGCCGATGAGGAGTCATTCGATCCGGCCAGGCTTTGGACCTTCGCCCGATCCCGCCACGTCCACGTTCCCCGTTTGCAGCGCCCATTCGTCGAGGCCTGGTCGACGCGCCTTCCCGAAGTCGGGCCGACTGCGATCGCGGATGACCGCACGCTGCGTGACTTGATCGAGACTCGGGAACAGCAGCTCAAGGGGTCGCGGGCGAGGCTTCACAACCCCGCTCGTCTCCTCGATTGGAGCGGACGGGTCGGAGTCGGGCGGATGAACTTCCGCTGGCATCGTGTCAGCCGGATGCTGCTCGACCTGCACGGAGGGCTCGCGGCCTGATGCTCTCACCCGACTCCAGAACCGTCGCCTTCGATCTACTTCGCCCGCCGGCCGGCTACGACCTCGATTTCGCCTTACTGACGACCTACACCCTCGATCTGGACGCGTTGCTCGCGTTGCCTTTGGGTCTTGTCGCGCGGGCGGATAACGGGCTGGAGGAACTGCTCGCAGAGCCCCTTCTCCTCCTCGAGGCCTTGCGCCGGGCGGGCGAACGAATCCACGTCTTCGTGGATCGGGCCGGTATCGCCATTCCCCGCCAGAGGCGTGAGCTCTATACGATGCTGGAACCGAGCGTGCATCCCGTGCGCGCGCCAGGCCGCGGGGCGTTCCACCCCAAGGTCTGGGTGCTGCGCTTCATGTCTGAAGACGGAGCGATTCTGATACGTGTCGCCGTCCTGTCGCGGAACCTCACATTCGACCGTTCCTGGGACATCGCACTGGCGAGCGAAGGGTCACCCAAGCCCAGGCGGCAGACTCCAGGAAGCCGCCCACTTGCCGAGCTGATCAGGCACCTCCCCGCCCTGTGCGAGGAATCGCTGTCTCCTTCCGTCACCGACAAGGTCCAGGTCCTGGCCGAGGAGGTCGCGCGAACCGCCTTCGCGGCGCCCGACGGCTTCTTCGACAATCCCATCCAGTTCCATGTCCTTGGCATCAGCGGGCGAGAGGCAGCCGGTCGGCTGTGGCAGCCGATTTCCGACGGATACGACATGATCGCTGTTGCTCCCTTCGTCGGAAGTACGGCGCTGAATTCGGTCGCAGGGATGGGCGAGGGCCAGCGCATGCTGGTGAGCTCCCGGGAAGAGCTGGACAAGCTGCCCGACAGCGTGCTGGCGGGCTGGAGTCGCGTCTGCGTGATCGCGGATGCCGCTCTCGACGAAATGGAGGACGAGAACGGCAGCAGACCTTCCGGGCTGCATGCCAAGTTCATTGCGGTAGAGCACGGCTGGGACGTCACTTGGCTGGTGGGGTCCGCGAACCTAACCTTTGCCGCATTCTCCGGCAGGAACGTCGAGGTCACGGCCGCCCTGAGCGCCCGCAAAGGTCGCCGCAACGGCAACAGCGGATATGGCATCGGACGTTTCCTCGACTCCGGATTCGAGACACTCTGCAAGCCATACCGGCGCGGCGAGCCCGAGATCGAGTCTGCCGAGATGGCAGAGGCGCTGGAGCGCATCGAGGCTGCCCGGGATGCGCTTCTCGACGCCGACCTCAATGTCGTCTGCTCTCCGTCAGGCCCCAACTGGAATTGGAGCCTCGAAGGTTCTCTCCCCCACTCACCGCCCGATGTGGACGTCAAGGCGTGGCCGATCTCGTTGGCCGAGGAACAGGCCCTCCCGCTCGAACTCCCCCTGGTCTGGACCCTGCCGATTGAGCGTCTCACCCGGCTCGTAGCCTTCCGTCTGCATGTTTCCGTGCCGGGGGTCGACGACATCGCCCTCACGCTCAGCCTCCCCGTCGAGGGCATGCCCGAAGACCGCCTGCACCATGTCCTCAGAAGCCTGATCGGCGATGCAGAGCGCTTCATGGCCTTTCTCCGCGCGCTGCTGGGCGGCCTCGACGGAATGATCGACTGGGTGCACGGCCGGGATGCAAACGGCGATGGAGCACCTTGGTCCGACGTGCCGGGTGACGAGACCCTTCTTGAGGGCCTCGTTCGCGCCGCCTCACGCGATCCCCAGCGCCTGGAGCCGGTTCGCCGGCTGATCGAGGATTTCCGCAGCACCGAGGAAGGCCGCCGCATCGTCCCCGACGCCTTCCTCAACCTCTGGAGCGCTGTGGAAGAGGCGTTGCGCGAGGACGGCCGCACATGATCCGGCCCCGTATCGAGGAGATCCTGAAACCGCTGAAGCCGTTCCAGCGCCGCACCGTCGACCATGCCTTCCGGCGGTTGTACTTGGACGCAGACAGCACGTCGCGTTTCCTCGTCGCCGACGAGGTCGGCCTGGGGAAGACTCTGGTCGCGCGCGGCATCATCGCTAGGGCGATCGACCATCTCTGGGACGACGTGGATCGCATCGATATCGTCTACATCTGCAGCAACGCCAGCATCGCCCGTGCCAACCTTCCGAAACTCCAGATCGGGGGCGCCAGCGAACGCTCCTTCGCGCTGGCGACGCGTCTCACCATGCTGGCCGCCGAGCTCGCGCCCGGCGACGGCGGATCCGGCTTCATGGACAACAAGCTGAACTTCGTGAGCTTCACGCCGCGCACGTCGTTCGAAATGGGGCATTCCGGCGGCCAACGCCGGGAACGGGAACTTCTGTTTCATCTTTTGTCCCCGCATGTCGAGCGGCGAACGCCATTGATGAATCTCTTGCAGGGCTGGGTGACCAAGCGGGAAGGCTGGCGTCGGGGGCTCGACACAGAGTTGCCGATCGAGCCCCGAATTCGGCGGGACTTCGACGAGGAACTCAAGCAGCGGGCGGACCTGCGGCTCAAGCTGCACGAGCTCCTCGACACCTGGTTCCAGCGCTATCGGAAGGCTTGGCCGGACGAGGCCCGATGGGGACGCGACGAGTTGATCGGCGAATTGCGGCAAATCCTCGCCGCCGTTTGCATCCAGGCCCTCGAGCCGGACCTGGTCATCCTCGACGAGTTCCAGCGGTTCAAGCCACTGATCGACACCCGGGAAGAACAGCGCAGCCCGGCCGCCGAGCTTGCGCAATCCCTGTTCGAGACCGAGGCGCATGACGGCCGGCCCGTCCCGACCCTGCTCCTCTCGGCGACGCCCTACAAGCTCTACACGACCGACGCCGAGATTGAGCAGGAGGATCACTACGAGGACTTCCTGGCCACCACACGGTTCCTTTTCGGCGGCCGGGAATCCAATGTCGAAAGACTGGCCTGGGATCTTACCCGGTTTGCCAACGCCCTGAAACGGGCGAGGCCCAGCGACAGGGATTCGCTCCAGGCCGCCGCCGATACAAAGACGGACGTCGAGAATGCGCTTCGAGCCGTGATGGCCAGGACCGAGAGGGTCGCCGCCAGCGACGAGCGGGACGCCATGCTGAGCGAGCCCGGAGCAACGATCTCGCTCAAGCCGGTGGACGTGCGCCAGTACCTCGCGTCCGACGCCCTGTTCAAGGCCGTCGGCGACCGGGATCCGATGCCGTACTGGAAGTCGGCCCCTTACCTCGTTCATTTCATGCGCGGCTACAGGTTCAACGACCGGCTCGAGGAGGCGCGCGAACGGTCTGCTTCCACGGTTGCCGCGGTGCTGCGATCCCACAGTCAATCCTTCCTGTCTGCCAAGGATTTGCACCGGTGGTCCGAACTCGATCCCGCGCATCCGAAGATGCGCGAGATGGTAAACGATCAACTCGACTCGGGCGTCTGGCGTCTTCTTTGGGTACCGCCGACTCTGCCCTATTGGCCGCTCGAAGGCCCTTTCCACGATAAGGCAGGCGTCACCAAGTCACTGTTGTTTTCGGCGTGGAATGTCGTCCCGGACGTTGTCAGCGCCGTCCTCAGCTACGAGGCCGAGAGACGCATGACGGGAGGTCGGATCCGTAACTACGAGAATCCGGCAAGGCAGCAGGTTTCCTTGCTGCGTCTCACCCAGTCCGCTGCGAGAGTCAGGTCTCGCCATCGTCTTCTGCTTCTTCTCCTGCCATGCCTGCCGCTTGCCGACCGGGCGCATCCGCTGAACGCCCCTCCCGGGCACGACCGTCGCAAGTGGGTCCGCCACGCCGTGGAGCACCTGCTGTCGGCCCCGGACATCCCGGACCCGCAGGACCGTCCCGTCGACGACCGCTGGGAATGGGTAGCGCCGCTGCTCCTCGACCCGGAATTGCGGACCTTCCTGGAGGCATGGCGGGACGGAAACGTTGCGGCGTTCAACGACGACAAGTCCCTGCCGAGACCGAATCCCGAGCTGTTCGGCGCCTATGTCGACGACCTCCTCAACCTGCCACTTGAGCAGCTAGGCCGCCGTCCGCCTGGCCTCGCCGATCTTCTGACCGAGGTCGCCCTTGGCGCACCCGCGATCCTGGCACTGCGCAGCCTCGATGCCGCGCCCGGCCTGACACTCGATACCCGCCGCAGGCTCGCCGTCACGATCGCCGACGCCTTCTGGAGCCTGTTCAACCAGCCCGCGGTCATTTCTTTGATGCGCCAGCTCTCCGCCGGAAAGAAGGCTTCGCGCAACGATACATATTACTGGCGGCTGGTCCTGGAGTATTGCTGCCAAGGCAATCTCCAGGCCGTGCTCGACGAACAATGGCACCTGCTGTGGGAGCAAAACGCCTGGTCGGACACCGCAGACGCCACTGCGGTCGCATGCGAATGCGTCAAGACGCTTGTCAACGCGGTGCACCCCGTCAGATCACGCGTTCATGGCCGCTTTCTTGAAGTCCTGGCCTCGGACGACCTCGATCCGAAGGAAATCCGGATCCGAACGGTGTTCGCTCTTCGCTTCGGTCATCTGCGCGCGGAGAACGACGAGAACATCAGCGAGGACATGGTTCGCGCCGCCTTCAACAGCCCGTTCCGCCCCTTGGTGCTAACCAGCACCTCGATCGGCCAGGAGGGGCTGGACTTTCATCCCTGGTGCCATCGCCTGGTCCACTGGAACCTGCCGGGCAATCCGGTCGACCTTGAACAGCGTGAGGGTCGTGTCCACCGGTACAAGGGCCATGCCGTCCGGCGCAACGTGGCGGCCGCCCACGGCAAGGCTGCACTTGAGTCGTGGCGACCCGGCAACGATCTCTGGACTTTGATTTTCGATCGCGCCAATCAAGCAGCACGGGAAGCCGGTGACTCTGACCTCGTTCCCCACTGGATCGCTTCTGGCAATTGTCGCGTCGAGCGCCATGTCCCACTGCTGCCGTATACGAGGGAAGTCAAGGCCTTTCATCGCTTGAAGCGGCAGCTCGCAGCTTATCGCGTCGTCTTCGGCCAGCCGCGGCAGGAAGAACTGATCGCTCTCTTTGAACGGGCCGATTTCTCCGTCGATCAACTCCAGCAACTTACCATCGATCTATCCCCGCCGGATTTATGATCCGGCCCTTCAATTCGGTGCTGACCAACACTCAGCGCTCGACTCCGTCGACGACCGGTACTTTTTGATCAGCGCATAGATTGGACGCCGATCGGCGTGCTAAGTCGTTGATATAGCTTGACCCCATAGGGTCAACATTGGGTGCCGATCAACATCGAAACCCTGGCCCGTGCAGCGTGCATTTAGGACGGTGCTGCTGCTGGCGACTCGCCTGTCCCCATCGCCGCCTCGATGGTCTTTCCGATGCGCTCGGCGGCGTCCTGCAGGTCGCGGTCGCCGACATGGCACTGGAAGGCCGAACGGGAGCCGGCACTCGCCGCGTAGCCACTGGAAGGGCAGGTTCGACACGATCGCTTCGACAGCCGCTTGACAGGCTGCAGGATTGACCGAAGTGAGCAACCGGCGCGATGCCCTGGCGGTGGCAACCAGCCCTTCGACGAGATGCGGAAGCTCAGCTGCCCGGCTTCGCCATCTCTGAACGCACCCTCTCTGCCAACGCTTCGTTGGCGGCCGCATAGGCGGGCTCGAGCCAGTCCGAGCTCCAGAACCAGAGGCCGATGCCACGGTCCACTTCGTGCTGAACGACCTTCGTTCCGCCATCTGCAGGCTCCAGAAGCCAACGATGGTCGAAGGTCAAGATGCCGGGGATGCCCCCGGACTGGCGCAGCTCCGCACTCGGGAGAAGGGTTTCCACCGTCGCGGTCATTTCCAGGATGGCGCCGCTTGGCTCGCGGACCCTGTTCAGCACCGTCTCTCCCTCCGCATAGGCGCCGTCGACCTCGACGAAGACCGGGTTCCACTGCGGGTAGGCCCGCGTGTCGATCAGAACCTCCCACACCGCCTCGGGCGGGGCGGGGATCCAGATCTCCACGAGGAAGGTCTTGCGGGTGGCGAGCGCGCCCGCCACCGCGACGATCAGGACGATCAGGACGGCGGCCGGGACACCCCATTTGACGAGGGACCGGGACTTCGACATCTCACATAGCCTCGCGAACCGGCCCATCAGGTCGTCAGGAGCACGGCCGGTCAGGCGGCAGACGGGGGCACGAGCATGGCGCCGAGCTGGTCCAGGAAAACCTGGCGCTTGTCCTGCCCCATCATCGCAATCAGCATCGCCGCGTCGGCGCCGGTCGGATTGTTGATCGGCGCATCGCCCGTGACGCACTGGAAGATCCGGTCGGCGACCTCTTGCGGATCGGCGAGATTCCCGCCCTGGTTCGCCATTTGCTCGCCTACCGCAGTCATCTGCGCCCGCAGGCGCTTGGAGAACGCGACGAGCTGGGCGTCGCCCACCTCCAGCCGATCGTCGGTATTGACGCCGAACGCGGTGGTCGGATAGGCGCCCGGCGCGACCGAATGGATGCGCACGCCCAAGGGCTTGTATTCCAGCGCCATGCTCTCGGTCAGCCCGATCATGGCGTGCTTCGAGGCGGCGTAGACCGCGTGCCCCGGCAGGCCCAGGTGACCGGCCATCGAGGTCACGTTGACGATGGCGCCATCCCCCGCCGCCCTCATCTCCGGCAGCGCCTCGCGCATGACGTTCATCGGGCCGAACACGTTGGTCTCGAACATCGCGCGGATATCCGCGTCGCTGGCCTGCTCGAACAGGCCGTCGCCTCCATAGCCGGCGTTGTTAACGACGGCATCGATGCGACCGAAACGTGCGCGCGCGGCGGCGAAGGCGGCGGAGATGCTGTCCGGGTCGGTGACGTCCAGCTTGAGGACCAGCATCCGGTCATGGTCGGCAAGCTCAGGTACCCTTTCGGGTGCGCGCATGGTGGCGACGACGTTCCAGCCCGCGTCTTGAAAGGTCCGGGCGGTCAGCCTGCCGAACCCGCTGGAGCATCCGGTGATGAGAACGGTTTGGGTCATGGCGCATCCTTACACATCGACAGATTATGACGTTCTGTACAGAATATCTTACATATCACCACATCTTGTCAAGTCGTAAATCCTGAGATATCTCTCGTTGGATGAGCAGCGCGCGTCGCACCCCCCTCTCCGAGACCGAAGCGCGGATCGTCGAGGCCGCGATCGGCGTCTTCGTTCGCTATGGCGCGAAGAAGACGACCATGGCGGACATTGCCGAGGCGGCCGGGGTGTCGCGCCAGACCGTCTACGCGTCCTTCGGCGACAAGGACGGGATCATCGTGGCGTGCATCCGCCACGTCTCGGAGGCGTCGCTGGCGGCGATCCGGGCGCGGCTCGGTGGTTGCGGCACCTTGGGCGAAGGGCTCGACGTCTATTTCGAGGAGACGGTGGTGAAGTCCTTCGAGATGCTGCAGGAGGCAGGCGATCCGGAGGACCTGATCAGCGGTCACAACCGGGCGGGCAGGGCGGCGATCGAGGAGGCCCACGCCCGTCAGGCGGCGCTGATTGCCGAATTGCTGGAGCCCCACGCCGATGCCATTGCCCGCTCCGGCCAGACGCCCGCCCAGTTGGCACGATTCGTGGTCACCGTTGCGATGGGGCTGAAGTACGGGGCCGGGGATCGAAGCGCGCTCGATGAACTCCTGCATTCGCTCCAAAGCAGTGTGATCGCGTTGACGGAATCAGAGTAGGCCGGCACAGACCCGTCCGCCCGGATCGATCGGGCCGCCGGCTACGCTGAACTCCGATGAATCGTGTCGGGTCGCGCGCGTCCCGGAAGTTGCCGGGCCGGCAGCTCCGCTTTCGCCGCGCGTCCCGTCACCGCTACCATCCTCTCTCAACAGAGCCAAAGGGCCTTCGCCGGATGCTTAGAGTGCCAGGCGAACTGGTGAAAGGGTAGCGGGTGAAAGTCCCGCGAAACGAAAGGAGTAGCCAGCCACGTTTCTCCGCGAGCCGTGCATCGTCGGCCGTGAGGCCGGGGGTGAAGCGTCGGTAGCGGTGCATGCGGGCAGGGACATTGAGCGCCGAAAACGAGGAGTCCGAAGTGCCGAGACGTTTAAGCACGTCGAAGGCAACATCGCCCCCACCGCGATCTGGCGAGGTGAGGGGGGAGCTTCGCGGCGTCGAAGACCCCATGCACGCATGTAAGCCCGGCGCGCCGGGTGATGGCGGAGACTATGGAGGACGGCCCGGCGTGAACAACTCCGTCGCCGGAAGTCTCCATTTCTGCGTCAGGGATTGCCCAAAACCAGGACGAAGAAGATATACGTACCGGAACCGCATCGGATCGGACGCATCAAGTGAGACGGGCCATACGCAATCTGGAGCAGCTTTCCGACATCGATCTCTTTCAGACTTTGTCCGAGGGCATGCCGCTTATCGTCGACAACGCCACGAGCCTCGATGAAACCGCCCGGCGCCTATGCCGGAACGGGGAGTTCCGCGCCTCGGAAGTCATGCGCGGCTTTGCGGAGGAGGAGGCGGCAAAGATGCTGATCCTCATCGACTATGTTCGATGCCCGAGCAAATCGGGGCGAAGGGCGCAGGTGCTGAGCCGCTTCTACGGGCATGTTGCGAAGCGCATCCATGCCATGGCATCCGAATATCCGAGGATCGCATCGTTCGGTGAACTCTCGGACTTGGTCGAGCGCGAGTGCCGTCCCTGGTATCTCGACGGACCGAACCACATCGACTGGATTTTTCCGAACTCGATTTCGGCAAAGCGCGAACGCGATCTCTATGTCGATTATGTACAGGACGTGACTGACGCCGCTGGCGCGTGCCTCTGGATTGCTCCCGCCCCTTCGGACGATTCCCAGTCGCAATATCCGACATCAGATTGCGTCACGCTCGTCCAATCTCTGTCCCAAGCGGGCGCCGTTTCGGCCGAAGGCCTCGCCGAGGTCGCCGATGTCTGGAGAGGCTTCGCGCCCGAGCCGTACACCGATCGCGAAGAATTGCACTGTCTGATTCTCGAAACGCTGGACCGTCTCGCACGGCTTTGCGGCGCCTTCGATGAAGCGGTGGCACGGTTCATAGTACAGCACTGGCCGTTTCCGTTGTGGCCGCTAACGATAAGGGAGCCGCGCCCTGACGAGGGCGACCTCGACGGCTTGCGCGAAGAACGGGAGCTCACAATCGACTGGATTATGGAGACTGAAGCGAAACGCGACCCGGCTCCCGCGATTTCCCGGTCGAAAGTCGAGAAATTGCACGACGCCTATGCGGCTTGGCAAAGTGAAAGCGACGCACGCGAGCCACGCCACGCCGAGAGCCAGCACATAACGTTTCGGTTCCGGTCGTCTGCCGACTTCGCGGAGTGTTTCAGATTGCCGTCCTACGTGGCCCTTCAGGACATGTTCCGCGAATTGACCGGGGATGAGCGTGCGGCGCTTCTCGCACTGGGCTGGTTCGCTCGGGAACAGGTGGCTGACTGGCCCCGCATCTACGAACGCGCCGTGAACCTAGAACCGACGACTGACGAGAGCTACCAGATCGGTTGCGCCTGCTACTGGCTGGCTGGCTTGGAGCGCTGGGAAGAGAAACCCCGGCCCTTCCAAGCAGGACGGATGCGGCGGCGCATGCACCTGTGAACCCACGGACCCCCATAGCGACTTATTCTTGTTGCGCGCGTCCTGTTAGCCCCTCGTAATCTTGCAAGATCAGAGGCTTATCGCGCCGATCGGCACCGAACCCGTGCGTCGATCAACAGCCGCTCTTTCGACTATCTTTGACTACGCACCGTACAATCCCATAATCTCTCCACCCACATTGCATCCCACGATTCGATCAAGAAAATGCAAGAACGAGCTAGTGTGGTGTCCCGGAGATATATGCATAAAGTCGTTGGAGTTTGGCGAGTATCGATTCAGCGGTTGCGGTCCACATGAAGGCTACCTCCCTTCTTCGGATGGCGACAGCGTGGATGGCGACTGCGTACACGCCTCACGGCTGGCAGATCAAAGGTACGTATGCTATCGTCGGTTACTATGGACGTAGAATTCTCGATGCGCGGGAAGAAGATCGCCCTGACAACGAGTTCCAATCCAAGACAAATTGATTGCGCCATTTCCGTCAGCCCTCGTTTACACCTGATATCAGAAATGTCGGATAACTTTCGCCACGCCAACAGTGATTGAGAGAAGACATGCCCTATCCTATGGACAAGATTATCGACAACACGCTTACTGGCATTGCTAAGGCACAAAAAGATTATGAGAGCTGGACAGGCGGATATTGGCTTTGGCAAGCTCCCGAATACCTTATAACTACCTACATCGCAAGACAGATTGCAACCTATCGCGATCACAATTACTATGTAACTCTTGAACACAACACCCGAGCGGCCATCGATGCTGCGGGCGGCATGCGTCAAGGAAGACCACGACGCGACTTACGCCTGCGAGGAAAATTTGATATTTTGTTGTGGTGGGCCAATGATACCCCCAGAGCCATCATTGAAGTTAAGAGGCACATCAGTGCCTTCGAGCACGTTGAGAAGGATGTAGCCAGAATATGCAGTACCTTAAAGCAGGAAAACCACATTCGCGCCGGCTTAGTTGCCTATTACACATCACATGCTAGTGAGCCCGACGAGGTGGCGCAGTTCATTTCCGAAAGGCTGGAGATCATTGAAACGGGAACGCGAGAGTACGTAGAAAACAAACGCCGCATGAAATTCCGTCATTGTCCGGGCAAAGTTCGGATTGTGGAAGATTCAGCCTGGGTACCGGGCGTATTGAGAATATCCCGCTCCTGACACGCCAGCGTTCTCTGCTCAATAGTGCAGAACCGCTTTTGTCCGCGGCTGAGGGGCGTAATGACGGAGGTCGGGCAGACTCGGGCTGATCCAGGTCCTCCCTTCGCTTGCCTGGACGGCTACATGGGGTCCCCGAGGATCGGTGGGATGTCGCCGGTTTCGGGTTCCGTCGAGTGCAGCTGTCCGGCCTCGCCGCTGGACGAGGTTACCCAGCGAACTCTGCTATCCGGTTACGCCCGCGGGATCATGCGGCGGGCGCGCTCAGTGATCGCGTGGAGAGCCTCCTTGGCGCGGGCGGCATAGTGGCGGTTGGCCTCGGGCAGGTTTCGCAACTGCCCGTTGCAGCGCACGATGGCGATGGTGGCGCTGGTCAGGCGGGAGAGATTACGCGGCATGTGAAGTACATGGAACCGGCAGCGGTCTTCGTCGTGGTTAGAGTTGCGCACGTAGTGGAGTTGCTTCGCGATGTTCCGGTGGTTGCGCGAGAGAGCCAAGAGTGTTGTTTACCACCCGGTTCTGACCCTAGTGGGTCATGCTAAATTAACGAGTTGCACGCCGATCAGCACGCCGATCGACGTTTGAGGTTGCCCGCAGCCTTGCGCCTGTAGGACTTCCAGTGTGGTTCGCAGCAGCAGTGCAGACGCCACTGTTCAAGACGACGCGATTACCGTTCTAATGGTGATGCCACCTTCTAAATTCTATCGGAGATCCATTATCATTACATCTGGTCAGGTCTTGGTCAATTAGCTCCCAAAGCACGTCATCCATCTCACTTCTGGGTCTTTTGTAGGCGTTACGTATGGAAGATCGGAGATCTGCAATAGCATTGTTTACAGCTAATGCTCCGTCATTCTTTGCGTTTACTAACAAAGGGTCATTATTCAAGTTCTGTCGCGCTTCTTCTAATTCTCTACTGAAAAGACTATTGGTCTCTCGCCATGATTTAGCATTCGTCGTTTCTTGCTCATAGCGCTTTCTGTATATCTCCTGTTCTCTCTTTTTAAAGACTTCATGGGCTTGCTGATAAGCGACATTTACAAGTCTAATGTGACGATCTAAAATAGCATTATACTTGGCAGTTGCCTCCATATACTCAACACAAGTCTGCTGCGTTTGAGCCGATGCGGTGGACATTGAAATATTGAGAGCTAAAACGGTCGTGAAGAGGAATTTCCACACTTGTCTTCTCCTCTCTACCGATTAGGACGAACATCAGCAATGGCCGAAAATGCCGAGCAACTGCCCACAACTCACGGTAGGTCATGGATTTTGTTGTGTCAATCTGCTGGAATTCCTCAACATTTTCGTGCATGACTACACCGTACTGGAACACGCGGCGATACCCTGCTGCGATCGTCGAGAGAAATGCAGGATAGCACCGGGAGTGATCCAAGAAGTATCGGTGATCACTTGGCGATGTCCCCCTGTTGCCGGGGCGCGGTGAAACCAGTTGCAAAGGAAGGCGCCCGACTGTCGAGGCGGACGCGCAACAGGTTTTTCGTACTCTGGTACACGCTGATTTCAGGGTCGTGGACGACAAGACCTGGCCCGCGCAGCGTGCCTTCACGACGATGCTGCTGCAGGCGACTCGCCGGTCTCCATTGCGACCTCGATGGTCTTTCCGATGCGCTCGGCGGCGGCCTGCAGGTCGCGGTCGCCGACATGGGCGTATCGCAGGGTCATCCTGGGGTCAGCGTGCCCGAGCATCCGCGCGACGGTGGACAGGGAAACGCCCCGGGCGACGGCCTGGCTGGCAACGGTATGCCTGAGATCGTGCAGACGGACGTCGTCGAGACCGGCTTCCTTCCGCACCTGGCGCCAGAGGCACAGTGTGTCTGAAAGCGGTTTGTCAGGATGCCTCGGAGACGGG
Organism: Alphaproteobacteria bacterium; assembly: GCA_022826345.1. The sequence continues at coordinate 13,429 of JAJDVB010000147.1, forward strand.
AACACGTAAGGACCTGCGACACGCGGCTGGCGGGCGAGGATGGCCTGCGCGGCCTGGCTCAACCATACCCTTCGCGGCCCGGTCTTGGTGTGGGCGAGGTTGAGCAGGTCGCCGTCGACCTCCGACCATTGAAGCTTCAGAATCTCGCCCACCCGGCAGCCGGTGAGCAGGAGGAGCCGGATGACGTCGGCCTGTTGCCGGCGGGAAGGCCGCTCCCCGGCCAGCCGGTCGAGGACGCGGTGAAGCCTTTCGATCTCTTCGACGGAGAGGAACCGGGTGAGTTTCGGGCGGGGGTTCTTGGCGATGCCCTTGACGGGAGCGGTTCCGGCATGGCCGGCGGCGAGGGCGGCGTTCATGATCTGGCTGAGAATCTCAAGCGCCTTGTTGGCTCCTCCCGGAGCGGTGCGGCTGTAGGTGTCGAACCAGCGTTCGACGTCGATCCGCCGGATGGCGTCCAGCGGGAGGGGGCCGAAGGCGGGGATCAACTGCCGCCTAAGTACAAGGTCGGCGGATCGGCAGGACGACGGGGCACAGCGGCGGCGGTACGCCGGCCACCACTCGTTCTGGACGAAGTCGCGGAACAAGGGAGCGCCGGAACCTCCTTCCGCCTTGCGCGGGGCGGTTCCCAGGCGGAGCGCCAGGGCTCCCTTCCGGGCATCCTCAACAGTCATGAGCGCAGCCGGGCCGACGGTCGTCCTGACCGGCTCTCCCTGGACGCGGCCGTGCCAGACGAAGCTGCGATGGCCGGACGGGCGCACCCTAACGCCGAGGCCGGGCACCTCGCTGTCCCAGACCGCGTATTCCGTCGTGTGCGGCTTCAACCTGCTGACGCCCGCGTCGGTCAGCCGGACCCTCCGCCCCTTCACGCCTGCCTCCCCGACAGGACAGGAGACAGGGTCTCGACCGCCTCGCGGACCGTGGCGTCGGACAGGTGGGCGTATTTCAAGGTGGTCGACGCGCTCTCGTGACCGAGCAGGCGGCCGACGGTGCGCACGCTCTCGCCGCAGAGCAGCGCCATGCTGGCGTAGGAGTGCCTGGTGTCGTGCAGGCGGACATCCCGAAGCCCGGCTTCCTCCCTCACGCAGCGCCAGAAGTAATCCAGCCACAGCCACGGGGTGCGCAGACCGGCAACCGGGAAGACCCACCCGGACGACCTGGGCAGTCGGTCGAGGACATCGCGCGCCGCCGCACATAGCCAGATCGTGCGCGGGCCGACTTTGCTGTCCGGCAGATAGAGCCGCCCCTCCCGGTAGGAGCGCCACTGGAGGGTCAGGATCTCCGACTTGCGGCACCCGGTGAGCAGCAGCAGGCGCAGGGCGGCCACGTGCAGGGGGCGGGCGGCCTCGTGCCGGCCCAGCACTGCGGCGAGGCGGCGGTATTCCTCGGGGGTGAGGAAGCGCTCGGACCGCCCCTGCCGGTAGCGGTGGATGCCGGCGCAGGGGTTGCTGTCCTCGGGGCGGTATCCCCAGACCTCGGCCTGCTGCATGACGACCGAGAGGATCGGCGCAGAGCGGTTCGCGGCGGCGGGCGTCGCGTGCAGAGAGCGGAACCAGGCCCGCACATCCTCCCGAGTTATCTCTCCGATGGGCCTGCCCGCGAAGAAGGGCAGTATCTGCCGGCGGAGATAGGCCCGGTTCACGTCCAGGGTGCGGGGCTTCCAGCGACGCCCGTAGCGCTCGAAGACCTCCTCGGCGACGGTCTCGAAGAGAGTGCCGCCGGGGTCGGCCGCCGCGGGCTCCCGGCCGTCGCGCAACGCGGCGAGCATCGCCCTGGCCCTGGCCCGCGCCTCGGGCTCGGCGAGCGCCCCCGCGTCGCCTATTATCTTCCAGACCCGTTTGCCCCTGTGCTGGCTGTGGATGAAGTAGCGTCTGGCGCCGGAGGGCATAACCCGGACGCCGTATCCCTTAAGTTCGGCGTCTCGGATATCGCGCACCTTGCGGCGGGGCCGAAGGGCGTCGACCCGGCGCTGGGTGAGACGGATGGGTGGCATGATTGCGCGTCTCCGATCTGTTGCAGCGGGGTGCGGAATCGGCTTGAATTCCGTACCCGGTGGCAATAGAAACGGATGACTATCGCAATCGAATCAGTTGTTTAGCACCGGAGGTGCGTGACGATGTGTAAGAAAACCGAGGTCAACGGGATCGCTCGCAGGTCCGACTGCATGGGAATTAACTTCAGAAACAGGACACTAGCACTTGAGGATGGGGCGGGCGGGCTTGCCGGCGATGGCGGGGCGGAGCGCGGTCCAGGCGTTGAAGAGCGCCTCGTGGGCCTGCCAGGTCTCGTGGCTCAGGATGCGGACGATCACCAGGTTGCCGATGCGGGTGACGCCGGCCTCGGTGCCGTCGACGCCTTCGATGGCCTCGTGCACGTCGTCCTCCACGGCCGCTGGCAGGTCCGGTGCGTAGGCGAACGCCGTCGCCATGTGCAGCCGCTCCTGCCAGAGCCGCTGCAGCGCGGCGATGGTCTCCGGCGCGGTCGCGACCAGGCGGTCGAGGGCGACCAACCGGCCGCCGAGGGCGATGCGGAACTCGGAAACCAGGTGGTGGAAGCGGAAGACCTCACCGTCGCCAAAGTGGACGCGGCCGGCCGAGACCATGTCGGTGGCGAAGAGCCGCGACGAGGGCTCCAGCGCGATCCGGTTGATCCGGTGCACCCGGCTGCGGGCGAAGGGGATCGCCTCGTCCGGGCAGAACTCAAGCAGCGCGTCTGCACCCACGTGGAGGTCCACGATCTCACGCGAGACGGCGCCCCCCGGGCACTTGTAGAACTTGCTCGACGCGGTGGTGGTGAAGAGGGAACGGGTGCCCGGCTCCAGCACGCCGTGGAAGTGCGAGACGTCGCCTTCGACGAACCCGCCGCCGCTGTTGACCAGCAGCATGAACGGCTGGTCGTCGTGATCCTGGTAGTGGTAGCCCTGCCACTGGAAGGGGATGCGCCAGCAGAGCGGGTCGATCTCCGTCCGCCCGAGCCGGCTCGACGCGCGGACGTTCATCAGCGCGTACTTGCCGACGATCCATTCGGGATCAGGCTGAATGGGCGCGCTGCTCGGCTCCGTCATGCCCACCCATCAGGAGAACGTCGCGCTCGATCCAGGCGATCACCTCGGCAAGGCCCTCGCCGGCGCGCAGGTTGGTGAAGAGGAAGGGCCGCGCGCCCCGCATCTTCTTCGAATCGCGCTCCATGACGCCAAGGTCGGCGCCCACCATCGGCGCGAGGTCGATCTTGTTGATGACCAGCAGCGGCGACTTGGTGATGCCGGGCCCGCCCTTGCGCGGGATCTTGTCGCCCTCCGCCACGTCGATGACGTAGATGTAGCTGTCCACCAGCTCGGGGCTGAAGGTCGCCGCGAGATTGTCGCCGCCGCTCTCGACGAAGACGATGTCGAGGTCGGGATGCAGCGCCGCCATCTCTTCGATGGCGTGGGCGTTCATCGAGACGTCCTCGCGGATCGCGGTGTGCGGGCAGCCGCCGGTCTCGACCCCGGCCACGCGCTCGGGCGCGATGGCGCCGGACTTGACGACGAACTCGGCGTCTTCCTTGGTGTAGATGTCGTTGGTGATGGCGGCCAGCGAATGGCGGCCGCCCATGCTGCGGCAGAGCGATACCAGCAGCGCCGTCTTGCCCGAGCCCACCGGCCCGCCGATGCCGATCCTGACCGGCTTGCGCATTCGTGAAGCCTCCCCGATTTCCTCGCATCTACCTTATGACATGCAAAGCCGCGTGTGCAGGCGCTCGTGCCGCATGCTGGCGACGTCGAGGCCGGCGGTTGCGCTGCCGAGCGCGTCGATTTCCATGGTGCAGGCCCGGTCGGCACCTTGGGTCAGCAGCGGCCAGGCCTCCCGCACGATGCGCTGGCTCTCGATCTGGCCGAGGGGGATCAGTCGCGCGCCGACGCTGACGAGGTTGGAGAGCGCGGCGTGAAGGAAGGCGAGCACCGCGTCCTCTACACCGATCCCCTGCGCCTCCGCCGCCGCACCGAAGATCACCGCCTGATGCCCTTCGCAGCGGCCGTCGCGCGCCGCCTCGGCGAAGGGAGCGAGGGAATCGGCCGAGAAGATGTCGCGGTAGGCGCCGAGCAGGGCACGGCCTGTCTTGAACGAGGCCTCGCGGACCTCACGGCTGAGCTTGAGCGCGCCGACGATGCGGTCGAGGTCCACGAGCCCGTCGAGGTCGCCGGCAGCGGCGCGCCGGTGGGCATGGACGACCGCGGCGCCGTCCGTCGGCACGGCGGCGTAGCGGAGCCAGTCGCAGCAGGCGCTCTCGAAGCTCGCGGCATCGTCCAGCGCACCCGAGTCGATCCAGGTCTCGAAGCCGTAGGAATGGTTGAACGCGCCGGTCGGGAACGAGGCGTTCGCCACCTGCAGCAGGTAGAGGAGCTGGGCCGGCACTTCAGTGGTCATGGTGATGGTCGTGGTGATCGTGATGGTGGTGGGCGCCGTGGGCGCCGTAGCGGCGGCCGACGAAGGGCATGGTGCGTTCCTCGAAGGCGATGCCGAGGCGCGAAAGCAGGTCGGCCACCATGGGATCGGCGGGCGTCAGCATGCCGTCATCGGTGAAGCGCACGGGCCGGTGCAGGTTGCCGAGCTGGTAACCCGCGACGCCCCAGGTGTAGGCATCGTCCGGGCTGACCACGTAGAGCGCCTCCGGCGCAGCTCGCGCTACCACTGCCGTGGTGCCGTCCAGCGCCAGCACGTCGCCGTCGTTGATCTCGGTGCCCCGCGGCAGCGAGATGCGCACGTCGCGCCCGCCTTCCGAGCGGCCAACGAGATGGGCGCTCGCGCGCTCCTCGGAGTTGAGCAGGACCGGGTCCTCGCTCTCGAATTGGCCGCGCAAGGACTCGACCGTGCCGAGGACCGCGGTGACCACCGCCATGCGCGTCGCGGCCTAGGCCGATCCTCTAGCGGAAGTAGAAGAGCTGGGTCAGCGGCAGGGTCTTCGCCGGCTTCACCGTGATGCGCTCGCCATCGACGTAGACGTTGTAGGTCTCCGGGTCGATCTCGATATCCGGCAGCGCGTCGTTGTGGATCATGTCGCGCTTCGAGATCGTGCGGCAGCGCTTCACCGGCACCAGCGTCTGGGTCTCGATCTGGTCCGCAAGGCCGTTGTCGAGCGCGGCCTTGGTCACGAAGGAGTAGCTGGTCCGCTTCGGGTTGACGCCGAGGGAGCCGTACTGCGGGCGGTACTTGAGCGGCTGGCCCGTCATCAGCGAGCCTGCCGGATCGCCCATCACCGCGTGCGAGATGAAGCCGCCCTTGAGCGTCACCTCGGGCTTGGCGATGAAGAACTCGGGCCGCCAGAAGACCAGGTCCGCGAGCTTGCCCGGCGTGATCGAGCCCACGTAGGAATCGACGCCGAAGCAGATCGAGGGGTTGATCGTGACCTTGGCGAGATAACGCTTGATCCGGAAGTTGTCGTTGCCGGAGCCGTCCTCGGAAAGCCGGCCGAAGCGCACCTTGTTCACCGCCGCGAGCTGGAAGGAGCGCTGCGCGCTCTCCGCCGCGCGGCCGACGCCCTGGCTGTCGGAGCCGATCATGCTGATCGCGCCCATGTCGTGCAGCACGTCCTCGGCCCGCATGGTCTCCGCCCTGGCGCGGCCCTGGATGAAGGCGATGTCGGTCGGCACGCTCTTGTTCAGGTTGTGGCAGGTGATCAACATGTCGATCTCTTCGTCGTACGTGTTGATCGAGAACGGGTTGGTCGGATTGGTGGAGCTCGGCAGGAGGTTGGGCTCGCCGCAGACCCGCATCATGTCAGGCGCGTTGCCGCCGCCCGCGCCCTCGCAGTGGTAGATGTGCATGACGCGGCCGTTGATGGCGGCGATGGTGTCCTCGTAATAGCCGGTCTCGTTCAGCGTGTCAGCGTGGATCTGGACCTGGAAGTCGTACTCGTCGGCAAGCTCCATCGTGGTCTCGATGGCAGCAGGGGATGACGACCAGTCCTCGTGAATCTTGAGCCCCGTGGCGCCGGCCAGGATCTGCTCCACCAGCGAGCCCGGCGTCGCCGCGTTGCCCTTGCCGAAGTTGCCGAAGTTGAGCGGGATGTCCGCCATCGCCTCCAGCATGCGCTGGATGTTGAAGACGCCGGGGCACTCGATGCCCACCGTCTTCGGCCCCGAGCCGCCGCCGATCACCGTGGTGAAGCCCGCGTTCTGGTACTCGTAGAGCTGCTGCACGGAATCGAAGTGGGGGTGGATGTCGACGAAGCCCGGCGTGCAGATCATCCCCTCCACAGAGAGGATGTCGGTGTTGGGCGAGACGATGAGCCCCGGCGTGATGTTCATGGTGTCCGGGTTGCCCGACTTGCCGACGCCCACGATCTCACCGTCCAGCACGCCGATGTCGCCCTTCACGACGCCGAGGATGGGATCGATGATCACGGCGTTGGTGATCACCATGTCGAGCCCGCCGTCGCTCTGCTTCCACTTCGACGCCTGGCCCATACCGTCGCGGATGGTCTTGCCGCCGCCGAAGACGAGCTCGTCGCCGTAGGTGGTGTAGTCGTGCTCGATCTCGGCCACGAGGCCGGTGTCGGCGAGGTGGATCTTGTCTCCGGTGGTCGGCCCGTACTGCGCGGCGTAGTCCGGGCGGGCGATCTTCATGCTCATGTCTTACTTCCCCACTCCTGGCGCGGCCGGCGCCTGCCTGGCGCCGGCGCTGCCAACCTCAGTCGCCGTCCTTGCCGCCGAACTTCTCATCGGGCGGCGTTTGCACCGGATAGCGCTCGCCTTCGAAGCAGTAGCCCTCGGCCCTGAGGCGGCGCATGGTCTGCTCCTTGATGATGCCGGAGCGGACCGAGCCGTTGGTCATGTTGTTCATGCCGTAGGCGACCTGGCGGCCGACGTAGCCAGTGATCTGCACCTTGCGGCTCTGGCCGGGCTCGAAGCGCACGGCACTGCCGCTCGGCACGTCCAAGCGCATGCCGAAGGCAGCCTCCCGGTCGAAGGCCATGGCCCTGTTGCACTCGGCGAGGTGATAGTGGGCGCCGATCTGGATCGGCCGGTCGCCGGTATTGACCATGACGATCTCGATCGCTGGGCGATCGGCGTTGATCTCGATGTCGCCGTCGGCGAAGTCGATGGCGCCGCACTTCTCCGGCTCGCCCACCTCGAACGCCTCGTCCGGCACGATCGATTCCGGCAGCGGCGGCGGGCTCCATTTTCTCTTGGCCATGGGTCTTCTCCACGCTTGGCCCGCGCTACTCGCGGATCGGGTTCATCACCGTGACGAGCTTGGTCCCGTCGGGGAACATGGCCTCGACCTGGACGATCTTCATCATCTCGGGCACGCCGGTCATCACGTCGTCCCGCTTCAGGATGGTGGCGCCGTACTCCATCATGTCGGTCAGCATAGGGATGCTGCCCTCGCGCGCGCGCTCGAGGATCTCGTCGCAGATCAGCGCGATCGCCTCGGGGTAGTTGAGCTTGACGCCGCGATCCAGCCGCCGCCGGGCCATCTCCGCCGCGGCCCAAATCTGGATCCTCTCCTCTTCACGTACAGTGAGATGCATAAGCCCCCACTCCCTCTCGCTCGCGACACGCTTCAGGGCCAGGCCAGCGCCCGGCCCCTTGTGATCGACGCCCCGATGGGCAGCCGCCGAAAGGGTATACCGCGAGGCGTGCGAAGGGAAAGCGTGTCACCAAAGTGCCGGCCCGCGCGCGGCCGAATGGCGAGCGGCGCGCGCTTGGCGTAGGCTGCGGGAGCGCGCGCCCGCGCACCGACACACGAACGGAGTTTCGCTTCAATGACAGATGGTTCAACCGGCAACGGCGCCCGAGGCCCGCGCGTGGTCGTCGTCGGCGGGTCCATGGGTGGTCTGCTCGCCGGCAGCATGCTGCACCGCGCCGGCTGCGACGTGACGGTGCACGAGCGCATCGCCACCGAGCTTGCCGAGCGGGGCGTCGGCATCGCGACCCACCCAGAGCTTCATGCCGCGCTCGAGACCCTGGGGCTTTCCATCGACGGGGCGTATGGCGCGCGGCTCGAGGAGCGCATCACCCTGGGCGCCGACGGCAGCATCCTCGCGCGCTATCACTGTCCCCAGATCCAGGCATCCTGGGGGCACCTCTACGGCCTGCTGCGCAGCAACTTCCCCGACGAGCGCTACATCGCCGGCGCCAACTTCACGGGCTTCGAGCCCCACGGCGACGGCGTGCACGCACACTTCGAGGACGGCACGAGCATCAAGGCCGATCTCCTGATCGGCGCCGACGGCGTGCGCTCAACCGTTCGCCCCCAGCTCTGGTCGGATGCGGTGCCTAAGTACGCAGGCTATGTGGCCTGGCGCGGCATCGTCGATGAGGACCGGCTCTCGGCGGAGTGGCGCGACATGCTGATGGCGCATTTTATCGTCTACCTGCCGCCGGGCGAGCACGTGGTCGCCTACCCGGTGGCGGGCGCGAACGGCGACCTCAGCCCCGGCAAGCGCCGCTTCAACATCGTCTGGTACACGCTGACCCCGGCCGAGAAGCTGCGGCGAATGCAGACCGACGCCACTGGCCACTATTACGAGGCGGGGATCGCGCCGCACCTCATCCTCCCGTCATTCATCGACGAGGTCCATCAAGCAGCGGCCGAGCGCCTGCCGCCCTGCCTCGCCGAGCCGATGACCCTCGCGCAAGGGCTCTTCTTCCAGACCATCGTGGACCTGGAAGTGCCCCGGATGGTGCAGGGCCGCGTGGCCATGCTGGGCGATTCGGCGTTCTCCGCCAGGCCGCACACCGGCATGGGCGTGGTCAAGGCGACCGGCGATGCGAACTCTCTCGCCCGGGCCATCGAGGCCCATCCCGGCGACCTTGCAGGCGCGCTCTCGGCCTATGACGAGGAGCGGACCCTCTACGGCCGCTCTCTGGTCCGCTTCGGCCGCCGCCTGGGCACGCATATCGAGACCCCGGAGCGGAGCGACGAGGACTGCGCGTTCGGCGACTACCTGCGTGAGCCCTTGACGGTGATCCAGGCCATCTCGATCCCGCCGCCCTGCTCGCCGCTCGCGGTGTTCCGGGAGGACCCGGAGATCGTCTGCGAACGGCGCTAGTACGCGCCCATCTTTGACGGGCGTGCGACGGGCCGCAGCCCCGGTGAGAAATGCGGGCCAGTCCCGGATAACCCTTCACGTCTGGTCGGGCATTCGCCTATAAAGTCGCGGCAGCGGCGGCCGAGGCCCCGCACGGTGAAACAAGGGAGAACGACATGACGACTTCGACGGGCAAGCGCTGGTCATTGGACCGGCGTACCTTCCTCAAGGGCACGACCGCAGCCGCCGCGGCGGCAACGGTGCCGGGCGTGGTCGCGGGCCGCGACGCCATGGCGCAGGACCGGGCATCGACGTTGGTGCTGGCTTCGCCCGCGACACCACAGAGCCTGGACAGCGAATACGACGTGAGCCTCGGGACCTTCGAGACCGTGGCCGCCTGCTACGATTCGCTCGTCGAATTCGAGAAGATCACCGACCCTGGCGATCCGGATGCGCTGCGCGAGGACATCAAGGATTACCCGGATCGTCCCGGCCGCGTGAACATGAAGGGCAAGCTCGCGGAAAGCTGGGAGGTCGACCCCAACAGCCAGTGGGTCCGCTTCAAGCTTCGCGAAGGCGTCAAGAGCAACTGGGGCAACGAGCTCACCGCCGAGGACGTGGTCTGGACCTGGCACCGCAAGCTGGAGCTGGGCGCCATCGGTGGGTTCTTCGCCAACACCATCAGCCTCAAGCGGAAGGAGCAGATCAAGGCGGAGGGTTCGCACGTCGTCTCCTTCAACCTCGATCACCCGAACCCGCTGCTGCTGAAGCTGCAGCCGAACCTCTACAATCCGATCTACGATTCCACGCAGTGCAAGGCAGCCGGCGGCTCCGACGACCCCTGGGCCAAGGAGTTCCTGAAGAACGAGACGGCGGGCTTCGGGCCCTACGTGGTCGAGCAGCTCACGCGCGGCGCCCAGGCGGTCTACAAGGCGCGCGACGACTATTACGGCGGCAAGCCGGCGATGGAGACGGTGATCCTGCGCGAGGTGCCGACGTCTGCGAACCGGGCCCAGCTTCTGCAGGGCGGCGCGGTGGACATCGCGCAGTACCTGCAGCCGCTGGAGCTGGTGCAGCTCGCCAACGCGCCCGGTGTGAGCGTCGATACGATCCCGGCGACCTTCATGCTCTGGATCGAGCTCAACGCCAAGATCCCGCCCTTCGACAGCATCGACGTGCGGCGCGCGATGAACTTCGCCTTCCCGCAGGAGCAGGTGATCTCCACCGTGTTCCAGAACCTGGCGAGCCCGCTGACCGGCTGCATGCCCGACATCTATCCGGGCTTCAACTCGGCCTACTGGGAATACGGCACCCAGGACCTCGACCAAGCGCGTGAGCTGCTCAAGGGTGCGGGCTACGGCGACGGCTTCGAGACCACCCTCGGCTACAACGCCGCGGACGCCACACAGGAGACCACCGCGATCCTCTTCCAGAGCGCGCTCAAGGAGATCGGGGTCAGCCTCCAGCTCAAGAAGATCCCGGCGGCGACGTTCTACAACAACGTCTCCGAGCGGAAGCAGCCGATGATCTTCTACTACGACTCACCGTGGTGCCCGGATCCCGGCTACTCGATGAACCTCTACTTCCACTCCAAGTCGTTCATCAACTACTCGAACTACGTGAACCTGCGCGTGGATGAGTTGATCGACGGTGCGGCGCAGACCGGCGACATGGACGCCCGGCTCGCGGCGATGGACGAGGTGCAGCAGATCGTGATGCGCGAGGCACCTTGGGTGTTCGGCGTCTTCACCAACTATTCGATGGCGCGCCGCTCCGACGTCAAGGGGTGGACCTACTACACGTCCAACAACATCCGCTTCCAGGACTTCCGCCGGGAAGCGTAAGGGATGTTCTCCGGACCGCGCCGCTCCAGGGAGCGGCGCGGCCCGCCCTCATCCCGAAATTTCTGAGCGAAACCTTACCCACGCCATGAGCGTGTCGCGCCAGCGATGACGGACATCACCGCCGGGCATTCCGAGCGCAGCCGTTGGGAAGCCTTCCTCCACGCGCTCCGCTTCCTGCTTGCGGTGCTGCGGGCGCGGCCTCTCTTTGCGCTCGGCTATTTCATCGTTCTTCTCGTCATCGTTCTCGCCATCTTCGCGCCGTTGATCGCGCCCTACGAGCCCGAGGTCGCGAACCCGGCCGACTTCCTGCAGGGGCCGAGCTGGCGGCATCTCTTCGGCACCGATGCGACCGGCATGGATATCTTCAGCCGCATCGTCTACGCGCCGCGCATCGATCTCACGATCGCGCTCGCGGGCACGATGATCTCGGCCGTGGTCGGCTCCTTCATCGGCGCGGTGGTGGGCTACTACCAGGAGGGCGGCGGCTTCGGCTCCTTCGGCGCGGGCTTCGTGATGCGCGCCGCCGACGTTCTCCAGGCCTTCCCCGTCTTCGTCTTCGCCATCGCGCTGGTCGCGATCTTCGGCCAGAGCCTGGAGAGCATCATCGCCGCCATCGCCTTCGTGAACGCGCCGATCTACCTGCGCCTCATGCGGAGCCAGGTGCTGGCGATCCGCAACATGCGCTACGTCGAGGCCTCCTACGTCTCGGGCGCCTCCGACCTGATGATCATGCTGCGCCACATCATTCCCAACTCGATGGCGCCGATCCTGGCCCAGCTCTCGGTCAACATCGGCTGGTCGATCCTGCTGACGGCGGCCTTGAGCTTCGTCGGCGCCGGCGTGGTCGCGCCCACGCCCGAGTGGGGCAGCATGATCGCCATGGGCTTCCAGAACATCATTACCGGCCAGTGGTGGCCGTCGGTCTTCCCCGGCATCGCGCTCGCCGTCACCGTTTTCGGCTTCGCGCTGGTCGGTGCGAGCGTCGAGGTGCTGGCGGACCCGGCGCGCAGGCGTGCACTCGCCGGCACGCTGCGCGAGAGCAAGAAGCCCGCGTAGGCCCGGACGATGCGCATCCTCCGCTACATCGGCCGCCGCAGCCTCTTCATCGGCCCGCAGCTCTTCGGCATCATCCTGGTGAGCTTCCTGCTGGTGAAGCTGATTCCGGGCGATCCCGCGGTGATGATGCTGGGTCCCTTCGCGACCGAAGAACAGATCGCCATGCTCAACGAGGAGATGGGGCTCGACGGCACCATCATCGACCAGTTCTGGATCTACCTGCAGAACCTGGTGCAGGGCGACCTCGGCACCTCTTGGCAGACCACGAAGCCGGTCTTCGACGACCTCGCCATCCGCTTCCCCGCGACGCTGGAGCTGATCACGCTCTCGCTCCTGCTGGCGCTGTTGATCGGTATCCCGCTCGGCGTCGCCGCCGCCTACTTCAAGCGCTCGATCGTCAAGAAATTCTCCGACTACTACGGCCTGCTCGCCGGCTCGCTGCCGGACTTCTGGCTGGGGCTGATCCTGATTTACCTGTTCTACACGATCATGCAGGTGGCGCCGGCGCCGCTGGGGCGCATCGACTTCGCCGTGCTGCCGCCGGCGCCGGTCACCAACTTCCTGATTATCGACAGTCTGATCGCGGGCAACTGGCAGGCGCTCTGGTCGACGCTGGGCCACCTGGTGCTGCCGGTGGTCACGCTCGCCGTGATCAACGCCGGGCCGATCCTCAAGATGACCCAGGCGACCATGGAGCGGATGCTGGAATCCGACTTGATCCGCTATGCCGAGATGTGCGGGCTGCCGAAGCGGGTCGTGATCCGCAAGGCGTTCCGCAACTCGCTGCCCTCCGTGGTCACCATCGTGAGCGTGCTCTACGGCTTCCTCATCGGCGGCGCAGTGCTGGTGGAGATCGTGTTCAGCTGGGGCGGCGCCGGCCAGTATGCGGTGCAGGGCGTACTCAACGCCGACATCAACCCGGTGCTGGGCTTCGTGCTCTTCTCGGCGATCCTCTCGCTCATCATCTACCTGCTGGTGGACCTGATCTATTTCGCCATCGATCCGCGCATCAGGGGCTGACGATGGCCGCTGCCGCAACCGACACGACCATGGCCCCGCAGGCGAGCGCGCCCGTAGCCGCGATGCTCGACATTGCGGGGCTCAACGTCTCCTATCCGATCTATGAAGAGGAGCCGGTGCGCGCGGTGCGGGACCTCGACCTCAGCGTGCGTAGCGGCGAGATCGTGGGGCTAGTGGGCGAGTCCGGCTCGGGCAAGACCACGCTCGCCCGCGCGGTGATGGGGCTGCTCACCCAGCCTGGGCGCATCGACAGCGGCACGATCCAGTTCGACGGCAAGGACATGCGGGCGCTCTCGGAGAACCAACTCAGGGCAGTGCGCGGCAGGGACATCGCCATGGTGATCCCGAACCCGCGCAGCGAGCTCGACCCGCTGATCCCGGTCGGCAAGCAAATCGCCGCCGTCGCCCGTGCTCATCTCGACATCGGCCGCGCCGAGGCTGACGAGATGGCGCTCGACATGTTGAAGGCGGTGCACATCCCCGATCCGACGCGCCGCTTCCGCGCCTTCCCTCATGAGCTCAGCGGCGGCATGGCGCAGCGGGTGGTGATGGCGATCTCGTTGGTCTGCTCGCCCAAGTTCGTGATTTCGGACGACGCCACCAGCGGCCTCGACGTGACGGTGCAGGCGCAGGTGCTCGACCTGTTGCGGACTCTCGTGCGCGAACACGACACCTCCATGCTCTTCATCACCCGCGACATCGGTATCACCGCGCACTTCTGCGACCGGGTCGCCGTGATCTATCGCGGCGAGATCGTCGAGTTCGCGGAGACCGCAAGCTTCTTCGACAATCCGCAGCATCCCTACAGCGTGATGCTGCTCGCTGCCTTTGCCCACAATCCCGCGCTCCGCAACAAGTGGCACAAGCCGCTCGCGTCGACCGAAGCCGAGGCGGGCCGGGCCTGCCTGTACGCGCCCCGCTGCGTCCACCGCGAGGACGAGTGTGACGTTCGCCACCCCGACCTGCGCGAGCTTGGCGCCCGCCACCTCGTGCGCTGCCACTTCCCGGTGGAGCGGGTCGCATGAGCGCGGTCCTCACCGTCGACGGGCTGGTGAAGCATTTCCCCATCGCGGGCTCGCGTTCGGTGGTGCAAGCGGTCAACGGGGTGAGCTTCTCCGTCGCCAGAGGCGAGACACTCTCGCTGGTGGGCGAGTCCGGCTCGGGCAAGACCACGGTCGGCCGCTGCGTCCTCGGCCTCATCAAGTCGACGGACGGCAGCATCGGCTTCCACGGCAAGCCCATCGACCGGCGGCGTAACATCCGCACGCGCGAGCTGCGCGGCAAACTGCAACTCGTGTTCCAAGAGCCCGCCGAATCGCTCGATCCGCAGGTGCGGATCGGCAACACCATCGCCGAGCCGCTGCGCTCCATGGGTGTCTCGCGCCCGGACCAGCGCCGGCGCGTGCGCGAGGTGGCGCGGCGGGTGGGCTTGCGCGATTCGACGTTGGACCAGTTCCCGGCAGAGCTGAGCGCGGGCCAGCAGCAGCGCGTGGGCATCGCCCGCGCCATCGTCACCGATCCCGAACTCATCGTGCTGGACGAGCCCACCTCGGCCCTCGATCCCACGGCGCGGGCCGAGATCATCGATTTGCTGATCCGCTTGCAGCAGGAACTGGAGACCGCCTACCTCTTCATCAGCCACGACCTCAGCACGGTACGCTATCTAAGCCATCGCGTCGCGGTGATGTATCTCGGCATGATCGTGGAGCTGGGCACCGCCAAGGAGCTCTTCAGCCATCCGCGCCATCCCTACAGCGTCGGCCTTCTCTCCTCCGTCCTGCTGCCCAACCCGAACCTCAAGCGGGACAGCGCGGTCGACCTCGCGGGCGAGATTCCGAGCCCCATCGACCTGCCGACCGGATGCTACCTCGCCGGGCGCTGCCCCTTTGCCGACGATCAGTGCCGCAGCGAGATGCCGCCGGAAGATACGGTGGCGGAGGGGCACACCGTGAACTGCTTCAAGCATCGCGATGTGCTACGCGGACGCGAAGCCCTCGACTACTTCGACGACTTCCAGGTGGAGGCGGAAAAGCTGCTCGGCGCCGGCCGCCGTTGAGGGCTGCCGAACCGTTGCTCAGCCCTCCGGCCGCTCGACCGAACGGAACGGGTGGCGGGCACGGAGCGTGTTCACCGCCTCGAACACTGCCGGGAAGGTCGGCCGCTCGACGTAGGCGCCATCGCCCTGGTCGGCGCGGATCTCCGAGCCGTCCCACACATGGCGGCCCCGGCTCACGGTGGCGCGGGCGACGCCGGTCACGGTCATCCCCTCGTAGATGTTGAAGTCGTTGTTCTGCAAGTGCGTCTTGGCCGAGATCGTGCGCGTGGCCTTGGGGTCCCAGACCACGATGTCCGCGTCCGAGCCCACCTTGATCGCCCCCTTGCGCGGATAGATGTTGAATATCTTCGCGGCGTTGGTGGACGTGATCGCGACGTACTCGTTGGCCGTGATCCGGCCGGGCTCGACGCCCTGGTCCCAGAGCACCGACATGCGGTCCTCGATGCCGCTGGTACCGTTGGGGATCTTCGAGAAATCGTCCTTGCCCATCTCCTTCTGCCAGTTGCAGTAGGCGCAGTGGTCGGTCCCCGTGGTTTGCAGGTTGCCGGACTGCAGGCCGCGCCAGAGCGCCTCCTGATGGTCCTTGGGCCGGAACGGCGGGCTCATCACGTAGCCGCGGGCGACCTCCGGGTCGGGGTCGTAGTAGACGCTCTCGTCGATCACCAGGTGCTGCGCCAGGCACTCGCCGTAGACCCGCTGCCCTTCGAGCCGTGCGCGCGTGATCGCCTCCAGCGACTCCCGGCAGGTCACGTGAACGATGTAGATCGGCGCCTTGAGCAGCTGGGCGATGCGGATCGCGCGGTTGGTCGCCTCGCCCTCGACCTCGGGCGGGCGCGACTGCGGGTGGCCCTCCGGCCCGGTGACGCCTGCCTTGAGTAGCTCCTGCTGCATCATCCAGACCAGATGGCCGTCCTCGCAATGGACGGTGCAGAGCGCGCCGAGGTCCCGCGCCCGCGCGAAGCTGTGCATCATCTTCTCCGCGTCAAGCATGACCTCGCCCTTGTAGGCCATGAAGTGCTTGAAGCTGTTGACGCCGTGATCGCGGGTCAGCGTCTCCATGTCCTCGTGAATCTCGTCGTTCCAGTTGGTAATCGTGACGTGGAAGGAATAATCGGACGGCGCCTTCGCCGCGCGTTGCTGCCAGATGCGGTAGGCGTCCATGGGCCGCTGGTCGGGTGCGGGGATGACGAAGTCGATGATCATGGTGGTGCCGCCCGAGAGGCCCGCGGCGGGGCCGGTGTAGAAGTCGTCGCCGGTCACGGTGTCCATGAACGGCGTTTCCATGTGGGTGTGGGGGTCGATGCCGCCTGGCATGACCAGCGCCTCTCCGGCATCCACCGTCGCCGTGCCCGCGGGCACGTCGAGGCCGGTCCCGATCTCCTGAATCTTGCCGTCCGCGCAATAGATGTCGGCGACGTAGCGCTCGTCTGCGGTCACCACCGTGCCGCCCCTGATCAACGTCGACATGGCTGCCTCCCTTCCTGGCGCGGTCGGTTCCAGCCACCGGCACCACCTGGGCCGGCCGTGCCGAACCGTTGCCGCGCGATATCCGCTGCCCCACACTACCCCATCTGCGACGCAGAATTGCGAACTTCGCAGAACTGGAGGGCCGGAGATGGAAGTGCAATGCCAGCGGGAGGTGCGGGAGTTCCACACCTTCCTGCGCGACTGGCTGGCCGGTGCCGTGCCGCGCACGGCCGAGAGCTTCGCCCGGTTCTCCGGTGTGATGGGCGAGGGGCTCGAGGTGATCGGCCCGCGCGGCACGGTGACCGGGCGCGAAGCGCTGGTGAGTGAGTTCGAAGGGCTGCACGGCGAGCTTGTCGCCGATGCCGACGCCGACGCATTCGAGATCTGGATCGAGAATTTTCGCTGCCGCTGGGCCGTGGGCGATCATGCGCTGGTGACTTACGAGGAGTGGCACCGGCGGCAGGGCGCGGAATCGGCGCGTCTCTCGACTGCCCTCTTCAGCCGCGCGGAGGCGACGCCCTGCGGAGTCATGTGGCTCCACGTTCACGAGACCTGGCTGCCGGGCCGCGCGCCGGGGGGCGGCGAGCGCTTCCCCGAAACCGACTGAGCAGGCCGGAGCGACCGGGACGCGCCATGACCGGACCCGCGACCATCGAGCCTTCGAGCCCTGCGGCACCGGCCGGCGCCGTGCCCCTCGAAGCAGTCCACACCCGCGAGCGCCAATTCACCCGCATCTTCACGACGATGTACGGCCAGAAACACCGCGCCAGAACCCGGCTGCCGGTCAAGACGCAGGCCGTGCGGATGCACGCGGCCGGCGGGCCGGAGGTGCTGCAGGTCGAGGACCTCTGGGTGCCGGACCCCGGCGCCACCGAGGTGCGCGTCGCGCAGAAGGCGATCGGCCTCAACTTCCTCGACACTTATCAACGCAGTGGCGCCTTCCCCTCGCCGGGGCTGCCCTGGGTCATCGGCTTCGAGGGCGCGGGTGTTATCGAGGCTGTCGGCGGCGCGGTGACGGCGTTCAAGGAGGGCGACCGCGTGGCTTACGCGAGCGCGCCGCCCGGCGCCTACGCGGGGCTCCGCACCATCGCGGCGGACGCGTTGGTCAGGCTGCCCGACGCCATCGACTTCGAGCAGGCCGCTGCCGCCATGCTGAAGGGCATGACGGCGGAATACCTGGTCCACAAGAGCGGCGCGGTGCAGCCGGGCGACACCGTGCTGGTTCATGCGGCGGCGGGCGGCACCGGCCTGCTGCTCTGCCAATGGCTCGCGCATGTTGGTGCTACCGTCATCGGCTGCACCGGTGGTGACGAGAAGCGCGGGCTCGCCCAGGTCCACGGCTGCCACCACGCCATCGACTATCGAAGGGAGGACGTTGCCGCCCGCGTCGCCGCGCTCACCGGCGGCGAGGGACTTGCCGTCGCATACGATTCCGTCGGCCGGGATACCGCCGAGGCCTCTGTCGCCTGCCTTCGCCCCGGCGGCACGCTGGTGCTCTACGGTAGCTCGTCGGGCGCTCCGCCGCAGAGCGCTCTCGCCGCGGCGGCGGCGAAGTCCATCAGGATCGTGCGCCCCGGTCTCTTCCAAGAGAACGACACGCCGGCGGCGCTCCAGGCGCGTGCCAGCGCGCTCTTCGAGATGCTGGAGAGCGGCGCGGTCGCCCCCCTTATCGACCGGCGCTATCCGCTCGCCGATGCGGCGGACGCCCATCGCGACCTCGAAGCGCGGCGCACCACCGGCCAGAGCGTGCTGATCCCCTCGTAACTTTCGGCAATTTCGGCGCGTTGAGAGTGCCGGGGATATGCACTATCACGGGGCCGCACTCACACCACCCTGCGGGCACGGGAGTCATCGATGAGCAGGCCGACAGTCATGATCACGGGCGCCGGAATCGGCATCGGGCACGCCACCGCCTTGGCCTTCGGCCGGGCCGGCTATCACGTCTACGTCACCGACGTGCTCGACGAGGAGGGGCAGGGCACCGTCGCCGCGATCGAGGCGGAAGGCGGCAGCGCGAGCTTCAGCCATGTGGACGTGACCGACAGCGCCAACGTGAACGACGCGGTCGCGGCTGCGGAGGCCGCCACCGGCCCGCTCGACGCCGCCATCGCCAACGCCGGCATCGCCCACAAGGTGCCGCTCACCGAGATGAGTGACGAGAAGTGGGACCACACCCTCGACGTCGACCTCTCGGGCGTGTTCCGGCTGCTGCGCGCGGCAGCGCCGGGAATGCGCGAGGCGAAGCGGGGCGCGATGGTGGCCGTCTCCTCGGTCATGGGCACGACGTGGGGCTGGCACGATCACGTGCAGTACAACGCGGCCAAGTCCGGCGTGGTGGGGCTGGTGCGCGGCATGGCCTGCGACCTGGGCGGCGACGGCATCCGCGTCAACGGCATCGCCCCCGGCTTCATCAAGACCGCGCAGGCGCTCTCGACCGTGCACTCGCTCGGGCTCGCGGGGCTGGAGGCGGCCGCCGAATACATCCCCCTCGGCCGCTACGGCGAAGCGGACGACATCGCCGACGTGATCCTCTTCCTCTGCTCCGACGGCGCGCGCTACGTGAGCGGCCAGACCATCATCGTCGATGGCGGGGTCACGGTGGGGCGGTATTGAGGGGAGGTGCGAGGGGCGTCCGCGCTACTCGTCTTTCGCCGCGCCGAAGGAGCCGATGACGGCGCCGTTCGTGAACGCGGCGTCGAAGGTGCCGGCCACGGCGCTCGAGAGCGTGGACTGGTTGCCCGGCGTCGCACCGTCGTCGTCGACGGCGACGGGTCCGAAGAACTGGCCGCTCCAGGTGCCCACCATGCCTTGGTCGCCCTCGGTCGCGCCGCGGAACGTGCCGTCTTGCTGACTGCCAAACCGCGCCGCCTCCAGCTCGACGCTCCAGCTTGAGTCGATGGGGCTGCCGCGCTGGTCCCCGAAATCCTCGATCGTGCCGACAATCGAGTAGTGCTTGTTGACGGCCACGTCGTCGCCGCCGAAATAGGCCGTCAACGTCGCGTCGGCGGTGAATTGGCCGCCCGCCCGGTTCAGGATTTCACCGTCCAGCGTGAAGGTCCTGATCACGTAGAGACCTGTTGCCGCCCCTGTGTAGGTGGCGCTGCCTTCGAGACTTTGAACGGTGCCGATTGGAGACTCGGCGGTGCCGCCGGCGATGGCGGCCGCCATGATCACGGGCTGGTCGTTCTCTTCCGACTCATTCATCCAGTAGCCGAAATGGACGTAATCGGAGTCCGGGACCGACACGAGGAACTCGTCGTCGTCGGGTACGAAGGTCCAGTCGCCGCCGACGGTGTTTAATTTGGCGTCCAAACCGGTCGAGAGTGTGCACGTCGTGACACATGTGTAAGTACCTGGCGCGCCGTCGAACATGCCCGTGAACGTAGCGCCGTCCGTGAACGGCACGCCCACCTGATTGACCGCAGACGGGAACTCGGCCACGCCGCTGACCAGTCCTGCGTTCGAGGTGTCCAGCACCAAGGCCCCATTGCCGTCGAGCGCGTGGACCATGTGAAACGCCGTGGGCGTCGGCTCGCCCTTGTTGTTGTATACGACAAACGTATCAGTTGAATCCGACTCATTCGTTCGCTCGTACACTGTGTCGGCCCAGCCGTCGATTGTGGCTCTGGCCGCGTCCGTCGTCTCCTCGAGCATGGCGCTGTCGGCGGGCGTTCCCGAGCCGTCCGCGTTCAGCAGGTCCGGTGCCGTTGACGGGGGATCCGCGGTGATCGCCGTGTCGAGCGCCTCACCGCTGGCTATGGGCATCGGTGGAGGGGACGACCCGCCACCACCCCCGCCGCCGCAAGCAGACAGGCCTCCGGCCAAGCCGCCAGCCATCAGGAGAACTGTTACCGAGCGAAGGGAGGTGGCTTTGCATCTCATGGTGTGGCGTTCCTCAGCAGCAAGAGTCGGTCGGCGCTGGGTGGCAATGCGGGCGAGCCCTGCGCGCGTTGGCCGTCTAGGGAGTGACCTCTCGAAGCATCCCGTCAGCGTCGCGACTCGAGAAAGAACATGGCGGAAACGGTGGGACGCTCGGTCAGGCGAGTCAACACGGCGAAAGGAGAGGATGAGGGAAGTCCCGGCCGCCGGCTTTCCGCCGAGACGGATGATGCGGTGCCGAACCTAGAGGACGGCGTCGGGCCCCAATAGCGCGGCGCGGAATCGGTCCTTGAGGTAGGTTCCGTCGCGGGGTGGGAGGACGCGGGGGAGGGGCTCGGCGTGCACCTTCACCGTGAGGAAGGTGGGTCCCGGCGTCTCGTGAACTAGCGGGAGCGCGGCGCGGAGGCCGGCTTCGTCCGCAACCTGCCGCGCCTCGGCGAAGCCGCAAGCGGCGGCTGCGCCGGCGAGGTCGGTGCGGTGCGCCGTGTGCGTGGGCTGCATCCCGGTCTCGCCGTGACGCTCGTTGTCGAGCACGACGAGGGCGAGATTGGGCGGCGCCTGGGTCGCGATGGTGGCGAGGCTCGCGAGCCCCATCAGCATGTCGCCGTCGCCCGTCAGCACCAGCACGCGGCGCGCGGGCTGCGCCAGCGCGAGGCCGAGGCCGATCATCGATGCGTTGCCCATCGCACCCCAGAGCGAGAAGTGGAGCGGGTTGTCGCCGAGCGCGGCGCAGTCCCAGGTCGCGGAGCCGAGGCCCGGGATCACCAGCACGTCGTCGCGGCCTTCGAGCAGCACCGCCGTCGCCGTGCGCCGGTCCAGGGTCGTCTCGGGCTGCGCGCGGCGCGTCATCCGTCGAAGCTCTTGGCGCCGATCACGCGCTGGCCGATGAGGACCGCGGCCGCCGCCTGGCTCTCGAAGGCGATGGCGGCGGCGGCCTCGATGGTCTCGAACGCGTCATCCGGGTCGTCCACGCGGGAGACGATCACGCCGCATTGCTCGAGATGCGCGGCAGTCCCCTGGCCCATGGGGAGCTGCCACGGATTGGTCTCGCCCCACTCGCCCCGCATGGTGACCAGCGAAAGGAAGGGGAAGCGGCAGGTGCGGATCAGCGAGAGCGCGGCGACGCAGTTGCCGGCTCCGCTCGATTGCATCAGCAGCGCCGCTCGCTCCCCACCGAGCCAGGCACCGGCGATGAGCGCCGGGCCCTCCTGCTCATGGGCGAGCAGCACCGTGCGCATGGTCTCGTCGGCTTCGCAAAGGCCGAGCAGCGCTGAGAGGCCCGCATCCGGCACGTAGGCAACCTGGCGCACGCCGGCGGCGCACAGCGCCCGATGGGCGTGGCCGCCCCAGCCGCTCACCGGCGGTCCCGAACGTCGAGAAATGGAGGGGAAGGCGCGCGGGCTATTCGGCGCTGACCTGGCCCTTCGCCTCGTCCAGCAGGCGCTCCATCTGGGTGCGGATCAGATGATCGTCCGCCTCGATGCCCTTCTGGGTCAGGTCGCCGACCACCTTGCGCACCACGTCGTCGTCGCCCGGCTCCTCGAAGTCGGCCATGACCACCTGCTTGGCGTAGGCCTCGGCATCGTCGCCCGCGATCCCCATCTTCTCCGCCGCCCACAGGCCGAGAAGCTTGTTGCGCCGGGCGATGACCTTGAACTGAAACTCCTGATCGTGCTTGAACTTCGCCTCGGCGGCTTTCTTGCGGTCATCGAACGTGTTCATACCCCAGGCTCCCAGCCGATGATTGGACGCGCGCGCATTGTGCCAGAGCGGCCCGCGCCGGTCCACGGCGGGCGCGGCCCGTTCGGCAGGTAAGACGGCATGTGTACCCTCGTGATCCTGCGGCGCCCCGGCCACGACTGGCCGGTCGTGATCGCCGCCAACCGCGACGAGATGATCGGCCGCCCCTGGCTGACGCCGGCCCGCCACTGGCCCGACCGGGCGCACGTGACTGCGGGCCAGGATGAGCTCGCCGGCGGAAGCTGGCTCGGCGTCAACGACGACGGCCTCTGCGCCGGCATCCTGAACCGCACCGGCGCGCTCGGGCCGGCGGCCGGCAAGCGCTCGCGGGGCGAGCTGGTGCTGGATGCGCTGGATCATGCCGACGCCGCGGCTGCGGCCATGGCGCTCGCCGATATCGACGGTGCGGCCTATCGCCCCTTCAACCTCGTGGTCGCCGATTCGGAGGAGGCGTTCTGGCTGCGCCACGACGGCGGCACGGCGCCGGTCTTCCATGCGTTGCCCGAGGGGCTTTCCATGTTCACTGCGCGCGAGCGCAACGACTTCGAATCGGCGCGAATTCGCACGCATCTCGCGGCCTTCGAGGCGGCGGCGCCGCCCGATCCGGAGCGCGGCGCCTGGGACGACTGGGCCGCGCTGCTCGCGCGCGGGGCGCGCGACTCGGGCGGCGATCCGGAGGCCGCCATGTGCATCGAACCTGTCGGCGGATTCGGCACGGTCAACGCCTCGCTGATTGCGCTGCCGCGCCCTGGCCGGCCCGACACCGCTCCGGCCTGGCTTTTCGCGGCGGGGCCACCGAATCGTCATCTATTTGAAAACATTGAAATTTAGAATGCCGCGTCCGCGCTCTCGGCAGCCGGCTCACCAAGGACGACCGACGACAGGCAATTGTACTGCCCCCTTGTTCTGACTATGTTGGCAAGGTAACGGGCGGGCACGGTGCCGACCCGGCGCAACGCCCCCCACATCGAGGATCCCCACCATGTCCCGTCGCAGGCGGATCTACGAAGGCAAGGCGAAGGTCCTTTACGAAGGGCCCGAGCCCGGCACCCTGGTGCAATACTTCAAGGACGACGCCACCGCCTTCAACAACAAGAAGCAGGGGGTGATAACCGGCAAGGGCGTGCTCAACAACCGCATCTCCGAGCACCTGATGGCGCGCCTCAACGAGATCGGCGTGCCCACCCATTTCATGCGCCGGCTCAACATGCGCGAGCAGCTGATTCGCGAGGTGGAGATCATCCCGGTCGAGGTGATCATCCGCAACTACGCCGCCGGCACACTGGTCAAGCGGCTCGGCCTCAAGGAGGGCGTGCAGCTGCCGCGCTCCATCGTCGAGTACTGCTACAAGAACGACGAGCTTGACGACCCGCTGGTCTCGGAGGAGCACATCACCGCCTTCGGCTGGGCGACGCCGCAGGAGCTCGACGACATCCTGTCGATGTCGCTCCGCATCAACGACTTCCTCAGCGGGCTGTTCCACGGCATCGGCATCCGGCTGGTGGACTTCAAGCTGGAGTTCGGCCGGCTCTGGCACGGCGAGGACATGCGCATCGTGCTCGCCGACGAGATCACGCCCGACAGCTGCCGGCTCTGGGATATCGAGACCAACGAGAAGCTGGACAAGGACCGCTTTCGCCGCGATCTCGGGCGGGTCTCGGAGGCCTATCAGGAGGTCGCCCGGCGGCTCGGCCTGATGCCCCAGGCGGTGGTCCAGGAGGTGAACGGCGCCGGCAACGACGACGAGCGCGCGTGAGACCGCGTGCGAGCCCGAGTCCACATCACCCTCAAGCCCGGCGTTCTCGACCCCCAAGGCAAGGCGATCGCGAGCACGCTCGCGCGCATGGGGTTCGCGGGCGTGGAAGACGTGCGCCAGGGCAAATACCTGGAGCTCGATCTTGCCGAGACCGACCCGGACGCGGCCCGCGAGCAGCTCGACGCCATGTGCGCGCGCCTGCTCGCCAACACCGTGATCGAGGACTACACCATCGACCTCGCCGAATGAGCCGGCACGCCGCGTCAGACTCCCCGGACCATGGTCCGGTGCACGGGGCGCGGCGCCCGCGCCATGATCGCGCCAGGCAATGCGAGAGGGAGAGGGCCGCGGCGGTCGGAGGGAGGATGAGCAGGCGTACGTCGGCCGAGATGACGAAGCCCGACGTTCGTCCCGACTACGGGCCTTGCGACCGGGCTGCCTGTCCCACGGAATCCCACTTGTCCCACCGAATCCCACTTATCCCACCGAATCCCGCTTATCCCACCGAATCCCACTTATCCCGCTTAGTCCCACTTAATCCCGCTTATCCCACGGGGTTCCACTTTGTCCCGCTCATCCCACGGAATCCCACCTATCCCACAGAATCCCGCCCAATCCCGGCGGATCCCGCATGAAATCGTCGCTCCGCATCCCACATCTCGCCTTTCCGAAGTGCGGAGAGGGCGCGCCATGCCGGGCGGTGGGTGCGCGATGAAGGCCGCCGTCATCGTCTTTCCCGGCTCGAACTGCGACCGGGACGTCATGGTGGCGCTGGAGGCCAGCACGGGCCAGGCGCCGGCGATGGTCTGGCACGACGAGACCACGCTGCCCGCCTGCGACCTGATCGTGCTGCCGGGCGGCTTCGCCCACGGCGACTACCTGCGCGTGGGCGCCATGGCGGCGCGCTCGCCGGTGATGGCGGACGTGGTGAAGCGGGCGAAGGCGGGCGTGCATGTCCTCGCCATTTGCAACGGCTTCCAGGTGGCGACCGAGGCCGGGCTGCTGCCCGGCGCGCTGATGCGCAACGCGGGGCTCCGCTTCGTCTGCCGCTGGGTCAGCCTGCGCGTGGAGGAGGCCGCGAGCCCGTTCACCGCCGGCTACGAGGCCGGCCAGGTGGTGCGGATGCCGGTCGCCCATCACGAGGGCAACTACTGCGCCGACGACGAGACGCTGGCCCGGCTGGAGGGCGAGGGGCTGGTTGCCTTCCGCTACGTGGGGGGCGACGGCGCGGCCGATGGCGAGGCCAACCCCAACGGCTCCGCCGCCGATATCGCGGGCATCCTCAATCCGGCGCGCACGGTGCTGGGCCTCATGCCGCATCCCGAGCGCGCCGCGGAGCCCGCGCTGGGCGGCGCGGACGGACGCGCCATGTTCGATCACCTGGTGGAGGCGCTCTCGTGAGCGGCGCGGTGCGCGCGATGCCGGACGTGCCGATCACGCCGGCGCTGGTCGCCGAGCACGGGCTGAGCACGGACGAATACGCGCGCATCGAGCGGGTCATGGGCCGCGCGCCCAACCTGACCGAGCTCGGCATATTCTCGGCGATGTGGAACGAGCACTGCTCCTACAAGTCGTCCCGCGTGTGGCTGCGCAAGCTGCCGACCGAGGCGCCCTGGGTCATCTGCGGGCCGGGGGAGAACGCCGGCGTGGTGGATATCGGCGACGGGCAGGCGGCGGTCTTCAAGATGGAGAGCCACAACCACCCCTCCTTCATCGAGCCCTATCAGGGCGCGGCGACGGGGGTCGGCGGCATCCTGCGCGACGTGTTCACCATGGGCGCGCGGCCCGTGGCGAGCCTCGATGCGCTCCGCTTCGGCGCACCCGGCCACTCCAAGACGCGGCATCTGGTGGCGGGCGTGGTCGCCGGCATCGGCGGCTACGGCAACTGCATCGGGGTGCCCACGGTCGGCGGCTCTTGCGCCTTCGATGCGGCCTACGACGGCAACATCCTGGTCAACGCCATGACCGTGGGCGTGGCGCCGACGGACCGCATCTTCTATGCCGCCGCCGAGAACGCGGTCGGCCATCCCGTGGTCTACGTGGGGGCCAAGACCGGGCGCGACGGCATCCACGGCGCCACCATGGCATCGGCCGCCTTCGACGAGGGCACGGAGGAGAAGCGGCCGACCGTGCAGGTCGGCGACCCCTTCACCGAGAAGCTGCTGATGGAGGCCTGCCTCGCGCTGATGGCGACGGACGCGATCATCGCGATCCAGGACATGGGCGCCGCCGGTCTCACGTGCTCCTCGGTCGAAATGGCGGACAAGGGTGGTGCAGGGATCGAGCTCGACCTCGACAAGGTGCCGGTGCGCGAGAGCGCCATGACGCCCTACGAGATCATGCTGTCGGAGAGTCAGGAGCGCATGCTCATGGTGATCCGCCCCGAGGCGGCGGACGAGGCGCGGGCGGTGTTCGAGAAGTGGGGCGTCGACTTCGCCGTCATCGGCCGGGTGACGGAGACCGGCCGCTTCGTGCTCAAGGCCGGCGGTGCTGTGGTGGGCGACTTGCCGGTGCGCCCGCTGGTGGACGAGGCGCCGATCTACGAACGTCCCTACGAGCTCACGCCGAGGCCGGCATCGCCGGCGCGCGCGCCGGAAGAGGAGGCGTCCGCGCCCGAGGCGATGGAGGCGCTGCAGACGCTGCTCGCCGCGCCCGATCTCTGCTCCAAGCGCTGGATCTGGGAGCAGTACGACCACATGGTGATGGCGGACACGGTGCAGCCGCCGGGGGGCGACGCCGCCGTGGTGAGGGTCCACGGCACGGGCAAGGGCCTCGCGCTCACCGCCGACTGCACGCCCCGCTACTGCGCCGCCGATCCGGCCTCGGGCGGGGCGCAGGCGGTGGCGGAGGCCTGGCGCAACCTGACGGCAGTGGGCGCCCGGCCGCTCGCCATCACCGATTGCCTCAACTTCGGCAATCCCGAGCGCCCGCAGGTCATGGGCCAGTTCGCTGGCTGCATCGAGGGCATGGCCGAGGCCTGCCGGGCGCTGGACTTCCCGGTCGTCTCGGGCAACGTCTCCTTCTACAACGAGACCGAGGGAGCCGGCATCCTGCCCACGCCGTCGGTCGGCGGCCTCGGCCTGATCGCCGACCTCGCGCGCATGTGCACTCCCGCCTTCAAGGCGCCGGGCGAGGCGCTGCTGCTGGTGGGCGGGGACGGCGGCCATCTCGCTCGCTCCCTCTACCAGCGCGAGATCGAGGGCCGGCAGGAGGGGCCGCCACCAGCCGCCGACCTCGCCGCCGAGCGGCGCCACGGCGACTTCGTCAGGCGCCAGATCGAGGCCGGAACGGTTTCCGCCTGCCATGACATCTCCGATGGCGGGCTCCTGGTGGCGCTTGCCGAGATGGCGCTGGCGGCGCTCGATGCGGGCCGCACCGTCGGCGCCCGGATCGCCGTGCCGGCGGGTGCGCTCAGCGCTGCCGGCTGGCTCTTCGGCGAGGACCAGGCGCGCTACCTAGTCAGCGTGCCGCGGCAGCACGCAGAAGCGCTCGCGAGGGAGGCGGAGGGTGCTGGCGTGCCGGTCTCTACCATTGGCTCCACCGGCGGGGCCGCGTTGACACTCGACGGCGCAGGTGCCATATCGATAGCAGCGCTCTACCGCATCCACGAAGAGTGGCTGCCGGCCTACATGGCTGGCGAGGCGGAGCACGAGCGTTGAGCGCACCACCGGAGCGAACCGCCGATGCCCATGGACGTTCAGGAGATCGAGCAGCTCATTCGAGAGGCGCTCCCTGACGCCCAGATTCACATCGACGACTTGCGCGGCGACGGCGACCACTACGCGGCGCGCGTGGTTTCGGCCGCGTTCGCCGGCAAGTCGCGGGTGGAGCAGCACCAGATGGTCTACCGCGCGCTGCGCGGGCGGATGGGCGATCAGCTGCATGCGCTCGCGCTCCAGACCAGCGTCCCCGCGGACGCCTAACTTGTTGAAAATGAAAGGGGATTTCGCATGATCGAGGCCACGACCAGTGCGCCGGTCGAGAACCGAATCCGGGGCCTCATCGACGAGCACGATGTCGTCCTGTTCATGAAGGGGACGCCGGTGTTCCCGCAGTGCGGCTTCTCCGCCACGGTGGTGCAGATGCTCTCGCTGCTCGGCGTGCGCTTCAAGGGCTTCGACGTGCTCGAGGACCCGGAGGTGCGCCAGGGCATCAAGAGCTTCAGCGACTGGCCGACGATCCCGCAGCTCTACGTCAAGGGCGAGTTCGTGGGCGGCTGCGATATCGTCCGCGAGATGTACGAGACCGGCGAGCTCTCGGAGTTCCTGAGCACCAGGGGCGTCAGCGTCGAGCCCCGCGCTTGACCCCACGGCCGCCGGCGGCGATCGCCAGCTACCACGCCCACGTCTATTACGATTCAGCGACGCGGCAAAGCGCTGCGGCGGTCAGGACCGGCCTGATCGCGCGCTTCCCAGTGCGGCTCGGGCGCTGGCGCGACAAGCTGGTGGGGCCGCATCCCATGCACATGTTCCAGGTGGCCTTCGAGCCGGACCTGTTCGCGGAGCTCGTGCCTTGGCTGATGCTCAACCGCCGAGGCCATTCGGTGCTGGTGCATCCCAACACCGGCGACGACCTCGCAGACCACCGCGACCACCCGCTCTGGCTCGGCGAGCGGCTCGCCCTTGACTACAGCGTGTTCGATTGACGGCACAGGGAGATTGGCATATGTTTGGCATATGTCAATCTCGTGGGGAGGGTGAGTTGGACACGTCGGTACCCGCACGTCACGCCCGCCTGTTCCGCAATGGTCGTAATCAGGCCGTGCGAATTCCGCGCGAATTCGAGTTGGCGGCAGACGAGGTCGTCATCTATCGAGAGGATCATCGGCTGGTCATCGAGCCTGTCGAGCGGCGTCCCTCGTTGGCGGAAGTCCTGGCGGGTTGGGGCCCTCTCGATGAGGAGATCCCGGAGATCGACGATCCGCCTACGACGCCGGAAGACATTTTCTAGTATGGCGGCGCTTCGTTACCTATTGGACACGAACGCTGTATCGCAGTTGGTTAGTCGACCGGGCGGCGAGCTGGCCCAGCGAATAGCCGCTCTCGAACCGGGTAGCGTTGCGATCAGTGTGATCGTCGCAGCAGAGCTTCGCTACGGAATCTATCGCCGCGGTTCAGCACGCCTAACGGAAAGGTTGGAAGCAGTACTTTCTTCGATCGACGTGCTTCCTCTGGAGGAGCCCGCAGATCAACACTATGGCGCCATCCGAAACGATCTTGAGCGGATCGGCCGGCCGATCAGCCACAACGATCTTTTCATCGCTGCCCACGCACGAGCACTGGATGTGACTCTCGTCACCAACAACGTCCGCGAATTCGCCCGCGTGCCCGATCTCGCAGTTGAGGACTGGCAATAAAGAAGCGTGCGGGGCTGTGGCCGGCGCTTAGCCTTCCAGCCACAAATCGGCCACGGGGCCGGTGCCGCCCGCCAGCGGGTCGGTCGCAGGAAGCGGGACCGCGGCGATGGAGGCCCTGATTGCGGGCATCTCCGCGTCGCTCACGACCTTCAGCTCCAGGCCCTCGGTATCGTCCCTGGCGTTCGAGACCTCGGCATCTTGGTTCGACAACACGCAGAGGTCCGGCTGCTGACCGGGCGGGTAGGCGCCGACGCTGACGTAACCGGGCTTGTCGTCGAGCCGGCAGTGCACCACACCCGCCGGGATCAGCACGGCGTCACCGGCCTTCACGTCGACCACCGGCCCCTCCGGCCCGCCGAACTGGAGCTGCGCCGCGCCGCGCGCGCAACCCACGACCTCGTGGGCGATGGAGTGGTAGTGGTGAAAGGGAAAGGTATCGCCGCGAAAGCCGTCGCCCCAGCCGTTGGAATCGAAGTGGCGCTCGACCGCCGCCTCCGGCTCGCCGCCGCCGACATCGATGGCGCTCCGATAGACGATGAGCGGCAGCGCCCCGTTGTTGGGGCTGGTGCCGGCTTCCTTCAGCAGATGATGCTCGAATGCCAACGTGCCCATCACGCTCCTCCCTGAGCCTTGGTTCCCCTGAGGAGACAAAAGCCGGGATGGGGCGCCCTGTCAATCGGCAGGGCAGGGGGCCTTAACGAGTGAGGTCTACCGCGAGTAGTACTCGATGACGAGATTGGGCTCCATCGTCACCGGGTAGGGCACGTCGGCGAACTTGGGCGCGCGGATGAAGCGGCCCTCCATCCGGTCGTGGTCGACCTCAAGATAGTCGGGCACGTCGCGCTCGGGCGAATCGATCGCCTCCAGCACCAGCGGCAGCTGCCTCGAACGCTCGCGCACCGTGATGCGGTCCTCGTCCTTCACCAGGTAGCTCGGGATCGTGACCCGGCGGCCGTTGACCAGGATGTGGCCGTGGTTCACGAACTGCCGCGCCGCGAACACGGTCGGCACGAACTTCATGCGGTAGACGACGGCGTCGAGGCGCCGCTCCAGCAGCCCGACCAGGTTCTCGCCCGTGTCGCCCTTGCGGTCGCCGGCGATGTGGTAGTAGCGGCGGAACTGCTTTTCGGTGATGTTGCCGTAGTAGCCGCGCAGGCGCTGCTTGGCCGCGAGCTGCACGCCGAAGTCGGACGGCTTGCGCCGCCGCTGGCCGTGCTGCCCCGGCCCGTAGTCGCGCCGATTGGTCGGGCTCTTGGGGCGGCCCCAGAGATTGACGCCGAGGCGCCGGCAAATCTTGTACTTCGACTGCTGTCGCTTGCTCATCGTGCCCGTGCCGGTGGGAGAATCGCGTGCGCCCGCGGCCTCCGGCGGCGAGCCGGGCGCACTATAGCCGCAGGCGGTGGGGTGTCAATCGGCCGAGCCCGGCGGTTGGCGCCGACGGGTCCGCTCGCCGGTGAGCGTGCGCACGACGCCGCGCAGGGTCTGCACGTCCTGGCGGGTCATCGAAATGCGCTCGAACATGGTCCGCATGTTCTGCACCATCTTGGGCCGCATCTCGGGCGTCGGGAAGAAGTCGCGGTCGTCGAGCGCGCCTTCCAGGTGCCGGAAGAAGTGCAGGATCTCGTCCTTGGTGGCGGGTCGGGCGCTCTCCGTAGGAGGCGGCGCCGGTTCCTGCTCTTCCTCCGGCGGGGTGCTCGCGAGGCGCCATTCGTAGGCCATGATCAGGACCGCCTGCGCCAGATTGAGCGAGGCGAAAGCGGGGTTGAGCGGAATCCGGACAATGGCGTCGGCCAGCACCAGCTCCTCGTTCTTGAGGCCGGCTTTCTCGGGCCCGAAGAGGAGGCCGAGGCGGGCGCCCCGGTGCCCCGCATCGCGCAGCGCCGTGACCGCTTCGCGCGGCGCGAGCTCCGGCTTCAGCAACTCGCGCGGCCTGGCCGTGGTGGCGTGGACCAGGTTGAGGTCGGCCACGGCTTCCTCCACGGTGGCGCACAGGCGGACGCCGTTCAGCACCGCATCCGCGCCGGAGGCCGCACCCAGCGCCTTCACGTTGGGCCAGCCGTCGCGGGGCTGGACCAGGCGCAGGTCGGAGAGGCCGCAATTCAACATGGCGCGGGCGGCGGCGCCGATGTTCTCGCCGAGCTGGGTGCGCACGAGGATGACCGCCGGCGCCCCCGCATCGACATGAGCCGCCGCGCAGGCCTTGCGCCGGTCGGTCCCTGCCACGGCTCAGCCTAGGATGGGGAGGAGGGGCCCCCGGCCATTGACTAGCGCACTAGCCGACCAGACGGGGTCCAATCCGGTTGGCGCGCGGTGCCCCCCTCTCACATGCAGTGCGGCCCGGAAAACCCCCACCTCACCCCGGCCCTCTCCTCCCCAGGGAGGAGAGGGAGAGTAAGGTTCGTGCCGTCTACGTCCCCCTTCCGCCCTCCGGGGGGAGGGGGACAGGGGGAGGTGGGGAGCGTTCGGGTCGCCGTGATCCGGTGTGGTCGGATCGTGCTCTAGGCGCGGCGCCACAGCGTGCCCTCCGGCTTGTCTTCGAGGGTGATGCCCTCGGCGGCCATCGCGTCCCGGATGCGGTCGGCCTCGGCGAAGTCGCGCCGGGCCCGCGCGGCGGCGCGGGCTGCGATCAGCGCCTCGATTTCGGCATCGTTCATGCGGCCTTCCTGCTCCGCACCGCGGAACCACGCCTCCGGGTCCGCCTGCAGCAGGCCCAGCAGAGCGCCGGAGCCGCGCAGTGCGGCGCAGGCCCGCGCGCGCTCCGCCTCGTCGCCGGCCTGGTTGAGTTCGCCGGCGAGCCGGTGGAGCACTGCCAGCGCCTTCGGCGTGTTGAGGTCGTCGCAGAGCGCGGCCTCCACCTCGGGGTCGACGGTGTCCTCCACGCCGTTTGCCGCAGTGCCGGCGTTGCGGAGCGCGGTGTAGAGGCGGTCCAGGTTGGCGCGGGCCTGGGCGACGCCGTCGGCGGTCCAGTCCATCGGGTGGCGATAGTGCGTGCTCAGGAGGACAAGCCGGTTCACCTCGCCTGGCGCCTCGGCCAGCGCATCGCGGATGGTGATGAAGTTGCCGAGGGACTTCGACATCTTCTCGCCCTCAACCGTGAGCCAGCCGTTGTGCACCCAGTGGCGGGCGAAAGGCGGGCCGGGGCAGGCGCATTCGCTCTGCGCGATCTCGTTCTCGTGGTGGGGGAAGACCAGGTCGAGGCCGCCGCCGTGGATGTCGAGAGTCTCGCCGAGATAGGCGCGGCTCATGGCCGAGCACTCGATGTGCCAGCCGGGCCGCCCGCGGCCCCAGGGGCTTTCCCAACCGGGCAGGGTCTCGTCGCTCGGCTTCCACAGCACGAAGTCGGCAGGGTCCCGCTTGTAGGGCGCGACCTCGACCCGCGAGCCGGCAATCATCTCGTCGCGGTTGCGGCCGGAAAGCGCCCCGTAGCGGGGTGCCGAGGGCACGTGAAAGAGCACGTGACCCTCCGCCTCGTAGGCGTTTCCGGCCGCGATCAACGCCTCGATGAGTGCGATCATCTGCGATATGTGCCCGGTCGCGCGCGGCTCCACATCGGGCGGCAGCGCGCCGAGCGCGGCGATATCCTCGTGGAACGCCTTGGTGGTGCGCGCGGTGATCGATTCGATCGGCTCGCCGGTCCGGCGCGAGGCCTCGTTGATCTTGTCGTCGACGTCCGTGATGTTCCGGACATAGGTGACGGACGGGTAGAGCCGCTTCAGCACCCGGTAGAGCACGTCGAACACCACGATGGGCCGGGCGTTGCCGATGTGGGCGAGGTCATAGACCGTGGGCCCGCAGACGTACATGCCGACATGGCCGGGGCGCACGGGCTGCAGCGGCTCGCGCCTGCGGGTCAACGTGTTATGCAGCGTGAGCGTCATGGCTTAACCGGTCCCGCGGTAGCGGTTGGTGATGGGGTAGCGGCGGTCCTTGCCGAAGGAGCGCAGCGTGAGCTTGATGCCGGGCGGCGCCTGGCGCCGCTTATACTCCGCGATGTCGAGCATCCGCCAGATGCGCGTCGCGGTCTCCGCCGCGTGGCCGCGGGCCACGATCTCCTCGGTGGAGCGCTCCTCCTCCACCAGGCCGCGCAGCACGTCGTCCAGCACCTCGTAAGGCGGCAGCGTGTCCTGGTCCGTCTGGTCGGGGCGAAGCTCGGCGCTCGGCGGCTTGTCGATGATCGCCTCAGGAATCACCGGTCCCTGCGGCCCTTGAAATCCCTCCATCCAGTTACCGTTGCGCCAGCGCGCCATCGCGAACACGTCGGTCTTGTAGACGTCCTTCAGCACCGAATAGCCGCCGCACATGTCGCCGTAGAGCGTGGCGTAGCCCACCGACATCTCCGACTTGTTGCCGGTGGTGAGCACCATGTGGCCGAGCTTGTTGCTGATCGCCATCAGGATGACGCCGCGCACCCGTGCCTGGATGTTCTCCTCGGTCTCGTCCGCGTCGCGGCCGGCGAAGATCGGCGCCAGCGTTTCGCCGAGCGCGTCCACCGCCGGCTCGATCCCCACCTCCTCGTGACGGACCTCGAGCAGGCGCGTGCATTCCGCCGCGTCGTCGAGGGAGGACTGCGCCGTGTAGCGCGACGGCATGGCGACGCAGAACACCCGCTCGGCGCCAAGCGCATCGACGGCGACAGCGGCCGTCAGCGCGGAGTCGATGCCGCCAGAGAGCC
The DNA here is from genome assembly GCA_022826345.1 of Alphaproteobacteria bacterium. The sequence continues at coordinate 47,287 of JAJDVB010000147.1, forward strand.
CGATCAGCACGCCGGGAAAGCCGTTCTTCTCGACGTAGTCGCGCAGCCCCAACGTCATGGCGCGGTAAGTCGCCGCGTGGCCGTCGGGCAGCGTGGCGCGGGAGCTCGGCGCGCAGCGCCAACCCTCATCTTCACGCGACCAGTGGGTGAGCAACAGCGACTCCTCGAAGGCGGGGGCCTGGGCGGAGAGGCCGTTGTCTGCGTTGAGCACGAACGAGGCGCCGTCGAAAACCAATTCGTCCTGGCCGCCCACCTGGTTCACGTAGATCAACGGCAGCTCGGTTTCACCGATCCGCGCGACGGCGAGGTTGAGGCGGGTATCGCCCTTGTCGCTCTCGAAGGGCGAGCCGTTGATCGCGATCATGATCTCGGCGCCCGACTCCACAAGGCACTCGGCGACCTCGGGGAACCACATGTCCTCGCAGATCATGGCGCCGAGCCGAACGCCGTGAAACGGGATCGGCCCCGGCAGGCCGGCGCGGGCGAACACCCGCACCTCGTCGAAGACGCCGTAGTTGGGCAGCTCGTACTTGTAGCGCTGCGCCGCGACGCGGCCCTCGTCGAGCAGTAGGACGGCGTTGTAGAGCTTGCCGTCGTCGACCCAGGGGGCGCCGATGAGAAGCGCCGGCCCGCCGTCTCCAGTCGCCGCCGCGAGCGCTTCCACGACCGCCCGCGACTGCTCCTGGAACATCGGCTTGAGCACGAGGTCTTCGGGTGGATAGCCGGTCACCACGAGCTCGGTGCAGACAACGAGGGCGGCGCCCTGGGCCGCGGCCTCGGCGCGAGCGCGCAGGATCAGCGCCTTGTTGCCCTCCAGGTCCCCCACGGTGGGGTTGAGCTGGGCGAGCGCGATGGCGAGCGTGTCGGTCATGGTCGGCCGGTTATACACAAAGGAGCCGGCGGTTGCCGGCCCCGATTGTCAACGTCCGCCCGACTCGCGTGGGCTCGGCGGGCGCGTCCTAGCGCGAGCGGGGCGATCCGTCCGCGCCGTTGCGCAGCAAGAACTCGCGGCCGAGCTTGACCCGCGCAGTGCCGTTGTAGTCGACAACGTCCGCCGTCGCGAAGGTCTCGGACCAGTTCTCGGGCAGAAACGAGCCCGTGCCGATCACGTCGATGGGCGCGTTCACGCTGGCCATGACCCTGCACTTGGCCGGGCCGAAGCCGGAGCTTGCGACGATCTTCACCTTCGAGAAGCCGGCCTCGTCGAGCGCCGCGCGCAGGTGGAACAGCGCCGCGGCGCTGACGCCGGTGCCATGCAGCCAGCGCAGCTCCGCCTCGGTGCGGTACTCGCGCACGGCATTCGGGCAGTAGCGCTCCAGCACGGCGTAGGACTTTGCCATGTCCAGGCCCTCGACATAGCGGCTGCCGTGGGTATCGAGGCGGAAACTCAGCTCGCCGCGCGCTACAAGGTCGGGGAAGCGCCGGCACACGGCGAGCGCGTCGGTAATCTCCTGCCCGTAGTAGTCGACGAGCACGGTCATCGGCTCGCCCGCGAAAATCTCGTGATACATCTCAGCAGCGCGGACCGTGGAGCCCGCGTAGCCGATGAAGGCGTGGGGCATGGTGCCGTAGCCCCGCTGATTGCCGAAGTAGTGAGCGGTCGCATCGGTGGCGTTGCCGATGAAGCCGACGGCACCGCACTCCTGCTTCGCCGCCTCCGAGCCCACGCTCGCCGCGTAGGCCATCATCTCGGCCATCTCGATGCCCGCGCAATGGCGCGCGTCCATCGCCAGGAACGCAACCTTCGGGAGCGAGCGCGACATGGCGTAGGCGTTGTAGGCGGCGACGCAGACGGCGCCCAGCCGCTGCAGGTAAAGCGTCTCCAAATCGACGAGGTGATGGAAGGAGCCTGAGAGGTACATCAGCGGCTCGCCGGCGCCGACCCACTCGCCTTCCTCGAACTGGCACTCGATGGTGAACTCGGTGCCGCGCTCGGCCGCGACCGCGTTCAGCCACTCGATCATCAGGCGGGGCGCGAAACAGACCGGCCGCCGCATGAACAGCGCGTAAGTGACCTGGGCGTCGCCGAAGCGGCCGATCGCCTTGCGCGTGCGCGTGAAATAGTGGTCGGTGTAGCGGGTGACCTCGCTGTCGCGGGGTCCGTCGTGGGGCAACATCGCGACCCCCTTCCGCGCGCCTAGCCGTGCAGCGCCCTTGGCTGGGCGGTGGCCGCTCGCTCCTCCCTCAGGTGCTCAGCGATGAGGAAAGCGAGCTCCAGCGCCTGCGAGGCGTTGAGCCGCGGGTCGCAGTGGGTGTGGTAGCGGCTGGAGAGGTCCTCCTCGGTGATCGCCTGGGCGCCGCCGAGGCACTCGGTCACGTCCTGGCCGGTCATCTCGAAATGGACGCCGCCAGGGTACGTGCCCTCGGCCCGGTGCACCGCGAAGAAGCCGCGCACCTCCGCCAGAACCTGGTCGAAGACGCGGGTCTTGTAGCCGTTGGACGACTTGATCGTATTCCCGTGCATGGGATCGCAGGCCCAGACCACGTGCCGGCCTTCTCCCCGGACGGCACGCACGAGGGGCGGCAGCTTGGCTTCGACCGCCTCGTGCCCCATGCGCGCTATCACCGTGAGCTTGCCGGGCTCGTTCAGCGGGTTGAGCCGGTCGATGAGGGCGAGCAGGTCGTCCGGTTCGAGGCTGGGGCCTGCCTTGAGCCCGATCGGGTTGCCGACCCCGCTCAGAAAATCGACATGGGCGCCGTCCACCTGACGCGTGCGGTCGCCGATCCAGAGCATGTGCGCGCTACAGTCGTACCAGCCACCCGTGGTCGAATCGACGCGGGTCAGCGCCTGCTCGTATTCCAGGATCAGGGCCTCGTGGGAGGTGTAGAACTCGGTCTCGCGGATCTGCGGCGAGGTCTCCTCGGTGAGCCCGCAGGCCGCCATGAAGTCGAGTGTGTCGCCGATCTGATTGGCCAGCGCCTCGTAGCGCGCACCTTGCGTGCTCTCGGCGACGAAACCGAGATTCCAGCGATGCACCGCGTGGAGATCGGCGTAGCCGCCCTGGGCCAACGCGCGCAAGAGGTTGAGGGTCGACGCAGACTGGCTATAGGCCCGGAGCATCCGCGCCGGCTCGGGCGAACGCTCTTCCTCGCTGAAGGCCATGCCGTTGACCATGTCGCCGCGGTAGGCTGGCAACGTCGTGTCGCCCACGGTCTCGGTGTCCGACGAGCGCGGCTTGGCGAATTGGCCCGCGAGGCGCCCGACCTTGACCACCGGCAGCTTGGCGCCATAGGTCAGCACCACCGCCATCTGCAGCAGGACGCGGAAGGTATCGCGCACCGTGTCGGGGTGGAACTCCGCGAAGCTCTCGGCGCAATCCCCGCCCTGCAGCAGGAAGGCGCGGCCCTCGCAGACCCGCGCCAGACGATCCTGCAACCTGCGCGCCTCACCGGCGAAGACCAGCGGCGGCGAGGTCTTCAGGCGTTCCTCGGCCGAGGCGAGCGCGGCCGCGTCGGGCCAAGTCGGCTGCTGCTTGATCGGCAGCCCTTGCCAGCGGCCGGGGTTCCACGTGCCGGGCATGTCGTTCTCCCGCGGAATTTATGTCGTTATGGCCGTGCTATACGCCCGAACCGCCCGGCGTGCCAGCATTTTCCTGTTTGGCTGCGGCATCTGACGGTGCCGCGCGCTCCGATGGACTATAGGGCGGCGTCGGCAACGGTCTCGGGAACCGGCTCGTACATGGTGACGAACTCCTCCGCCGCGGTCGGGTGGACCGCCATGGTCGCGTCGAACTGGGCCTTGGTCGCGCCCGCCTTGACCGCGATACCCAGAAGCTGCACGGCCTCGCCTGCGCCGTCGCCCACCATGTGGCAGCCCACCATCCGGTCGGATGCGCGGTCGACCACGAGCTTCATGAAGACGGTCTCTTCTCTCGTCGTGAGCGTGTGCTTGAGCGGGCGGAAGCGGGTCTTGTAGATGTCCACGGCGGGGAAGGCCTGCCGGGCCTCCCCTTCGGTGAGCCCCACCGTGCCGAGCTCGGGCGTGGTGAAGACCGCCGTTGCGACATCGCGGTGGTCCGGGTTCTGCGGGTTGTCGTTGTAGAGGGTCTCGGCGATGCAGCGGCCCTCGTGGATCGCCACCGGCGTCAGGTTGATGCGGTCGGTGACGTCGCCGATGGCATAGATGTTGCTGGCACCCGTGTGCGAGGCCTCATCCACCGGGATGGCGCCGCCCTCGGCAGCCTCGATGCCCGCGGTCTCAAGCCCGAGACCGGCGACGTTGGGCTTCCGCCCGGTGGCGAACAGCACCTGGTCCGCCTCGATGGTCTCGCCGGCCGTGGTCGTAACCGCGATCGCCGACCCGTTGCGCGTGAGGGAGATTGCGTTGGTGTTGAGCCGGAGGTCGACCCCGCCCTTGCGCATTTCCTCGCAGAGCACGGCGCGCACGTCGTGGTCGAAGCCGCGCAGCGGCAGGTCGCGGCGGTAGAGCTGGGTCACCTTCGAGCCGAGGCCCTGCATGATGCAGGCAAACTCGCAGGCGATGTAGCCGCCGCCCACGATCACCAAGCGCTCGGGCAGCGCCGGCAGGTCGAACATCTCGTCCGAGCCGATGGCGAGCTCGATGCCGGGGATACCGGGCATGGTCGGCCGGCCGCCGGTGGCGATCACGATGGTCTCGGCGCGGTGCGTCTCGTCCCTCACAGCAACGGTGTGGGCATCGAGCAGGCGGCCGGTGCCATGGATGTGCGTGGCACCCGCGTTGCGCAGCAGGCGCTCGTAGATGCCCTCAAGCCGGTCGAGCTCAGTGGACTTGGCCTGCACCATCGCCGGCCAGTCGAAGGCGCGCTCGCCCACGGTCCAGCCGTAGCCTGTGGCGTCCTCGAAGTCGTGGCTGAAGTGCGAGGCGTAGACCAGGAGCTTCTTGGGGATGCAGCCGCGATGCACGCACGTGCCGCCGAGCCGGTCGTTCTCGATCACCGCAGCCTTGGCGCCGTAGCCCGCCGCACGCCTGGCGCAGGCCACACCGCCCGAGCCGCCGCCGATCACCAGGAGGTCGAAGTCCGCCATAATTCACTCTCGCTCATTCTTGTCAGGGCTGGTGCATATATGGTTTCGCGGCGGATTGCACCGGCTGGACGGGAGTTGGTGGGCCCGGCAGGACTCGAACCTGCAACAACGCCGTTATGAGCGGCGGGTTCTAACCAGTTGAACTACGGGCCCGGAGGGCGGAAAGCCGCGCCCATCATAGCGCGCCCGCGCCCGAACGGCGATGAAATGAGGGGTTGTGATACAAGAACAAATAAAGTACATTGGCCAAATCGGAGTCGCATTGCATCGGTTTTGCCCGTGTGGAATAAGGAGGCGGTGATGGCCAATACGGCGCTTCGCGTGGTGTCAGAGGGTTCCATGGATAAGCAGAAAGCATTAGACGCGGCGCTCGGCCAGATCGAGCGGGCGTTCGGCAAGGGCTCGATCATGAAGCTCGGCGATGGCGCCACGGTCGAGGTCGAGGCGATCCCGACCGGCTCCATCGGGCTCGACGTGGCGCTCGGCATCGGCGGGCTGCCGCGCGGCCGAATCGTCGAGATCTACGGACCGGAGAGCTCGGGTAAGACCACGCTGGCACTTTCTTGCGTCGCCGAGGCCCAGAAGCTCGGCGGCACCTGCGCCTTCATCGACGCCGAGCACGCGCTGGATCCGATCTATGCCGGCAAGCTCCACGTCAATGTGGATGATCTCTTGATCGCGCAGCCGGATGCCGGCGAGCAGGCGCTGGAGATCGCGGACACGCTGGTCCGTTCCGGCGCCATCGATCTGGTGGTGATCGACAGTGTTGCCGCGCTCGTGCCCCGCGCCGAGCTCGAAGGCGAGATGGGCGACTCCCACGTCGGCCTCCAGGCGCGGCTGATGAGCCAGGCGCTGCGAAAGCTCACCGCCTCGATCGCGCGCTCGCGCTGTTGCGTCATCTTCATCAACCAGATCCGCATGAAGATCGGCGTGATGTACGGCAGCCCCGAGACCACCACCGGGGGCAACGCCCTGAAATTCTACGCCTCGGTGCGGCTCGACATCCGCCGCATCGGCGCCGTCAAGGACCGGGACGAGGTCGTCGGCAACCAGACGCGGGTGAAGGTGGTCAAGAACAAGCTCGCGCCGCCCTTCCGCTTGGTCGAGTTCGACATCATGTACGGCGAGGGCATCTCGCGGACCGGCGAGCTCATCGATCACGGGCTCAAGGCCGGCGTCATCGAGAAGTCGGGCTCCTGGTATTCCCACGATAGCGAGCGCATCGGCCAGGGCCGCGAGAACGCGAAGCGCTTCCTCACCGAGAACGCCGAGGCGGCAGACGCGATCAACCGCGCTATCCGCCGGCACGCCGGTCTAGACGGCGAGGACGAGGCGCCGCCCGTCGCCGAGGTCTACGCCGCGCCGGTCGGACAGGAGCAATAGCGCGCCAATCTGGACAGCCCGACCAAGGCGCACTAAGTAGCACGGCACGCATCCAAGCCCCGGGCCGCCTGCGGTCCGGGGAACCATGCAGGGCCGCCCCATGCCGAGCGTCAACGAAATTCGCGCGCAGTTTCTCGACTATTTTGCCGCCAGCGAGCACGAGGTCGTGGACTCGAGCCCGCTCGTGCCGCGCAACGACCCGACGTTGATGTTCACCAACGCGGGCATGGTGCAGTTCAAGAACGTCTTCACCGGCGCCGAGTCCCGGCCTTACCGGCGCGCCGCCACCTCCCAGAAATGCGTGCGCGCGGGCGGCAAGCACAACGACCTCGACAACGTCGGCTACACCGCGCGCCACCACACTTTCTTCGAGATGCTGGGCAACTTCTCGTTCGGCGACTACTTCAAGGAACGTGCCATCGAGCTCGCCTGGCGGCTGGTGACGAAGGACTACGGCCTGCCGGAAGAGCGCCTGATAGTCACGGTCTTCGCTGAGGACGACGAGGCCCACGGGCTCTGGCGCAGGATCGCGGGGCTGCCCGAAGAGCGCGTCATACGCATCCCCACCTCGGACAATTTCTGGGCCATGGGGGAGACCGGCCCCTGCGGCCCCTGCTCGGAGATCTTCTACGACCACGGGCCGCACGTGGCGGGCGGCCCGCCCGGCAGCGCCGATCAGGACGGCGACCGCTTCGTCGAGATCTGGAACCTGGTGTTCATGCAGTTCGAGCAGGTCACGCCCGACGAGCGGATCGACCTGCCCAGGCCCTCCATCGACACCGGCATGGGGCTGGAGCGGATCGCCGCCATCCTGCAGGGCACCCACGACAACTACGAAACCGACCTGTTCCGGAACCTGATCGCCGCGAGCGTCGAGCTGAGCGGCGCGCCGGTCGACGGCCCGCACCGCGCCTCCCATCGCGTGGTGGCCGATCACCTGCGTGCGAGCGCCTTTCTGATCGCCGACGGCGTGATGCCGTCGAACGAGGGGCGGGGCTACGTGCTCAGGCGCATCATGCGGCGCGCCATGCGGCACGCTCACCTGATGGGCTGCACCGAGCCGCTGATGTGGCGTCTGGTGCCGACCCTAGTGCGCGAGATGGGCCAGGCCTTCGGCGAGCTTGTGCGTGCCGAGGCGCTCATCGCCGAGACGCTGAAGCTGGAGGAGACCCGCTTCAAGGAAACCCTCGCCAGGGGCCTGCGCCTACTCGACGACGCGACCTCGGGTCTCGCGTCCGGCGCGCCGCTGCCGGGCGAGACCGCGTTCAAGCTCTATGACACCTACGGTTTTCCCCTCGATCTCACCGAGGATGCGCTCCGCGCCCAAGGGCGAACGGTCGAGCGCGAGGGCTTCGAGACCTGTATGGAACGCCAGCGTGAGGCGGCCCGCCGCGCCTGGGCGGGCTCGGGCGATGCGGCGAGTGATGCAGTCTGGTTCGGGATTCGCGAACGCGTCGGTGCCACCGAGTTCCTCGGCTACGGCACGGAGAGCGCGGAGGGCGTGGTCCAGGCGTTGGTGACGGGCGGCGAAGAGGCCGCTCGCGCCGAGGCCGGCGAGTCGGTGGCGCTGGTCGTCAATCAGACGCCCTTCTACGCCGAGGCCGGCGGGCAGGTCGGCGACACGGGCACCATCGTTTCGGCCGAGGGCGGCCGGGCGCGCGTCACCGACACGCGCCGCGAGGCCGACGGCCTCCACGTTCACCACGCCGTTGTCGAAGAGGGCACGATCGACGTGGATGATGCGGTGGTGCTCGCCGTGGACGGCGCGCGGCGCACCATGCTCCGTGCCAACCACTCGGCCACCCACCTGCTGCACGCGGCGCTCCGCCGCGCCCTCGGCGATCACGTGACTCAAAAAGGTTCGCTGGTCGCGCCCGATCGCCTGCGTTTCGACATCAGCCACCCCGGCGCGGTCTCCGACGACGCGCTCGACGACATCGAGGCGGAGGTCAATCGGCTGATCCGCCAGAACGCGCCGCTGGTCACCCGCCTGATGAGCCCGGAGGAGGCCACCTCTGCCGGTGCGCTCGCGCTCTTCGGCGAGAAATACGGCGAGGAGGTGCGCGTCGTTTCCATGGGCGACGGCGAGAATGGCGCGGACGAGCCCTACTCGGTCGAGCTCTGCGGCGGCACCCACGTGGAGCGCACCGGGGACATCGGGCTGTTTCGCATCGTGAGTGAATCGGCGACCGCCGCCGGCGTCCGGCGCATCGAGGCGCTGACCGGCGAGGCCGCGCGCCGTCATGGTGTCGAGCTCGAAGCCGCTCTCAAGGAGGCCGCGTCGGTGCTCAAGGTGCCGCCGGCCGAGCTTACCGGGCGCATCGGCACGCTGATGGACGAGCACAAGAAGCTCGAACGCACGCTCGAGGAGACCCGCCACGCGCTCGCCACCGGCGGCGGCAGCGCCACGGAGGATGCCCGCGAGATTGCCGGGGTCTCCTTCGTCGGCCGCTCGCTCGACGGGGCGCGACCGAAGGAGCTGCGCGCCATGGTGGACGACTTGAAGCAGCGCATGGGCTCCGGCGTCTACGCCGTGGTGAGCCGGACCGATGGCAAGGCCGCGCTCACGGTCGGCGTGAGCGACGATCTCATCGCCCGCGTAAGCGCCGTCGATCTCGCGCGCGCGGGCGCTGCGGCGGTCGGCGGCAAGGGCGGGGGCGGCCGGGCTGACATGGCGCAAGCCGGCGGCCCCGACGGCGAGCGCCTGGACGACGCGCTCAAGGCCATTGAGAGGGCCCTCGCGGACGCCGCCTGAGCGCCCGCCTCCTGTGTCGTCAATTGGCGGGGCGGTGAGACCGGCTATTCTCGGGTCCCATGAGTGACGAGCCCACGCCGCATTCGGACCTGCCGGTGGGTGCGCGATCCAGCGACCTGCGCCGCTATTGTTGCGAGTTCATCGGCACGTTCTCGCTCGTCTTCTTCGCCGCCGGCGCCGTTGTGGTCGACGCCAAGATGGGCGGCACGCTCGGCGCCATCGGCCCCGGCCTGATCTCGGGCCTGATCATCACGGTCGTCATCTACACCTTCGGTCACGTCTCCGGCGCCCACGTCAATCCGGCGCTCTCGATCGCGGCAGCGCTGATCGGCCACCTCGACTGGCGCCTGGTCCCTGGCTACGCGCTGGCGCAACTCGCAGGCTCGGTGCTGGCGGGGATGTGTCTGTTGTGGGCGCTCGGCGACTACGGTGCGATGGGCGCGAATCTGCCCAATGCGGCCATCGGCATCGCGCCGGTGACCGCGTTCTTGATCGAGCTCTTCCTCTCGTTCCTGCTGATGTGGGTGGTGGCCGGCGTCGGCCTCGACAAGCGCGCACACGGCCCCTTCGCAGGCGTTGCGGTGGGCGCGGTGGTGGGCATCGAGGTGATGCTGATGGGCCCGGTCGCAGGCGCCGCGATGAACCCGGCGCGGGCTCTCGGCCCCTATGTCGCGATGGGCGACTTCACCCACTACTGGATCTATATCGTCGGCCCCTTGATCGGCATGGCGCTCGGTGCCTACGCTTGGCGCCTCACCCATGGTGGGCGAGAGCGCACCGGGTGACGCGCCTTTCGCCGGAACGCGGAGGGCGCGACGACCGTTCAAACCGCGCCAAAACCCGCCGGTGCGGGTAGGCGGGGAGGCGCGCCCATGATCTTCGCGGAGCCGGTCTTCAGGCCCGGCGGCGACCGCTTCATCGAGATGGAGCTCGGCGACGAGATGAGCTTCGATCTCAACTTCCGCGTGCACAGCGTCTCCAGGCTGATCCGCGAAAACGGCCCCGCCGGGATCATCGAGATCGTTCCCGAACTCACCTCGATCATGATCAGCTACGACTTCGAGCGTATCTCCTGCGCCGATGTCGTGGCCGAGGTGACCGCGCTGTTCCACGCCGTGGGTTCGCTCGACGGGCTGGAGCTCGACAGCCGGATCTTCTACCTGCCGATCCGCTACTTCGACCCCTGGACGCGCGAGTGCTACGACGACTATTGCGCGAAGATCGCGCCCAAGGAGCGCGACCCGGAGCTGGTGGCGCGGCTCAACGGCCTCGCCGATCTCGCGCAGCTTGCGCGCGTTCATTCCGGCACCGACTACTGGGTGGCGGCACTCGGCTTCTATCCCGGCCTGGTCTCGTTGATGCCGCTTGACCCGCGCTGCCGGCTGACGGCGCCCAAGTACGACCCGCCGCGCACCTGGACCTACAAGGGCACCATCGGCATCGGCGGCTCGCTCTGCTCGATCTATCCCGACAGGACGCCGGGCGGCTATCAGATGATCGCGCGAACGCCGGTGCCGATCTGGGATCCCGCGCAACGACTCGCTGCGTTCGCAGAGAGCCTCGCGCTCTTCCGGCCCGGCGATCGCGTGCGCTTCATCCCGGCGAGCGCCGAGGAGTACGACCACGTCGCCGCCCAGGTCGAAGCCGGCACCTACCTCCACAACGTGGCCGAGTATCAGCGTTTCTCCATCAGCAACTACCACCGCTGGCTCGCTACCATCGACGAGACGGTCAGGTTCTAGCGATGCTGGAGGTGATCAAGCCCGGTCTCGAGACCACGGTGCAGGACTGGCCGGGGCGGATCGGCTACTGGGAGCAGGGCTTCCCGTTCTCAGGGCCGATGGACGACTGGTCCTTCCGCCTCGCCAACCTGCTGGTGGGCAACCCGCCGGACGCCGCCGGGCTCGAATGCCAGTTCACCGGCCCGACGCTCCGCATCGGTCGCGACGCCGTGGTCGCCGTTACCGGCGCCGACATGCAGCCCGCCCTCGACAACGCGCCGGCGCCTATGTGGGAGAGCTTCGCCGTCCGCGCCGGCCAGGTGCTGACACTGGGGTTCGCGCGCCTCGGCGCCCGCGCCTATCTGGCCGTCGCGGGCGGCATCGACACGACGCCGGTGCTTGGCTCGCGCGCGACCTTCCATCAGGCCGGGATCGGCGGGCTCGACGGCTACGCGCTCAAGGCGGAGCAGAGCCTTCCACTCGGCGACGGCGCCGGTAAACTCGGCCGGCGCGTGCGCCCCGAATGCCGGCCGCCGCTGATAGCTGAGCGGGTGTGGCAGATGGAGGCGGTGCCGGGCCCCAACGATGACTGGATCGACGAGGCCGGCCACCGCAGATTCCTGGAGAGCGACTGGACCGTGCAGACCCGGAGCAACCGCACGGGCTTCCGGCTCGACGGGCCGGACTGGAGTTTCACGGCGAGGGCTACCGACAAGCGCCCCGAGCACGGCGAGGACCCCTCCAACATCCTCGACCACGGCTATCCGGTGGGCGCGGTCAATCTCTGCGGCCAGACGCCCATCATCCTGGTCAACGACGGGCCGAGCACCGGCGGCTTCATCAATCCCTATACGGTGCCGTCGGCGGCGTTCTGGAAGCTCGCCCAGTCGAAGCCGGGAGATGTCTACCGCTTCCGCGCCGTCTCCGTGGACGAGGCGCAGGACAAGCGCCGCGCGATCAACCGCCTCATCGCGAAGGCGAGCATCGAGGCGGTCTGAGCCCGGCCGGATTTGACCGGGCGCCGGATCAGTTCATGCCGACGAAATCGTCCGCCGTGACCAGGTCGGCGTAGAGCGGCAGGATCTCCACCATGGCGTCGTAGTTCTGGTCGGTGAAGCCGCTGGTGCAGTCCTTCAAGACCGAGGCGCTGTAGCCCATGTTGACCGCGCGCTTCACCGTGGTCGCCACGACGTGCTCGATGCACTGGCCGACGACATAGACTCGCTTGATTCCCCGGTTTCTGAGGATCAGGTCGAGATCGGTGCCCTCGAAGCTGTCCGAGCCAAAATTGATGACGATGATCTCGTTGCCCTCCGGCTTGAGTTCGTCGATCACGTCGGCGCCCCACGAGCCCACCAGGCACTCGTTGTTGTCCTTGGCCTCCTTGAGCAGGCCGCAGGTGTCGTCCGGCAATTCGGGAAAACCCGGCCGCCACGCAATGTTCACGTAGATGACCAGCATGCCGCGCTGCCGGGCGGCGTCGAGCGCCCGCCTTGCATTGCCCACCGATCCGTTCTTCTCGACCTGGGGGAACAGGTACTTGCCCCAGACGCCCTCGGGGTGGGCGACGCCGTTCTGGAAGTGCAACACGAGGAATGCGGAGTCTGACATGGCTGGTCTTCCTTTCGTCGTATGTCCGTTATCGCGTTCGATTGGCTCGTTTTATGACAGGTCGAGGCGGCCGAGAAAGCGCGCGATGGCCGCATTGACGACCGCGGGCTGCTCCAGGTTCACCGAGTGGCCGGCTTCTGCGATGCGCGCGAAGGTCGCGTCGGGGAGCGCATCCGCCATCACCGCCGCGCGTTCGATGGGGAGCGGCACGTCCTCCTCGCCATGGATCACGAGGGCCGGCACGCGCACGGCCGTGAGGCGCCCGGTGATGTCCGCCTTGTCGAGCCAGGAGCGGCCCTGGTAGAGCACCGCGCGCGCCGGCACCGTCGTCGACCAGCGGTTCACCCAGTGCTCTACGAGCGGCTTGTTGCTCGCGAACGTCGTCTCGCCGAAGCAGAAGGGCGCGACCCACTCGGCAAAGTCTCGCGGCACCGTGCCGTCGATGTCCAGCTTGTCGAACTGGCGGTGGTAGGCCTCCCGCTCCTCGGCCGTATAGTCCTTCGACGTGGCGGCGATGAGGATCAGCCCGTTCAACCGCTCCGGATGGGCGAGGGCGAATTCCAGGGCCATGAAGCCGCCGACCGACATGCCCGCGAGCACGCATTTTTCAATGCCGAGATCGCCCAGGAGCGCGCGGCAATCCTCTACCAGATCGCCCAGCGTATGCGCGGCAGGCGCTCCCATCAGCACGCGGCTGTTGTAGGCGATGGCCCGGTAGCCCCGCTCGGACAGATGGTCGAGCTGGGGGTCGAACATCGTCGCATCCATGAGCGTGCCGTGGCTTAAGACCACCGCTGGCCCCGCTCCGTTCTCGATATGGCGTTCGTGATAGCCCACCCTGTGCTCTCCCGTCTGCGTTGCGTGCTGTTCGGCTGGATGTTCAGAAGCGCGAGCGGTGATCCGCCTCGGCTTCCGCCTCACCGAAGCCGAAGTAGGCTTGTTCCACGCGCTCGTCGGTGAGTTCGCTACACGCGCCTTCGAGCTCGATCTGGCCCGAGCGGATGATGTAGATGCGATCGCCATTCTCCAGCGCCCGGTGGGTGCTCTGCTCGACCACTAGCAGCGTGATGCCCTCGTCGCGCAGTCCCTTGAGAATCTCGTAGACGGTATCCACCACCATCGGCGCGAGGCCGAGGGAGGGCTCGTCGAGCAGGATCAGCCGGGGCCGTGTCATCAGCGCACGCGCGATCACCAGCTGCTGCTGCTCGCCGCCCGAGAGCTTGCCGCCGGGGGTGGCAAGCCGCCCGCGCAGGAACGGGAAGCTCTCCAGCATGCGCTCGAAGTCGGCCCTCACCTGCTTGCGGTCGCGCCGCATCTGGCTGCCCAGCAGGATGTTCTCCTCCACCGTGAGTTGGGTGAAGACGTGGCGCCCCTCCGGCACCATCGAGAGGCCCAGGCGCGCGATGGTCTCCGGCGCAAGCCCCGTGACCGAGCGGCCGGCGAGCCTGATGTCACCCTCGGACGGCGGGTGCAGGCCCGCGATGCTGCGCAGCGTGCTCGACTTGCCGGCGCCGTTGGGGCCCACCAGGCAGACGATCTCGCCCTCGCCCACGGTGAGCGAGACGCCGCGCACCGCGCGCAGCCGCCGGTAGCGGACGTGCAGGTTCTCAACCTCGAGCATCGGCCGACTTGGTCCCCAGGTAGGCGCGCAGCACGTCGGGGTTCACCTGGATCTCCTCCGGCGAACCCTCGGCCACGGTACGCCCGCTCTCGATCACGTGGATGCGGTGGCAGGCTCCCATGATGACCCGCATGTTGTGCTCGATCAGCAGCACGCCGCAGCCGAAGACACGGGGGATCTCGGCAATCAGCCCCATCAGTTCGTCGCACTCGGCATCGCTCAGGCCCGCCGCCGGCTCGTCCAGCAGCACGAAGCGGGGCGCCATGGCGAGCGCACGGCCGATGCCGACCCGGCGCTCGTCGCCGTAGGGCAGCGTGTCCGCCCAGTCGTCCGCCCTGTGCGCGAACTTCATCCAGGCGAGGATGCGCGAGGCCCGGCGCGCGGCCTCGCGGCGGCCGAGCCCGGTGCCCACGGCCGCCGCCTCCAGGTTCTCGATCACCGGCATGTCGCGGAAGAGGCGCACCGCCTGGAAGGTGCGCGCAAGGCCCCGCCGCCCCAGCTCGTGGGCGCTGAGCCCGGTCACGTCCTCGCCGCCGAGGACGACCCGCCCCCGTGTCGGCCGCTGGAAGCCGGTCATCGCGTTGACGAGCGTGGTCTTGCCGGCGCCGTTGGGTCCGATCAGCCCAAAGACCTCGCCGTTCCGCATCGAGATCGAGACCCCGTCCACGGCCGCGAGCCCCTCGAAGTGGACCGTGACATCGTAGGCTTCCAGCGTGTCTTCAGGCGTGCCGGCAAGGGCCAGGGACGCCGCGCTGGGCCGCGCCGGCCTGAGTCTGCGGGCGAACCGGTCCATCATGGTGCGCCGTCCCGAGGAGCGAGACCCCGCCGCAGGGGATCGCTCTCGCTTTCGACCGCGCCCGGATCCCTCACAATTCGTCCGGCTTTGCCGAAGGGCCACGGCACCTCCCGCCCGCCCATGATCCCATCCGGCCGGAACACCAGGATGATGATCATGAGGCCCGCGATGGTGAGTTCCTGCGCGCCGATCGGCACCGAGAGCACGGCGACGCCCACGTTCATGCCGGCCTCGAGGGAGTTCAGGATCTCGATCAGGGTCGAGATCACCACCACGCCCACCAGTGCGCCGGTGAGGCTCCGCTGGCCGCCCACGATCAGCATGGCGAGCAGGATGAAGGTGATGGTGAGCCAGAAATTCTTGACTGCGATGGTGCCGAGATAGTGCGCCTCCAGCACGCCGCCGATGCCCATGAAGAAGGCGCTCAGCACGAAGGCGACGAGCCGTTGCCTGGGGATGTTGATGCCCGCCGCGCGGGCCGCGAACTCGTCCTCCCGCGAGGCGCGGAGCGCGAGGCCGTACTTCGAGCGCTGGTAGATGTAGGCGGCGAAGAGCGCCACCACGACCCAGGCGAGCGCGATCCACATGTCAACGTAGATAGGGATGCCCGGCATGGTCGCGGCACCGAGCGTCCACTCGCTCCAGTTGGAATAGAAGGTCTTGAACATGCCGAGCACGGCAAGCGTCGCGATGGCTGCGGCGATGCCCGAGAGCCGCATGATCGGGATGCCGACGATGAAAGCGACGATGGCGGCCAGCAGCGCCGCCGCAATCGCAGACGGCAGCATCGGATACTGGTGCGCCGCCAGGAATTCCGGCAGTTGCAATGCGAAGCTCTTGTTGAAGGGACGCAGCGTCAGCCACGCCACGCCGTAGGCGCCCACCATCATGAAGGTGGCGTGGCCGAAGGCCAGCACACCCGAGTTGCCGATGAAGATGTAGAGCCCGATCACCATGACGGCGCGGATCAGCGCGGCGGTGACCGCGAGCGCCAGCACCGTGTCGCCGCTCGCCCACACCGCAAGCACGATGACGAGCATGCCGAGGGAGAGCACGATGGGCGTCCAGAAGGCGCGCAGGCCCACCACGGGCAGGCGCAGGATCAGGTCGCGCCGTTCCATGCCGCTGCCACCCGGCCCGGCCATCTCAGACCTTCTCCTCGATCGACTTCACCTTCACCAGGCCGGAGGGCCGCATCAGCAGAATCAGCAGAATCAGCCCATAGACGAAGACGTCGCGATCGGGCCGCATGGCCACGGGGAGTGCCACCTGAAGGACCACGCTCGCGATGCCGACGACGAAGCCGCCGAGCACCGCCCCCGTGAGGCTCCCCATGCCGCCCACCACGGTGGCGACGAAGGCGAAGAGCACCAGGGGAATCCCCATGCTGTAGGTGAGCGCGCCCACCTGCGAAACGTAAAGCAGCGAGACCACGGCGGCGAGCAGCCCGCTGATGGCGAAGGCCACGGCGATCACCCGGTTGGCGCGGACGCCGAGCAGCCGCGCCGTGGAGAAATCCTCTGACGCCGCCCGCATCTGGATGCCCATGGGGGTGCGCTTGAGGAAGACCACCAGCAGCACCAGAAGCCCGATCGTCACCCCGATGGTGACGATCTGCAGATACGGGATGCGCACGCCGCTGATGGGCAGCACTTCCAACAGCTCAGGCCAGATGCTCACGGCCTTCACCCGGCCGCCGTAGATCATCACCACCAGGTGCTCGAGGAAGAAGCTGAGCGCGAAAGAAGTGATCAGCAGCACCGAGGCATCGGCGCGGCGAAGGGGGCGGAAGGCCAGGCGCTCGCAAGCCAAGGCGAACAGCATGACGATGAAGACGATGGCGGCGACCATCGCGGGCGCCGGCCAGGCGCCGATGAAGGCGACGGCCGCCGCCGCGCTCGACGGCACGATCAGCGCATAGCCGCCTATCATGATCAGGTCGCCATGGGCGAAGTTGATCAGCCGCATGACGCCGAAGATCAGCCCGATGCCAAGCGCCGTCAGCGCGTAAAGGCTGCCCAGCGCAAGCGCGTCGATGGCGTTCTGGACCAGTCCGGTCACGGCGGCCCCTGGAAGACAACCACGAGAGTGCCGAAGGCCGGCCCGCCTCTCAGCGGACCGGCCTCCAGGTAACGCAGGCTAGTTCTCGTAAAGGTCCTCGGTGAAGTCCGGGAAGATCAGCTGCAGCGCCGGCGGGTTCTCGGCACCCCCCTGGCCCGCATAACTGCCCTTGCCGTCCTGGATCTGAATGATGGTCAGGACGTGGGTGAGGTCGATGTGGGTGTCGGGCGTGTACGTGGTCGGACCCCAGAGCAGCGGCTCCTTGTCGAACTTGTTCATCTCCGCCAGCACGGCATCCGAATCGAGCGAGCCCGCCCGCTCGGCCGCCACCTTGATCGCCTGGATCACGCTGTAGCCGTTGAGCGGGAACGAGGTCTCGGGCTCACCGTACTTCTCCCGGTAGC
Organism: Alphaproteobacteria bacterium; assembly: GCA_022826345.1. Next base: position 64,646 of record JAJDVB010000147.1, read on the forward strand.
GGTCGAAGAACTCGTTGACCTCGGGCCGGGGGTCGTCGCCCCAGATCGAGCCGAAGGACGACGCGTAGTGGTCGCTCAGGCCCGGCACGGCCTCGGCCCAGTAGTCGCCGTCCATGGAATCGCCACCGCCGATGGGCACGTCGATCCCGGCCGCGCGAATCTGCCTGATCGCGCTCACGGCGCCACCGCCGTAGGAGCAGAGATAGAGGAACTCGGGCTCGCCGCGCTCCGCCGCCAGCTCCTTGTAGCGGGTGATCTGCGAGGCGATGGAGGCGTCCTCCTGCATGTAGCTGTCGACGCCGATAACCTCGCCGCCATAGTCCTTCCATTGCTCCAGGAAGCCGTGGCAGATGCTCTTGTCGTACTCGATCGAGGCGTCGAGAAGCAGAAAGGCCTTGCGCCAGCCGCGATCCACGTAGGCGTACTTGGCCATGCCTGCGCCCTCGCCCTGGCCATAGGTATTGAGCGTGAAGGCGTAAGGCCCGATGCCCTGGACGCCCATCTTGGCGTCCGATGCGCAGGACGAGATCGAGATCATGTTGTGGCTGTTCGCGACCGTCGCAGCGGGTGCGCCCATGTCGTAGTCGCAGGAGACCACCATGAACTGCGCCCCTTGCGCTACCACATCGGCGCCGGCCTTGGCGCCCTGCACCGTGTCGGTCTTGGTGTCGGACGTGACCGCCCGGATCTGCTTGCCGAGGATGCCGCCTTGTTCGTTGAACTCCTCGATCGCCATCAGCGAGCCCTGGTAGGGCGGGCCGTCGTACTGGTTCATCCAGCCGCTGAACGCAATGGCGAAGCCGATGACCACCTCGTGGTCGTCAGCCTTCGCCTGTTGTTGATGCGCAAGCGGCGCAGCAACCAATGCGCCCAACGCCACGAGAGCTGCGAATCTCCCTAGCATCATTCCTTTCCTCCCATCTTGTCCGGGCGCCGTCGGGTACTCTGTTCCACTATGCCGAGCGCCGGGGGAGACAACTATAGGCGCCCCGCCAATGACCGTCCACGCGCCCCGTTGCGCGCTAGACTGCGACACACCTAGGCTTCGTTACCGACCAGAACCATGGAGGTGACCGTGAGGCTGAAGGGACGCGCGGCACTGGTGACCGGCGCGGGCTCAGGCATCGGGCGTGGCATCGCGCTTCGCTTCGCCGAGGAGGGCGCGCGCGTCGCGCTGCTCGACAAGGCGGACGAGGCCGTGCTCGACGTGGTGGCCGAGGAGATCGGGGGCGCAGGGGGCAGCGCCGTCAGCCTGGTTGCCGACGTGAGCGATGCGGTGGCGGTGGATGCCGCCGGCGCCCGTGCAGCACAGGAGATCGGGCGGATCGACATCGCGGTCAACGCCGCCGGCATCTGGCACGCGAACCCGGTGACCGAGAGCGATCCCGCCGCCTTCGACCGCATCATCGATACCAACCTGAAGGGCACCTACTATGTCTGTCAGGCCGTCGTGCCGGGCATGATCGAAGCCGGCGGCGGCCACATCGTGAACTTCGCCTCCGTGGCGGGGGTCATCGGGCTTTCGCAGTCGTCGGCCTACGCGGCGAGCAAGGGCGGCGTGATCCTGCTCACCCGCTCGCTCGGCACCGAGATCGCCGGTCACGGCATCCACGTCAACGCGATCGCGCCGGGCAACGTGCGCACGCCGATGAACGCCTGGATGCGCGAGCCGGAGAACGAAGAGGTGGTCCGGCGCTTCGAGCGGCTCAACCCGAGCGGCCGCGCCTTCGCCGAGCCAGAGGACATGGTCAACACCGCGCTCTTCCTCTGCACTGCCGATTCGGCCGCGTTCTACGGCGCCGTTCTGGTCGCGGACGAGGGCCTCATCGCCAGCATTCCGCCTCTCTGAAAGACGACCCACGGGCGGGTCATGGGCGCTTGGCCGCCTTCGCCATTTGTGTATAGTGCGCGCCAACTCGATAGGGGTCGCGATGCAGCTTCGAGAAGCGCTCACCTTCGACGACGTGACCCTGATCCCCGCGGCCTCGACGGTGCTGCCGACCGAGACGGCGGTCGGCACCAAGGTCACCAACGAAATCAGCCTCGGCATCCCGCTGCTGTCGGCCGCCATGGACACGGTGACCGAAGGCCGGCTCGCCATCGCCATGGCGCAAGCGGGCGGCCTCGGCATCGTCCACAAAAACATGACGCCCGAAGCCCAGGCGCAGGAGGTGCGCCGGGTCAAGAAGTTCGAGGCCGGCATGGTGGTCAACCCGCTCACCATTGCGCCCGATCGCCCGGTGCGCGAGGCGCTCCGGCTCAAGGACGAGCACGGAATCTCCGGCATTCCCGTGGTCGAGGAGGGCAGCGGCCGGCTGGTGGGCATCCTCACCAACCGCGACGTGCGCTTCGAGACCAATCCGAACCGGCCGGTGCGCGAGATCATGACTGCCGAGAACCTCATCACCGTGCGCGAGGACGTGGACCGCGACGAGGCGAAGCGGCTGCTCCATCGCCACCGGATCGAGAAGCTGGTGGTAGTGGACGACACCTATCGCTGCGTCGGTCTGGTCACTGTGAAGGACATCGAGCGGGCGCAGGCCTTTCCCCACGCCTGCAAGGACACACATGGCAGGCTGCGCGCAGGCGCCGCGACCGGCGTCGGCGCGGATGGCCTGGCGCGGGCGGAGGCGCTGCTCGACGCCGAATGCGACCTCATCGTCGTGGACACGGCGCACGGCCACGGCGAGGCGGTGGCGCGCGCGGTGAAGGACATCAAGACCCTCAGCAACTATGCCCAGGTGGTGGCCGGCAACGTCGCCACGGCGGAAGGCGCACGGGCGCTGATCGACGTCGGCGCCGATGCGATCAAGGTGGGCATTGGGCCGGGCTCCATTTGCACCACGCGGGTCATCGCCGGCGTGGGCGTGCCCCAGCTCACGGCGATCATCGACGCAGTCGAGGTGGCACGGGCGCGTGGCGTCACCGTGATCGCCGACGGCGGCATCAAGTTCTCGGGCGATCTCGCCAAGGCGATCGCCGCCGGTGCCGACTGCGCGATGATCGGCTCGCTCTTCGCCGGCACCGAGGAGAGCCCCGGCGAGGTGTTCCTCTACCAGGGCCGCTCCTACAAGTCCTACCGCGGCATGGGCTCGCTCGGCGCCATGGCGCGCGGCTCAGCCGACCGCTACTTCCAGGCGGAGATCAGCGACCGGCTCAAGCTTGTGCCGGAGGGGATCGAGGGGCGGGTGCCGTTCAAGGGTCCCTTGAGCCAGGTGATCCATCAGCTCGTCGGCGGCCTGCGCGCGGCGATGGGCTACACTGGCTGCGCCACGCTCGCTGAGATGCAGCGCAACTGTCAATTCGCGCGGGTCTCGGCGGCGGGCCTGCGCGAGAGCCACATCCACGATGTCGGGGTGATGCGCGAGCCGCCGAATTACCAGCCGCCGCACTGAGGCCGGCGGTGTGGTCAGGCCGGACGAGGCCCTCGACCCAACTCAGCCGCAGAGGTGCGATATGACGATTCACATGAGAGTTTTCGCCGCCGTCCTGCTGCTCGGCGGTGCCCTGGCCATGCTTCCCGCGACTGACGCCACGGCTGCGGGGAGCTCCAGCAGCACGAGTAACGCGGCGTCCCAGGCTGACCAGCGCAATATCGAGCGCGGCAAGCAGGCGATCGAAGCCGGCGACTGGGAGCGCGCCGCAGCCTTTCTCGAACGCGCGGCCGAGTCAAACCCGCGCAACGCGGATGTCTTCAACCTGCTGGCTTACAGCTACCGCCATCTCGACCGCATTGACGACGCTTTCGAGAATTATGGGCGGGCGCTGGACCTCGACCCAAAGCACCTCGGCGCCCATGAGTACATCGGCGAGGCCTATCTGATCGTCGGCGATCTGGCCAAGGCCGAGGGGCACCTCGCGACTCTGCAGGAAATTTGCGCGTCCTGCGAAGAGACCGAGGAGCTGGCGGAAGCCATCGCCCAATTCAAGGAGGGCGACGCGCCCGAGTAGGGTGAGCGGGGACCTCACGCGGAAGAGAACGGCGAACGCTTGACCGGCGCAGGTGCGCTTTCGAGAATGGCGTGTCGGCAAGATGTCGCCTGACCCACAGGGGGATGCGATGAGCGCGCCGCCTCTGATCGAGATGCGCAACATCTACAAGAGCTTTGGCGGCACCCACGCGGTCGAGGATGTCTCGGTCACGGTCCAGGGCGGCGAGGTGCTCGGCGTTGTCGGCCACAACGGGGCCGGCAAGTCGACGCTCATCAAGATTCTCGCCGGCGCCTACCGCATGGATAGTGGCGAGATCTACATGCAGGGCGAGAAGGTATCGATCCACAACCCCCGCGATGCCAGGGACCTCGGCATCGAGACGCTCTATCAGGACCTGGCGCTCGCCGACCATCTGGACGCGGTCGCCAACCTGTTTCTCGGCCGCGAGATCATGACCCGCTGGGCGACCCTCGACGGCAATGCCATGGAGAAGGCCACACGCGAGGTCATCGCCCGCATCAACCCCAACTTCGTCAACCTGCGCGAGCCGGTGCAGCGGCTCTCCGGCGGCCAGCGGCAGTCGGTGGCCATCGGGCGGGCGCTCTATTTCGACACCAAGGTCCTCATCATGGACGAGCCGACCGCTGCGTTGGGGCACCGCGAGACCGCGGTCTTCAAGGAGCTGGTGATCCGGCTCAAGTCCGAGGGGATCGGCATGGTCCTGATCTCCCACGACATCCACGACGTGTTCGATCTGTCGGACCGGATCACGGTGATGACCAACGGCCGCCAGATCGGCACCCACCGCACCGCCGAGGTCACCAAGGACCAGGTGTTGAGCATGATCATCCTCGGTAAGCAGCCCGGCGAAGAGACCGCCGAGGACATCGCGACGTTGCACTGAGGTGATTTAGTCGGCGCCGTGTCGTCGGGCCGGGGCCGCGCTTGACAAGGCGTCCGGTTCCGTGCGCTTTTCCGGCCCGGCTCGGCAGGTTCCGGGCACCACGCTCCACTCCGCTCCACGCTCCACAGGGCCTCCCGCCATGCATCGATTTCGAACGCATACCTGCGGCGCGCTCAGGCCGTCCGATGTCGGCTCGACCGTGCGCCTTTCCGGCTGGGTCCATCGTGTGCGCGATCACGGCCACCTCGTCTTCGTGAACCTGCGCGACCACTACGGCATCACCCAGTGCGTTGCCGAGACCGGCGAGCCGCTCTTTGACGCGGTGACGGCACTGAAGCCCGAGACGGTGGTGACGCTGACCGGCCCCGTGGTGACGCGCGACGAAGAGACCGTGAATCCCAAGATCCCCACCGGCGAGGTCGAGGTGCGGATCGCGGAGCTCAAGGTGCAGAACGCGGCCGAGACTCTGCCGCTGCCCGTGCATGGCGAGCACGACTACGGCGAGGAGGTGCGGCTCCGCTACCGCTTCCTCGATCTCAGGCGCGAGCGCATGCACCAGAACATGGTGCGCCGCAGCGCCATCGTTGCCAGCATCCGCCGGCACATGGTGGATCAAGGTTTTATGGAGTGTCACACGCCGATCCTGACCGCGAGCTCGCCCGAGGGCGCGCGTGACTTCCTGGTGCCGAGCCGGCTGCATCCCGGAACCTTCTACGCGCTGCCGCAGGCACCGCAGCAGTTCAAGCAGCTGGTCATGGCCTCAGGCTTCGACCGCTACTTCCAGATCGCGCCCTGCTTTCGCGACGAGGATGCGCGCGCCGACCGCTCGCCCGGCGAGTTCTACCAGCTCGACGTCGAGATGGCGTTCGTCGAGCAGGAGGACGTGTTCGATGCGCTGGAGCCGGTGATGCACGGCGTCTTCACGGAGTTCACCGAGCGCGCGGTCACCAAACCGCCGTTCCCGCGCTTCGCGTACAAGGACGCGATGCTGCGCTTCGGCACTGATAAACCCGACCTGCGCATCCCCATCGAGATCGTCGACCTCACCGAGCAGTTCGGGCGTGAGGAGGTCACCTTCAAGGCCTTCAAGGGGACGATCGCCAAGGGCGGCGTCGTGCGCGGCATCCCGGTGAAGGGAATCGCCGGCCGGCCGCGCAGCTTCTTCGACCGGATGATCGAGTTCGCCCAGAGCCTGGGCGCGCCCGGCCTCGGCTACATCACCTTTGCCGAGGGCGCGGGCAAGGGGCCGATCGCGAAGTTCGTGCCGGACGCGGTGCAGGAGGAGATACGCTCGATCGCGGGCCTCGGGGACGGCGATGCGGTCTTCCTGAGCTGCGACAAGCCGGACGCTGCCGCACGCTATGCCGGCGCCGTGCGCTTGGAGCTCGGCAAGCGGCTCGACCTGATCGACGAGGACAGGTTCGCCTTCTGCTGGATCGTCGACTACCCGATGTTCGAGCGCGACGAGGAGACCGGCGCCATCGGCTTCAGCCACAATCCCTTCTCCATGCCGCAAGGCGGGATGGAGGCGCTGGAGAGCGACGATCCGCTCAGCGTGCTCGCCTACCAGTACGACATCGTCTGCAACGGCGTGGAGCTATCCAGCGGCGCAATCCGCAATCACCAGCCCGACCTGATGGTCAAGGCGTTCCAGATTGCGGGCTATGGCGAGGACGAGGTGAAGCGCCGCTTCGGCGCGCTCTACCACGCCTTCCAGTACGGCGCGCCGCCCCACGGCGGCATCGCGCCGGGAATCGACCGGATCGTCATGCTGCTCTCGGACGAGCCCAACATCCGCGAGGTCATCATGTTCCCGCTCAACCAGACCGCACAGGACCTGATGATGGGGGCGCCCGCGACCGTGCCCGACAAGCACCTCAAGGAGCTGAGCCTCAAGCTCGACCTGCCGCCCAAGCGGGAGACGGAAGATGAGTAACGAAGTGAAGAAAAACGATTTGCCTGGTCTGCCCAAGACGCCGGGCGACGTTCAGCGGCCGCCCGCGAATGAGACCAACGTCGCTCGCCAGGAGGCGCTGGCCGAAGAGATCATGCGCGACGATCGCGAGGTGCTGCAATCGTTGGCCAGTTCAGCGACAACAACCCCGGGAAGCACGCGTAGACGCCCATAAGTGCGTGGTCGTAGTTGACAGCTACGACTTCATCGACGGCGCTTGACACACGAGGCGGTTCGCGGGCCACTTGTTTTTGACGGATAACACTTGCAACTCCGCCACCAGTTCTTTGGGTGCAATCGAATTTGTGAAGGGCGCCTCTATCGCCCGCATCGACGTGATCGGGCTCGCCAAGCAAGGTTAATTTCAACTATTGAATGAACCGACTACCCTTTCGTTAGAATTGCTAGAGATGTCAAACAATGAAAGAAGATCGGTTTACGTTTGAACGCGGCCGTGGAGTCGTTTGGGTTTGTGATGTTCACAATTCGTCCAAATGTCTTAACGACAATAAGTTAGCGCTAGACATTGAGGCATATTTGCCTCGACTGCATTGGCTAGCAAAAATTGCTGTGAGCCTGGCCGACGGCCAATTTGTGAAATGGACGGGAGATGGATTTTTGGCATGGTTTCCAATTGAGTTACACAGAGAGCTTGGCTCCCGTTCTCCCAAAGTAATTCAAATGATATGGCACCTTTCTGCGATTAACAACATTACTGGACTTGGGATTGAGGGTGAAACTAGGTTTCGCCTCAGACACGGGCTGACTATGGAGCACGACGCACTAATAACTAAAGTCTTTGATGGAAAAGCAGACTATTTTGACCTCATTGGCAGATCAGTTGTTCTCGCATTTCGTCTGTCTAGCATTTCAGCGAACTTTCCTGGCATCGTAACCCAAAGAGAAATCGTAGAGGCAACCGCTAAGGAAAACGTCGCGAAGATCAAATTCAGAAAGCTCAGCCTAACTGAAGACGACAGGCTGAAGCACTTTAAGGGCGAACGATGGGGAACAACAAACTTATTCGCATCAGCAGAGAAAAAACCACGCGTTAGAACTAAGTCCGCTGTGTTACGTTCTGCCAAGAAAACAATCGCAGATATTGAAAGCCCTAAGACTACCTCAGCGGAATCTGTCATTGTGGCACAACAACTTGTAGCGCATTTGCAGACAGGGCCGCAATGGGCGCGGGAGGTGCTAGAAGACTACACGGAGTTCTTACAGGAAGACATGCTGGGAACAATAAAGAAGCTGGTAATAGAGCTTGAAGAGGCTAAAGAAACGCTTGCCTAACAACTATTGTAATGTTGTCAAATGTGCGAACAACGGTCGAAGGAAGGCGAATGATAAAATAGCTCAACGTCCCGTATTGGTTGAATGAGAAGTCTCTCTACTTTACTGATCGATCTGAAAGGGGGTGGCCCCAATAGTCGATGCGTTGAGAAGAAGAACGGCGGGAACCGTCGAGAAATAATGAGGCGGCGTTTTCCCCCTCAATGCTGTGGGTTGAAGTGCAGGGGGTCGCAGGCTTCGATGACCTCGCGGCGCTTGTAGAGCTCCACGAGGTTTGAAACCTCGATGAGCGAGAGGGTGAGCAGGTAGAGGCGGTGCGCCGGCGCCGGCCTGTTGTCGCTTGGGACGCCATCCAGATAGGCGATGATGTCCTCCATGCGCGGCATCACCGCGTCGTAGAGGGCGCGGAGCTCCTCCATCGAGGACTCGGTTTTCTTCGCCGTGCGCGCGCGCTCGGATTCCAGCGCCCAGTTGAGCCAGGGCGCGAGATCCTCGAACCCATCCGGTAGCGCGGCGTCAGCCATTGCGTGCGTTCCTTCCCCCCGGCCGGCCCGCTCACGCGTTCCGGTAGAACCCGCAGTGATCCTCCAGCACCTTGTGGAAGTAGCGGATCGGCGCCTCGTCGTCCTGCAGGATCACGTGTGACTTCGCGCGCGACGCGAGGCCCGCGTGCACGTTCTGATGCGCGACCTGGTCCTCCTGCAGCGTGTCGCGGATGAGACACTTGAAGTACTCCTGCTGGAAGCGCTCACGCGTGTCCGCGGGCTTCCTGAAGTGCATGCGGATTTCCCAAGTCGTGCGGTCGACGGCGAGCGGCCAGAAGTTGTAGCTGACGTAGCTTGTCGTGTTGCCGACGTTGAACAGCAGAATCACGAAATTCGGGAACAGCACGAAGAAGTCGAACTCGCCGATCATCTGCGGGATGCGGGTGACGGGGGCGCCATCCTCGGCGGCGAAGACGATGCTCTCCAGCGGCGTGAGCTTGTGGGTCGGGTCGTACTCGCACGACCAGACGGAGTGGTAGTTGTAGAGATTGACGTCCTGGAAGCGGCAATGCCCCTTGTCGTTCATCAGGAAGGCGTCGCCCAGAATGCGGCGGTGCTGGAAGGGCAGGTGATAGAGCTCGTTCTGCGCATCGAGCCCGACCTTCCAGTTGGCGCGCTCCTCCACCAGATAGGTCTGCATCAGCGGCATCTCGTGGAAGGGGCAGCCGTCGAGCTGGTCGGCGACGCCGCCGAGATACTCCCTCAGCGTTTCCGCCGGCTCAGAGCCCAGGTGGACGAAGACGAAGCCCTCCCAGAAATCCGTGTTGACCGGCGTGAGTCCGTGGTCGCGCTTGTCGAAATCGAAAAAGTTTTCCTCGTCGGGCACGCGGATCAGCGCGCCGGTGTCGCTGTAGACCCAGTTGTGGAAATGGCAGTAGACGCTGCCGGGGCAGGTGCCGCGCTCGTCCAGCACCAGCGTGTTGCCGCGGTGCGAGCAGACGTTGAAGAAGCCGCGCACGACGCCGTCCGAGCCCCGGATGATCAGCACGGAGGTCTTGCAGATGGCGATGTCGCGCACGAAGTAGTCGCCCGGGTTGGGGATTTCGTCGACCCGGCCGACGTTGATCCAGCATCGGCGGAAGATGCGCTCGCGCTCGAGCTCGTAATGCTCGTCGGAGACGTAGGGTTCCGTGGGCACCGGCTCCGTACCCAAGTCCGGGTACTTCTCCGCCCACTGCTTCTCGCGCATCACGGTCTTCATCGGCCCCCCCCTCTCGCGCGGCCCGCGCGGCACCCGATCGCGTCTCGCCATCGCGCACCGCAACGGTAGCACGGCGCGGCGCGGCCGCGCAGCAACCGCTTCCCATTGGGCTCTTGTAGGCAAGCGCAAAAGCCTATACGGGGTCCGTAGCCGGCGGAACCGGCCGAGGGGCCGCAAGGGAGCGGGAGGGAGCACGAATGAGCAACAGCTACCAAGAGATCACCGACGTGGTGCAGGTCTATTTCGACGGGCTTTACGAGTGCGACACCGAGAAGCTCGCCACGATCTTTCACCCGTCCAGCCGCCTCTTTGCGAACATGGACGGCGAATTCGTCGACTGGCCGCGCGAGGAATGGTTCGAGATCGTGAGGGGCCGCGTGCCGCCGGCGTCAACGGGGCAGGCGCGCTTCGACAAGATCCTCTCCATCGACATGTCGGACGAGAACACCGCCGTCGTGACCTGTGAGTGCGCGATTCACCCGCGCTACTTCACGGACTTCCTGAGCCTGGTCAGGATCGACGGCGAGTGGAAGATCGTCTCGAAGTCGTTCCGCTTCGACGTGCACGAGTAGCGCTGCGGCGAGGGGGCAAATCGTCCCGCGTCACTGCGCGAGATTCTTGTAAAGCGAAGCGTAGCGGGCGTGGCTCTTCTGGTACGCGCTCATCACGTGCGGTCTGGCTGAGCTTTGCCGGCGCTGCTCGATTAGCGCCTTGATCGCCTCTTCGACGAGGCTCCGGATTGGTCGGCGCTCCTGCTCCGCCAGCCTCCGCAAGTCGGCGAGCAGCGCACCGTCCATCTGTGCGGTGAGTTTCTCTCGCGTCTTTGGCATGGCGAGGCCGCAGCGCTCAGTCGCCGTCCGCGCGGTGCCAGGCAGCGAGGGAGGCGAGGTCGGTGAAGGTGATGTCCGGCTCCACGTCGACCGGCGGCGTGGCGCCGCCGGGGCGGCCTGCGCGGCGGTCGATCCAGCAGGTGGCCAAGCCCGCCGCGCGGCCCGGCACGACGTCGTGGAACAGGCTCTGGGCCACGTGGAGCACCTCGCCGGGCGCGATCCCTTCGTCCCCAAGCAACGCCTTGGCACGCTCGAAGTGCGCGGGCGCGGGCTTGTAGCTCCCGACATCCTCGGCTGTGACGACAGCGTGGAAGGGATCGCCCAGGCGCCTTGCGCTGTCTGCAAAGGACGCGCGGTCCACGTTCGAAAGCACCATCAGCAAGCCGTGCTCGCGCAGGTAGGCGAGGGCCTCGACCGAATCGGGGAAAGGCGGCCAGTCGGCGATCGAGGCACCGAAAGCGGCGGCCTGCTCGTTGGTCGCAGCCTGCCCGAAGTCGGTCGCGATCGCCTTGCAGGCGTGACTCAACACCTCGGGGTAGCGCATGGCCGGGTTCTGCTCCTGGATCGTGTGCTCGTGCCGGGCGAAGGCGGCGAGCAGTGCGTCGTCGTCGCCGTCGATCCCTGCGAGCGTGCGGAGCGCCCGGAGCATCCCTTGCTCCCAGTCGATCAGGGTACCGTAGCAATCGAAGGTGAAGGCGCGAAAGGCGCTCGGCGTCATCGTGTCATCCTGCGGTTCGGTAGGAGAAAGGTGCGGGTAGACGGGCGCAAACGTAACGGGTTCGCAGCGCGCGGGCTACTCCGCGAGCGCAAAGGCGGCGCGCAAGATGTTGCCGAAGCCCGAGTGACCTGCTGCGTCGACTCCCTCGCTGGCCGCGGCCGGATACGGCCCGCCAAGGTGTTTCGCGAAGAAGGCAAGCATGCGCGCCTGCGAATCTCGCCGAGCCGTAGGGTTGCCTGCCACCGTGTGGAAGCGGCTGTTCATGCCCTCAACGTAATAGGGCCCCCGCATGGGAAGGTCGAAGGAATGGTGCGCGTCCGGATAGACCACCAGTTCCATGTCGGGCGCCGCTATCTCGGCAAGCGAGTGCATGGCGATACACCGCGACGCAGGCGTCCAGTCGTCTTTCTCGCCGATCAGAACGAGGAAGGGGCGCGCCAGCTCGAAGGCCCTAGGGCCCTCGCACCAGGGATAATAGGCGACGAGCGCCGCGTAGGATCCGCGCCCCTCTCTGGTGCGGGAATCGATTGTCGATCCCAGCGCCAGCCGTAGCGCGGTGCCGCCGCCAAGGGATTGGCCGACAAAGCCGACGCGGCCGGCATCCACGAACGGCAGCGATGCCAGATGGTCGAAAGCGGCATGGGCGTCACTGACCTGCAAGGGGTAGTACTTGCCGTCGGTCTGGCAACCATCGGTAATGCGCCGTGCCCCGAAGCTGTCGACGATGAGCGTGACGTAGCCGTAGTCGTTCAGCAGAGCGGCATGGCCGTTCAAGCCACGCCAGACCGTCTGATGCGATGTGTTCCTCTCGGTCCCGCTGCAGCCGTGCGTCAGGACAACGGTGGGGAAGGGGCCGTCGCCTTCGGGCTTGGCGAGCCAGGATGCAAAATTCTCTCCCTTGTCGGTGACAAGCGAGGTCATCGTTCCCGACGTCTGACACGCCGCGAGGCCCATCACCAGAGCCACAGCCAAGGTGCCTAGCAAGCCGAGTCTCTTGGTGATGTTCATCGGTGTGCCTCTGCTCAAGCCTCCTAATGGTGCCGCCGACGACTGCTTCGGTGTTCAATTCTGATATATCGTTGTCACTCAGTCCGCTTGACGGCCCCGGCAAAGGGCGCTGCAATAGGCGGGGGAAAGAAGGGGAGTGCGCATTGCACGCACTCCCCAGTGCCAGTGGTTCATGACCGCGGGAGATGGACGGTCGTCAGGAACAACCACTGGTAGCGCCACAAGTCACACACTTCATGCAGGTCCCGTTACGGACCAACGTGAAATTTCCGCAGTCGCCGCATGCCTCGCCCTCGTAACCCTTGCCACGTGCTTGGGTTTGGGGCGCGCGGCCGCCCGTCGCCGCACCGCTCACCGCAGGCTCGCTTCGCCGTTCGTGCCGGGGCCGCACTGCGGCAACCTCGGCGTCGTGGGCCGTGCCCGCGCGGCGGGCGGTTGCCCGGCCGACCTCGTCGTCGCCCCCGCCGCTAACACCGCCGTTCAGCACCAGCAGGTTGGAGCGCACGTAGCCGGCGCTCACCGGATCGTCGGTGCCGCCGTTCGCACCGGCACGCCCGCTCCTGTCGGGCAGCATGGGTGCGCGCACGGTCTGCTCCTCGCCGCCGCCGATGGTGTCCGGCAGCAGGTCCTCGGCCTCGGCATGGGCAAGGTCGCTGCGCCCGAGATAGGAGATGGCGAGCTCGCGGAAGATGTAATCGAGGATCGACGTGCTCATCTTGATGGCGTCGTTGTTGACCACCATCCCCGCCGGCTCGAACCGGGTGAAGGTGAAGGCGTCCACGTATTCGTCCAGCGGCACGCCGTATTGCAGGCCGATCGAGATCGAGATCGCGAAGTTGTTCATCAGGCTGCGGAAGGAGGCCCCTTCCTTGTGCATGTCGATGAAGATCTCGCCGAGCCCGCCGTCCTCGAACTCGCCGGTCCTGAGGTAGACCTTGTGCCCGCCGACGATGGCCTTCTGGGTGTAGCCGCGCCGCCGATGGGGCAGGCGGCGCCGCTCACCCTCGCGGATGACCTGCTTGACGATGCGCTCGGCCACGGCGAGCGGGTCGGGCCGGCTGGCCACGGCCGCCGGCGCGTCGGCTGTCTCTTCCTCCGCCGCCTCCTCAAGCCCGTCGCCGAGCGCGAGCGCGGTCAACGGCTGGGAGAGCTTGGAGCCGTCGCGGTAGAGCGCGTTGGCCTTGAGGCCGAGGCGCCAGGAGAGCTCGTAGGCCCGGCGGCAATCCTCGACGGTGGCATCCATCGGCAGGTTGATGGTCTTCGAGATCGCGCCCGAGATGAAGGGCTGGGCCGCCGCCATCATGCGCACGTGGCTCTCGGTCGAGAGGCAGCGGTTGGAGCCGGTGCGCCCGCAGGGATTGGCGCAGTCGAAGACGGGCAGGTGCTCGTCCTTGAGGTGCGGCGCGCCTTCCAGCGTCATCGCGCCGCAGCAGTAGAGCGTGGCCGCCTCAATCTCGCGCGCGCTGAAGCCGATGGTGCCGAGCAGGTCGAAGTCGGGCCGGTCGAGGTCGTGGGCGTCGAGGCCGAGCGTGCCGGTGCAGAACTCCTCGCCGAGCGTCCACTTGTTGAACGCGAGGTTGAGGTCGAAGGCGGCATCGAGGGCGCCCTCGACCCGTGCAATGACCTCCGGCGTGAAGCCCTTGCGCGCTAGCGCCGCGTGGTCGATTGCAGGCGCCCCTTTCAGGGTGCCGCTGCCGACGGCGTAGGCGACGATCGCGCGAATCTGCGGTGCCGTGTAGCCGAGAGTCTTCAGCGCCTTCGGCACCGTGCCGTTGATGATCTTGAAGTGCCCGCCGCCGGCGAGCTTCTTGAACTTGACCAGGGCGAAATCGGGCTCGATGCCGGTGGTGTCGCAGTCCATCACGAGGCCGATGGTGCCGGTGGGCGCGATCACCGTCGCCTGGGCGTTGCGGTAGCCGTGCTTCTCGCCGAGCTTCACGGCCCGGTCCCAGGCACGCTTCGCGGCCTTGCCGAGCGCCTTGTCGGGCAGGTTGGCGTGATCCAGCGGCACCGGCCGGATATCGAGGCCTTCGAATTTCCCCGTCTCGCCGCGGGCGGCAGCGCGGTGGTTGCGCATCACCCGGAGCATGGCGTCGCGGTTGTCGTCGAACGCGGGGAAGGCGCCGCACTCGCCGGCCATCTCCGCCGAGGCCGCATAGGAGGTGCCCGTCATCAGCGCGCTGATGGCACCGCCAAGCGCCCGGCCCGCCTCGCTGTCGTAGGAGAGTCCGAGCGACATGAGAAGACCGCCGAGATTGGCGAAGCCCAGCCCCAGCGTGCGGTACTGGTAGGAGCGGAGCGCGATCTCGCGCGAGGGGAACTGCGCCATCACCACCGCGATCTCGAGCACGATGGTCCACAGCTTGACCGCGTGCTCGAAGCCTTCGATGTCGAAGCTGCCGTCCTCGCGCCGGAAGGTGATCAGGTTGAGCGAGGCGAGGTTGCACGCGGTGTCGTCGAGGAACATGTACTCGGAGCAGGGGTTGGACGCGTTGATGCGTCCCCCCGCCGGGCAGGTGTGCCAGGCGTTGATGGTGCTGTCGAACTGGATGCCGGGATCGGCCGAGGCCCAGGCCGCCTCCGAGATCTGGTCCCAGAGCCCGCTCGCGTCGATGGTCTTGGCCACCTTGCCATCGGTACGGCGGATCAGGTCCCAGGTTCCGCCGGCCTCGACTTGCCGCAGGAACGCGTCGGTCACGCGGATCGAGTTGTTGGAGTTCTGGCCCGAGACGGTGAGATAGGCCTCGGACTGCCAGTCGGTGTCGTAGATGCGGAAGTCGATCTCGGTGAAGCCCTGCTCGGCCCAGCGGATCGCGCGGTGGACGCAGGTCTCGGGCACCAGCGCCTTCCGTGCCTCGAGAACCGCGTCGCTGAGCGCCGGGTTGGACTTGGGCTCGAAGCGATCGGCGCCGCTGCCCGCGTGGCAGGCATCGACGATGGCGTTGAGGCGGGTGTGCAGCAGCTGCGATCCGCTCACCAGCGCCGCGACCTTCTGCTCCTCCACCACCTTCCAGGAGACGAAATCCTCGATGTCGGGGTGGTCGACATCGACGATGACCATCTTGGCGGCGCGCCGGGTGGTGCCGCCCGACTTGATGGCGCCGGCGGCGCGGTCTCCGATCTTGAGGAAGCTCATCAGGCCCGAGGACTTGCCCCCGCCCGAGAGCGACTCGCCCTCGCCGCGCAGGTTGGAGAAGTTGGTGCCCGTGCCCGAGCCGTACTTGAAGAGCCGCGCCTCGCGCACCCAGAGGTCCATGATCCCGCCGTCGTTGACGAGGTCGTCTTGGATGCTCTGGATGAAGCAGGCGTGCGGCTGGGGGTGCTCGTAGGCCGACTCGGCCTCTTTCAGATCGCCGCTCTCGTGGTCGACGAAGTAGTGACCCTGGGCCGGGCCGTCGATGCCATAGGCCCAATGCAGCCCGGTGTTGAACCACTGCGGCGAGTTGGGCGCGGCGACCTGGAGCGCCAGCATGGTGACGAGCTCGTCGTAGAAGGCGCGGGCGTCCGATTCGGCATCGAAGTAGCCGGCCTTCCAACCCCAGTAGGTCCAGGTGCCGGCGAGGCGGTGAAACACCTCTCTGGCCGAGCGCTCGCCGCCGGTGGGGCGCTCGTCGTCGGCGCCGGCGGTCTCCGGGTCCGGCTCGCTGCGCCACAGCCACTCGGGTACGTCGGCCTCGGGCACCGGCCTGCGCCGGGCCGCGATGCCGGCCTTGCGGAAGTATTTCTGGGCGAGGACGTCGCAGGCGACCTGCGACCAGCCGGCCGGGACCTCGACGTCCTGCTGCGCGAACACCACGGAGCCGTCGGGATTGCGGATTTCGCACGACGTCGTGCGGTACGCGACCTCCTCGCACGGCGATCCGTCTTCCGTCGTATAATGGCGCTCGATGCGCATGAAGCCTCCAAACCGCCCAAGTGCCGAACATTCTGTGCGTCTGCCGCCCGAACACACCCAACAACATATAGGGAATCAAGCCGACAGAACCGCAATCTGTAGTAAGTAACGCCAAGTGTCGCGATCCTGTCAACAATATTTTTGTTACACATCCCGGCACCGCTGAGGCCGCTAAGGCTGCCTCCGCGGTCTGGCAGCCAAGTAGGAGGACGCTGCCGCGGGGCACGCCGCCGCTAGTATGGTTTACATTGTGGACGAAAGTGGAACCGACGCGAGTTACTACAGAAGCCCCAGTTAGTGACAACGCGAGCGTGTGCCGCGGGCCGCTTCCCACCGCGGACGTGTCGCCATGTAATCACGAGTGGCTCCACTAAGTGCGTTGAGTTGGCAGGCTGACCTCGAAGCAGGCGCCGCCGCCCGCGCGCGCCCGGCAGGCCGCGTCGCCGCCAT
>JAJDVB010000041.1 GCA_022826345.1 Alphaproteobacteria bacterium
GCAGACGCGTCGCGAATCGCCATGCTCTGACGCTAGCGCATGGCGAAATTCGTTACCAGCAATTCCTACGGAGCGCGTCTCCAGGCGCGGCCGTTGATGTCAACGCCCAACATGCCATCACTCTATGACCGAAGGATTACGCCCGGATAGATGGAGGGGAAGCGGTCGTTAGCCCAGCGCAGGATGCGCACCGACGGACTGGTCAGCAGCAGCTTGGCCAGTGGGTGGCGCCAGACCACTTGGTCGACGAGGTCGTTGGGCCTGTAGGGCACGTCGCCGATGCCGTCGCCGTCGAGATCGAGGGCGGGATTGTCGCTCCAGTAGTTGCCGACGCCTTCGTCGGACCACTCGACGTGACGCGTGCCGACGTACTTCACCTGCGTCGCGTTGCCGATGAAGCCGTTGCCCGCGATGCGGTTGCCCTCGGAGCCTGCGGTGAAGTGGATGCCGATGGCGCAGCCCTCGAAGAGATTGCCGCTGAGCACGTTGCGGTTCGCATTGTAGAGGAAGACGCACTTGTCGCGGCCGGCGCGCACGAGATTGCGCTCGATGCGCGACTTGTTGGTGAAGTTGAAGAGGAAGCCGTGGTCGCGGTCGCCCGTGGAGCGGTTGTCGAACACGCGCAAGCGATCGGAGTACATCAGCGCGTAGCCCACGTGATTGTCGTGGGAGACGTTGCCGCTCACCTCGCTGTCGTGGGTGTACATGTAGTGGATGGCGAAGCGGAGGTCGCTGAAGCGGTTGCTACGAAACGCGTTCTTGCGGCTGGTGGTGACGAAGATGCCGTCGCGGCCGTAGCGCACGTTGTTGCCCTCCACCACCGAGCCCTTGGCCGCCCAGAGGTGAATGCCGTTGCCGCGCTCGCTCATGCGCAAGTCGCGGTTGCCGATCACTTCGTTGCCGCGCACCAGCGCGTTCCTGGTGCCGTGCAGGTAGATGCCGAACAGGTTGTTCTCCAGCTGGTTGCCTTCGATCAGCGCGCCCTTGGCCGGCTTGTCGAGGAAGATGCCGGCGTCGGTCTCGGCGAGGCTTGTGCCGGAGTTTCGGACGGTGAGCCCGCGTACCACCACATCCGGCGCTGCGACGCTCAGCACCCGGCCCTTGCCGCCGCCGTCGAGGATCGCGCCGGGTACTCCCTCCAGCGTCAGCGGCCGGTCGACGACGACCGGCCCCGGATAAAGGCCCGGCGCGAGCAGCAGCACCGCGCCGGGCTTGGCGGCATGCAGCGCAGCCTGCAGCGCCCCCTCGCTGGGCGAGACTTCGATGACGGCGGCGGGCGCGGCGCGCACCTCCCCCGCGGCAGCGGCGAACATCACTACCGCCGCGCCGAGGGCGAGCGCCGCGCGCCGCACGCGCATCAGGCGGTCTTCGGCTTCACGAACATGCGCCCGCGCATCTCCATGTGCAGCGCATGACAGAACCACTGGCAGTAGAACCAGTGTACCCCCGGCCGGTCGGCCGTGAAGGTCACCGACGCCGTCGCCTGAGGCGCCACCTCCATGGCCACCCCGTAGTTGGAGAGGCTCCAGCCATGGCTCAGGTCGTCGACGTCGTCCTGGTTGGTGATGTAGACGGTGACCTCGTCGCCCTCGTTTACCTCGAAGGTCTCGAGGCTGAAGGCCGGCGCGATCGAGTACATGTAGACCCGCACCTTGTTGCCGTCGCGGATCACGTCCTCGCCCCAGTCGAGATCGACGCCATCCTTCGCCGCCTGCTGGCGCGCCTCTTCCCAGGTCGGGTCTTCGCGATCCCAGATCTGCTTCGGGTTCACCTTGCTGCGATGAACGATGATGCAGTCGTGAGGCTCCGAGAAGGTGGGGCCGTCATGGACCAGTTCCATCTTGTCGCCCGAGATGTCGATGAGCTGCTCGCATTCGGGCTTGAGCGGACCCACGTTGATGAACCGGTCCTTCGAGAACTTGTTGAGCGAGACCAGCCACTTGCCGTCCGCCTCCTTGGTTTCGCCCATGGAGGTGTGGTTGTGCCCCGGCTGGTAGTGAACGTCGATCTTCTCGATGATCGGGTCCACCTCCTCGCCGTTGTACTGGCGGATGGCGGCCTCCATGTTCCACTTGCAGACCTGGCTGTCGAGGAAGATCGTGGTGAAGCAATTGCCCTTCCCGTCGAAGGCGGTGTGGAGCGGGCCGAGGCCGAGCTCGGGCTCGGCGACGATCACGTCGCGCGGCGCGATCTTGTCGTCGAACAAGTCGTCGAGACGGCGCACGTCGATGACCGAGACGGTCGGCGAGAGCTTGCCGTTGATGACGATATGGTGGCCGTCGGGCGCCGTGTTGACACCGTGGGGGCTGGTGGAGATCGGGATGTAGCGGGTGTAGGGCGAGCCCTTGCGGCCGTCCAGCACCTTGACGCCCTGGTGCATGGTGTAGTCGCCGTCCTTCACACCCTGCTCGATGCGGGCGATGTTGAAGACGACGGCCCAGTCCTGCTCGGCGGCGGTCATCTCCTCCAGGTTCATGCCCATCTCCGAATTGTAGCAGGTGGAGACCGCGTACTTGCCCTGATAGTCGGCATCGACGTTGTCGAGGTTGCCGTCGACGATCACCTGCCAAGCCACCTCCATCGTGTCGCCGTCGAGCGCCGTGAAGATCGCGATGTACTGCGACGGGTCGTTGAGCACGGAGCCGTCGTTGGGGAGCGGAATCTCGTGCTCGCCGTTGCAGAACACGTAGCCGGTGCGCGGATATTTCTGGGGCCTGAGCCCGTGGATGTCGTTGGCGTTGGGGATCTCCACGATCTTGTCGACCTTCATCACGTCGCAGCGAATGCGGGCGACGCGCGTGTTCGCCTTGTCGTTGATCCAGACATAGCGCCCGTCGTAGGTGCCGTCGGTGAACGACATGTGCGGGTGGTGGGCGTCGCCGTTGGTGTAGATGCCGCCGCGGGATTCGAGAAACTTCCGGGTCTCGGGTGTGAGCCCCTCGGTCATGATCCTGCGGCTCTCGTTGGTGAGCCCCCAGCCGGTGGCGCTGCAGCGGTTGAACACCGGAATGCGGGCGAGTTCCCGCATGGAGGGAACGCCGAAGATGCGCACCTCGCCGGACTGGCCGCTCGACCAGAAGCCGTAGTATTCGTCGAGCTGGCCCGGCCCCACGTGGGCGGAACCGGCATCGGTTGCGGCGTGCGCCTTGCGCGGCGGGTCGGCGGGAGTGACCCCGGCGACCCCGGCGGCGACCACCCCGCCGACGGTGGCGATCTTGGCCGTGCTGCCGATCAGATCACGGCGTGTGACGCCGGTCTTCTCCGGGGCATCGTGTTTCTTATTCAACATGGTTTTCTCCTCATTGCTTGGCATCAGGGACTCGTTGCTGTGCCGGTGGGGCCTGCGGTTGTCGCAGGCGGAACGGTGATGTTGGTGGAGGCGCGCGCGCGGCGCCGCTCGCGCCTAAGGCGGCGCTGGATCATTGGCGGGCAGCGGTGCTCGTCGTGATAGACCTGCTGGCAGTGCAGGCAGTAGAGGCACTCGTTCTGGTTGATGTGCCCGTCGGGATGGATCGCCTGGACCATGCATTCCTGGGCGCAGCGATGGCAGGGCGAGCCGCATTCCTTGTGACGGCGCAGCCACTCCATGATCCTGATCTTGCCGGGGATCGCGAGCGCCGCCCCCAGCGGGCAGAGGTAGCGGCAGAAGAAGCGCTCGATGAAGAGCCCGGTGCCGAGCAGCACGCCGGCCCAGGCCACGAACGGCCAGTCGTGGGCGAAGCGCAGGATCACCGTGGTCTTGAAGGGCTCGACCTCCGCCAGGCGCTCGGCGAAGGCGAGGTCGTACAGCGAGACTCCGGCGAGGCCGATGAAGATCACGTACTTCACCGGCCACATCCGCTCGTGCAGGCCCCAGGGCAGAGTCACTTGGGGCACCCGCGCGAGCCGCGCCGCCTTGTTGAGCAGCTCCTGCAGCGCGCCGAAGGGGCAGAGCCAGCCGCAGAACACGCCCCGACCCCAGAAGATCAGCGCGAGCGCGGTGCCGCACCAGAGCAGGAAGATCAGCGGATCCATCAGGAAGTAAGACCAGCGGAACTCGGTGATCAGCGCGTTGCCGAAGGTCATGATGTTGACCACCGAGAGCTGGGCCTGGGCGAAGCCGCCCAGCCAAGCGACGATGAAGAGCAGAAAGCCCACCCGCACAGCCGTCGCGAGCTTTGGCCGGCGCGCGAACCAGTCCTGGAAGAAGAAGATCAGGGTGAGCGCGATCATGGCCGCGCCCAGCACCGCCACGTCGACGATGCGGTCCTCCCAAATCCGCCGCCAGAGCTCCGGCGCCGCTTCCGGCTCGGTCAGAGTCTGGTCGGCGGCAGCAGGAGCGGGTCCGGGCAGCGGCTTCAGATAGCGCGCGGGCAACGTGTAGGAGAGCTCGTAGAGCAGGAAATCCTTGTCGAGCGCGCCGATCGCCCGCTGCACCAGGAGCTGGAGCGTCCAGGGTGCTACGGGGTCGAACTCGGCGTCGGCCGGCACCACGAAGAGGCCGACCTCGGAGAAGGGCTGCGCCAGATCCGCCGCCACCTCGCCCAGGTGCTTGTACTGGCGGTCCCGGAAGCGGATGCTGCCATCGCCCTGGACCAGCTGGACGCGGTCGAAGATTCCGCCGCGCACGAAGCCCGAGCCCTTGAACGAATAGAGGCCGTTGGCGGCGATCAGCAGGGCATGCTGGCCGGGCTCCAGACGCGCGCGGAGGTTCTCGTACTCGGCGTCGCCG
Organism: Alphaproteobacteria bacterium; assembly: GCA_022826345.1. The sequence goes on from JAJDVB010000041.1 coordinate 4,712, forward strand.
AGCAGGCTCCGGCCGATGACCGGCACGCTGACCTCCGCGGCGTAGAGGTCGATGAAGCGCGCCTCCGGGTCGTCGCTCTCGGGCCGGGCGGCGGCCTTCTCCTTGCCGGCTGCGGCGAAGTCGGCAGTCACCTCGCCGACGCTGAGGTTGAGCCGGCGCACCGAGCCGTCGCCGATCAGGGTCATCCAGTCATCGACGCCTTCCTGGGCAGTGTCGACCTCGCCCCGGGGCGGCGCGCCGGACGCCCGTTCCCCCCCGCCGAGCCCAGCGAGGCCCAGCGCGCGCGCCATCCGCAGCGAGGAACGGCGGATGGCGTCGTCGATCACCAGGATGGTGACAGTGGCCCCAGCGATGATGTCGAGCGAGCGGTCGCTGGCGTCCCGTTCCTCCAGGAACTCGCGGACGTTGCGCCCGACGTACTCAGCGATGAAGCTCTTGATCCGCCGCTCGGGTATCCCGATCAGGACGATGGGCTCGTGGTGCTTGTGCAGCACGGCGCCTGTGATCGTGCCCTCGGTATCGAGGCCGATGAGGAGGTGAATGGGCTTGCCCGAATATCCCACCGCACCCGCAACGTCGGTGTTCAGGAAGACGTAACCGCGTGGGGTCGAGCCTTCGAGAGCCTGCGCGCGCGGTGGCGCCCCTTCGACCGGGCCGAAGCGGTCGGCACCCGGCACAAGCTCGGCGGGCTCAATCTTGGCGAGGGCGCTGCTGAGCTTGACGGCGGCGTGCGCTTCACCAGCGAGGATGACGAAGACGAGGAGCAGCAACAGCGATGCCACCACGCCGACCCCGAGGCGGGCCGTGCGCGCTGCGATCCTGCAGCGCCTCGCGCCAGAAAACGAACCCGCTGTCATGGTATGCACGTTGTGGCGAGTGGGCGATCGCCTCCCGAGAAGAGCGACGGCAGACTCCCGCAAGGCCAGTCTGAAGCCCGCACACGCCGCCGCCTTGATCTGCGTCAACAGACGGGCATCGGGGCCGTCATTGCCCGCCTGTTTCGGCGTCGCTACGATGCCGCGCTTTGACGCGGGAAGCCGGCGGGGAGGACGACTTATGAGTGATGGCGGGAGCACCAAGGTGGCGTTTCTCGGGCTCGGCGTGATGGGGTTTCCCATGGCAGGGCACCTCGCGAAAGCGGGCCATGAGGTCACCGTCTACAACCGGACCGCCACCAAGGCCAAGCAGTGGACTGAGACTCACCAGGGCCGCGCCGCCCCGACCCCTGCCGCCGCCGCCCAGGGCGCGGAGATGGTCTTCGCCTGCGTGGGCGCCGATGACGACTTGCGCGCTGTCGTCCACGGCGACGACGGTGCGCTCGCCGGCATGGCGGAAGGCGCCATCTTCATCGACCACACGACCGATTCCGCTGTCGTCGCTCGCGAGGTCTATGCTGCGGCCAAGGAGCGGGGCGTGGGCTTCCTCGACGCACCGGTCTCGGGCGGCCAGGCGGGTGCCGAGAACGGCGTGCTGACAGTGATGGTGGGTGGAGACGAGGCCGAGTTCGCCCGCGCCCAGCCGGTCATCGACGCATTCGCGCGCAACGTCACCCACATGGGACCGGCGGGGAACGGCCAGCTCACCAAGATGGTCAACCAGATCTGCATCGCGGGCGTAGTTCAGGGGCTCGCCGAGGCCCTCAACTTCGCCCAGCGTGCTGGGCTCGATGGGGAGACCGTGCTGGATGTCATCTCCAAGGGCGCGGCGCAGTCCTGGCAGATGGAGAACCGGGGCTCGACCATGCTGCGGGGCGAGTTCGAGTTCGGCTTCGCCGTCGACTGGATGCGGAAGGATCTCAGCCTCTGCTTCGAGGAAGGCAAGAAAAACGGCGCCCTGCTGCCGATGTCAATGCTGGTGGACCAGTTCTACGCCCATGTCCAGCAACGCGGCGGCAACCGCTGGGATACCTCCAGCCTGATTCACCTGTTGCAGAATATGTGAGCGCGCGGTCTACGCCGCCTCGATATCCGTCAAGGCGAAGTCGTCGCCCTTGAAGAGCAGCGGCTCGCCGGTCACCTCGGCGAGGGCGTAGGCGAAGCAGTCGCCAAAGTTCAGAGCCGCCGGGTGATTGCCCTTGCCGAAGCGCCGCCAGGCTTGGCGGGCGACATCGACATGTTCCTGTGTGACGGGCACAAGCTCGATCCTTGCTCTCTTGAGAAGAGAATCCAACTCGTCGCCAGCCCCGGCACCGCCCCTACCTTCTACAACCATCGCCGACTCCAGCAATGCGACTGCCGTCATGCGGCGGGGCCACCCGTCGGCGATCGCATCCTCGAAGCGTCCAGCATCCTTCTCCCGGAGCAGAATCGCGAGAATAGCCGAGCTATCGATAATCACTTGGGCAGGCCCCGCTCGTCGTAGAGGTAGTCGCCATGCTCTACTGCCGAGGGCCCCGGACCTAGCTTCGCCGCACAGCGTTTCGCGATGGCGCGCATATCCCGCAGCAGGGCGTCCTTATCGCGTCGCTTCTCTTCGCGCTCCAGCCGCTCGCGGAGCGCCACGGTGATTGCGCCGGTCATGCTCTCGCCGGTGAGCTGCGCGAGCTCGCGGGCCAGCCGGCAGGTCTCGTCGTTCTTGATGTTGAGGCTCATCGCCGCCACCAGGGTAGAAACTGCACCATACCTTCTACCCTAGCGCGAGGACCTTCCCACGAGCAACGGTCGCAAGCCTCACGCACCCCTTAGCGAGCCGAGCGGATGAGGTCGCCGGTCTCGCCGTGAAACAGGTGGCAGCGGTCGGGATCGACCGCGAGGCCCACCCGTTCGCCGAGGGTGAACTGCGGTTGGCCCGGCGCCTGCACCTTGAGGATCTGCTCGCCCACGCTGACATCCACGATGGTGAAAGCGCCGAGCGGCTCGACCTCGTAGATCGCCGCCTCGACCCCACCGTTGGCACCGACCGCACCGATCCCCAGATCCTCCGGCCGCACCGCGAGGGCCGCGGGCCCCTCCCCCTCGGCATCCTCCAGCGTAATCGAAAACGGCACGTCACGCCCTTCGAAGCGGCCACCGTTCGCGAGGGTGCCGTCGACGAAGTTCATCGGCGGTGCGCCGATCAGCTCCGCCACATAGCGGCTGTTCGGCAGGTTGTAGATCTCGGCCGGCGTGCCCACCTGGCGAATCCCGCCGGCCTCCATAACGGCGATGCGATCGGCAATCGACATCGCCTCCTCCTGGTCGTGGGTGACATACACGATGGTGTGGTGAAGCTCGCGCTGGAGGCGCTTGAGCTCGACGCGCATCTCCTCGCGGAGCCTGGCATCGAGCGCGGCGATCGGCTCATCCATCAGGAAGGCCGCCGGATCGCGCACGAGCGCCCGGCCGATGGCGACGCGCTGGCGCTCGCCCCCGCTCAGGTGCGCCGGCATCTTGTCGAGCAGCGGCGTGATGTGCAGGGTCTCCGCCACCTCGACCACCCGCGCCTTGATGGCGGCCTTCTCCAGTTTCCGCTCCACCAGCGGGAAGGCGAGGTTCTGCCCCGCGGTCATGTGCGGGAAGAGCGCGAGGTTCTGGAACACCATCGCGAGATTACGCTCCTTCGGCCCCTGATCGACGACGGGCGCGTCGCCGATGATGATCTCGCCCTCGTCTGGCGCCACCAGCCCGAGCAGCAGGCGCAGGATCGTCGTCTTGCCCGAGCTCGGCGGGCCGAAGATGCAGAAGAACTCGTTGTCCTCGACAACAAGGTCGATGTCCTTCACGGCGACGGTCTTGCCGTAGGACTTGCTCGTGTTCCTCAGTTCGAGCTGGGCCATGGCGCTGTCGGAGCTCTCCCCTAGGCGAGTGACGGAGGGCGGGCCGCGCTAGGCACGAGCCAGCGCCTCGCCCGTTTCCGCATCGAACAGATGGCACTTGCCCGGCGGCAGCACCGCCTTGACCGGGGCGCCAAGCTCGATGCCGTACTGCTTGCCCTCGGCGATCTTCAGCCGGCGCTCGCCGGCGGCGAGGTGAACGATGGTGCGCGGGCCGATGGGCTCGACGAACGTCACGGTCGCCTCGATGCCGGGGGCGGTGTGGCCCGGCGGCTCGATCTCGAGGTCCTCCGGCCGCGCGCCGAAAATCAGCTCGGCATTCCGCGCCGAATCGCAACGCCGCTTGAGCGCGCCGTCCTCCACGGCCGTGCTGCCGCCCTCGCTGAAATCGAGCGCGTAGCTGCCGTCTCCGCCGGAGAGCGTGCACGGCACCAGATTCATGCTGGGGCTGCCCATGAAGTTGGCGACGAAGACATTGCGGGGCTCGTTGTAGACCTCGATGGGCGAGCCGTACTGCTGCAGCACGCCCAGGTCCATCACGGCGATCCTGTCGGCGAGGCTCATCGCCTCGATCTGGTCGTGGGTGACGTAGACCATGGTCTGCTGGAACTGGTGCTGCAGGTGCTTGAGCTCGGTCCGCATGAAAGCGCGGAAGGCCGCATCGAGATTGCTCAGCGGCTCGTCCAGCAGGAAGATTTCCGGCTCGGTGATGGCCGAGCGGCCGATCGCGACCTTCTGCAGCTCGTTGACGCTGAGCTTCGCGGTGGGCCAGTCGATGCGGTCTTCGAGGCGCATGAGCTGAGCCATGGCGGCTACACGCTGCGCGACCTCGGCCCTGGGCACGCCCCGCACCTTCAGCCCGAACGCCAGATTCTCGCGCACCGAAAGGTGGGTGAAGATGGCGTAGTTCTGGAACACGAAGCCGACCTTGCGCCGGCTGGCCGGCACCGTGCGCATGTCGCGGCCGTCGAAGAGGATCTGACCGTCGGACGGCGTCTCGATGCCCGCGATCATGTTCATCGTCGTGGTCTTGCCGCAGCCCGACGGCCCAAGCAGAGCCACGAACTCCTTGTCCCTGATTTCGAGATCGAGGGAAGCGACCGCAGTCAGGTCGCCGAAGCGCTTCGTCAGGCTGGCAAGCGTGATTGACGCCATGGCTCGCCCCTAGTGTCCTGGAACGGCGGAGAAGATCATGTCGAACGAATCGATCGCGCCTCTCACTCCTTTCGTCATGCCCGGACTTGATCCGGGCATCCACTGCGCCGCCGCACCGCCCTCCCTGAAATCTGGGAGGATGGCATGACCACGTGGATGGCCGGGACAAGCCCGACCATGACCGTGAGAGAGAATGGCCCAGCCAGAGGCTTCACATGCTCGAATCGGAATCATTGCGAACGTCGGTTCCATCGACCTAATGGCGGCCGCGGGCCTCGATCGGCCAGATGTCGACCAGGGTCTCGCCACGAACGCAGTGGTAGTGGTCGTAGAGGTTTACGGTCGGGTCGCAGTGCGGCACGATGCATTCCAGCGCCGCACCGATCCTGAGCCTTTCGTTGGCGCTGGCGAAGACGATGCGCCCGTGCTCGTCGCCGAAATGCTCGTAGTGCGCGCCAATGGGCACGCCGGTGTGGAAGCGCGGTAGCGGCCCGTCGGTGGCGAAGCACTTGAGGCCGGCGTCCATGGTGGCGCTGCCGTCGTGGCTGGCGGAAACCACCGTCGAGCGAACGAAGAGCGCGGGCTCGAAGCGCCACTCGCCGCCGTCCCGCGCCTGCACGTCGAGGTATTCGACATCCATCACCGCGTAGGAACCGACCTGGAGCTCGGTCATCAGCCCGATCTCCGTGTCGATATCGTGGGTGCCGGTACCGGCGCCGCTGACGATCGGCACCTCGATGCCTTGCGCGACCAGCCGGTCGCGCGCCTCGCGCAGCGGCGCGAGATCACCGTGGGAGGTCGCGCGGCGGTCGCCAAAATCCTCGATGTGCTGGACGTGCCCGGCATAGCCCTGAAGCCCGCAGAAACGCAGGCTCTCGCTTGCATCCGCCACCTCGGCCAGCGCCGCCGCCGTCTCCGCGTCGCGCGTGCCGGTGCGGTGCAGCCCGACATCGACATCGATCACCACGTCCAGCACGAACCCGGACGCTGCAGCGGCGGCCTCCAACGCGCGCAGGTTATCCATGTCGTCGGCCACCACCATGAGCGACTCATGGTCCCGGCGGAGCGCCATGAGGCGGTTGATCTTGGCGGGCGCCACGACCGGCGAGGTGATGAGCAGCCCCTCGATGCCCCCTGCCGCCAGCGCCTCGGCCTCGCCGAGGGTGGCGCAGCAGATGCCCAACGCGCCGGCGTCCAGTTGGCGGCGCGCGATCTGCACGCTCTTGTGGGTCTTCGCGTGGGGGCGGATGGCGACGCCCTGCTCCGCCGCGTAGGCCGCCATGGTGGCGATGTTGCGCTCCATCGCGTCGAGATCGAGCACCAGAACGGGCGTGATCAGGCGGGCCCGAGACTCGCGCTCGTCGATCAGAGACTCGTTCGGCCCAAGCGCCGCCGACGTGGTCATTCCAGCCCCCCAGTCGCCCCGCCGTGCCTTCTTTCCCCGCCGCACTGTTGCTTAGCGGGCGGCATAGTCCGGGCGCCTATCATCCGCATACCGGCGCGCCGTGCCAATAGGATATGTTGCACGCCGACGCAGACCGAGTGGAGGGAGAGAACGCATGAAGGTGGTGATTACGGGAGGCTTGGGCTTTCTCGGGCTGAGACTGGCGCGGGCGCTGCTCGACAGGGGAACGCTGACCGGCGCCTCAGGCGAGCAGGAGCGGATCGACGAGCTGATCCTCTTCGACGCCGTCGTGCCCGAGCAACCACCCGCCGGCCTCGACGACGAGCGGGTCGAGATGGTGGCCGGCGATGTCTCCGACGGCGAAACCGTGCGCACGCTCATCGCGGGCGACTCCCTCTCGGTCTTCCACTTCGCCTCGGTGGTCAGCGCTGGCGCCGAGCAGGATTTTGATCTCGCGCTGGCAGTGAACCTGACCGGCGGCCTCAACGTCCTCGACGCCTGCCGCGCCGCGCCGGGGCTGCCGCGCCTCGTCTTCACCAGCAGCATCGCGGTCTACGGTGGCAGCGCGCTCCCCGAAACCGTCTCCGACACGACCAAGATTACGCCGCAAGGCACCTATGGCGTCACCAAGGTCATCAACGAGCACCTAGTGGCCGACTACACCCGCAAGGGCTATCTGGACGGCCGCGGCGGCCGCCCGCCCACGGTGATCGTGCGTCCCGGCAAGCCCAACAAGGCGGCCTCCGGCTTCGCCAGCGGGCTCTTCCGCGAGCCGCTTGCCGGCGTGGACCACGAGCTTCCCGTGAGCCGGGAGACGCGCATCGTGCTCGGCGGCTACCGCACCATCGTGGACAGCCTCGTCGCGCTCCACGAGGTGCCGAGCGATGCCCTCGGCGACGACCGCACCATCAACCTGCCGTCGTTCTCGGCGACGGCGGGGGAGATGGTGGCGGCGCTGGAGCGGGTCGGCGCCGGCCGCGCGTTGGGCGCAATCATCGACGCGCCCGATGAGGCGGTGCAACGGCTCGTGGGCTCGTGGCCGGGCTACGCCAGGGCCGAGCGCGCCGCGGCCCTCGGCCTGCCCGCCAATCCGCCGCTCGACGAGGTGGTGCGCCAGTACATCGACGACTACGTGGAGGGATGGCCCACTTACTGACGCCTGGCGCCGAACGCGCCGACGATGTTCGACTGCTCGAAGATTCCCGCTTCCTCGACGTGGCCGGGACCGTAGAAGCCGCCCTGGATGCGGTTGCCGGTCAGGCCGGCTTCGAATGTCCCCCTCGATCCTATTGGAAGGTTCTGGAACATCACCGTCTCCGTCGCGTGGGCCGTGACGCGGTCGATGTTCTTGATGCTGCTGAAGACGACGTCGAGCGAATCGGAGGCCAGGTCGTAGCTCAGGGCCGCGTCCCCCTGCAGCCGATCGCCTCGGTTGCTCCCGGTGGCGGGTGTTCCGACCATGAGGCCAAGCCAGGTTGCACCGCTGCTTGGCCGCGTGCCTGCGAGATCGCCGCCGGCCAGGCCGTACCGGCCGTCCACCGTGACATACGCCTCCCTCAGCCGCTCGATCTGGACCGTGAACGAGCTATGGTCCATCCAGGCGCCAAACGCCGTGAGCTCATGGTCTCGTGTGCGGCTGGTCCCCGCCATCAACGTGATGCCATGTCTGGTTCCAACGGCCACGGTGTCGGCGGCCTGGAA
>JAJDVB010000003.1 GCA_022826345.1 Alphaproteobacteria bacterium
TCGAGTGATTCAGGATTGACCATGGAGAGAGGGGAGAACGATGACGAGTTCAATCAGAACCAGGATGCAAGCGCCGGGGCGGTTTCTGCGGCTGACCGAGGTGATGGCCCGCACCGGCCTGTCGCGGAGCACGATCTACGTGCGGATGGACCAAGGGCGCTTTCCTCAGCCGGTCTCGCTCGGCGGTCGCGCGGTGGGCTGGATCGAGTCGGAGATCGACGACTGGATGCGCAATCGGGTCGAGAGGAGTCGGGGCGGCGCGGGATGACGGCATCCGACGCCTAGGCGACCGGAAGACCCTGCTTCGAAAACGCCAAGTTCATCGAACGGGAACCCCGGACCAGGCGGAGAGGCGTTCCGCTAGACGCGCCCGGGTCGGATGGATCGTCAGCGGCTGGGGCCGGAATCCCTGTCCGCGTCGCGCTGGCGCATCATCTCCAGCGCCCGTCTGACGGGGCTGAGCGAGACCCGGTTCCTTAGTCGTCGGCCAAGCGCTTCACTTGCCCGCCCAACCTCTCGACCAGCCGCAGCAAGATCCTGCTCCGCTCGGCCTGCCGCTCGGCTTGCCGCCGCAAGGCTTCGATCTGCTCGGCCTGCCGCTCGCCGTGCTGCCGCAAGGCTTCGACCTGCCCCGAGTGCGAACGCTGTTCCCTCGCGTACTGCTCGGACAACTTCTCCAAGGCCGCCGTCAACTGCCGCTCCAAGCCTGTCATACAGTTTCCTCACTCTCTCGACAGCTTCACGTAGGGCCGCTCGCCCAAGGTGAAGTCCGTGCGGACCCTCGTTCCGGCGGGCAGCGTCACGTACCGCTCCCCGTTCACCTCCCGCAGCGTCACGCCCCAAGTCGTCTCCTCGATCTCGGCCAGCATCTCTCTCGCGCCCACCAACCGCAGGTTTACGTCCGCCAGCTCCTCGAACCGGGAGTCGATCGTCCTCGACAGCCAGTGCGTCGTCACCCAAGCGCCGCCGTAGAAACCGAGGAAGAGGCTCACCCCGACGATCAGGGGCCGGAGCCACGCCTTGAGCAGGAGTTCGCGCATCCGCCCGGTCGCCTCCGCCGTATCGGCCTCGATGGAACGCAGCGCGTCGCTCGCGACGGCGCTCAAGCTCTCGCCAAGCCGCGCGAGCTCGCTCGCGGCCATGTCCTCGATCCTCCGCCGGTCGGTTTCCATCCGGCGCCGCAGACGCGAGTTCAAGTCGTTCGGGGTGGAAGTCGTGCTCATACAGCGCTCCTCTCAGTCGCCACCGCTTGCCGGTGTCCGGATCGCGGGCGGTCAGGTAGTTCATGCCTTGGCGCGGCACTTCGAGGCCAACCTCCTCAAGGGCGGAAACCACGTCGTGGCGGCTCCGCACCGCGCCCTGCTCGACGCGCTGCGCCAGATAGTCCCGGATCAGGTCGCGCGGATCGGGCTCGTGTTCGAGCCCGGCCCGCAGCTTCGACGCCTCGATGTAGGCCCGGTGGCCGGGCTGCTGCGTCCTCGCCCGCGCTGGGTCGTCCGGACGGCTCCAGCCGTTGTCGTGGTTGATGGCGTCGCGAAGCGGATCGAAGGTCCGCTGCCAGCCGGGAGGCGCGATGTTCAGGCTGCGTCCCGTTTCGAGGTCGCACTGCGCCGCGAGGATGTGCGCGTGGACGCCGCCCCCGCGCTCGCGGTGCAGGACCGCCGTCCACGCGTAGCGGTCCGGCTCCAGCCCGGCCCACGCCGTCTTCTCGAACTCGTCGAGAACGGCCTCGATCTGTTCGTCGGTGGGTTGGTCCTCCGGCGCCCACGCGATGACGGCCGACGTGTACTTGCGCTCGAAGTCGAGCGAGTCGGCGACGGCGGCCACCATGTCCGGATCCCCGCGGACGACCTCGACGCCCTCGCGCCGCTGGCCCTCGGCGTCCCGCTCGCCGACGAGATAATCGACCGCCGCCCGTGCGGAGCCCTTTCCGTGGGGCAGGAACTTAAGGTGCATCGCAGCCGTCCCCGCCGGTGCGGGCCACCTCGCGCAACGCCCGCTCGAACGAAACGAGGTGGGCGATCACCGAGACGGCCTCGGCCGCCGTTCGGTGGGTGTTTGCCCACCGCGCAAGCTGGTTCAGGTTGTTGCCGATCCGCGCGATCTGGCGGACGCGCTCGCTCTCGACGGCCATGGCGGGCGCGGTCCATGTCCGCGTCCGGGCCATCGCCTCGCGCAGCAGGGCGGAGGGAGAGACGCCCGTAGCGGCCGCCTTGTCCCGCCAGGCGGCGTGCTCCGCGGGCGTGACGCGGGCAGCGACCATCACGGTGCGGCGCTCAGCCACGGGCGCACCGGCGACGAGCTTCGGGGCGCGGCCTCCCGCGCCCATCCGCTGCTCCGGCAGCGGCGCGGTTGGCCGGGGGTTCAAGGGGGGCGCAGCGTCCCCCTTGCCAGACCGCAGTGTTCAACACTGCGTGGGCTGGCTTACGGACCTTAAGGCCGTCAGCCAGCCCTTGGGGCAGCGCGCCGATCAGCCTGCGCCAGTGGGAATCTCGGGTCGGCGGAGTCTCCATGCCATACACGGAGAAGCCCGATTCCGACCGTGTCAACCGCCCGAATCGAGGCGGTTTCCGAGGACTTCCAGCGCCGTCCCGGAGCCGGGTTGGCCTCCGCCAGCGGCACCCCCGTAGCCTCCCGAAGCGCACGCACCGAACGCCTCGCTCGCGGGCTCGGATGAACT
>JAJDVB010000115.1 GCA_022826345.1 Alphaproteobacteria bacterium
CGAGCGCACGGAGATCGTGACGGCGACCCTTGAGGTTCTTCCCTCTCAGACAGGTCTGCTTGCGCTTGGAGAGCTGGAGGGCGAGCTCTCGCTTGCGGTGCGCCCGCTGGCGGCGGCCGGGGCACCGGCGGAGCCGGCGGAGGTTGTGGACATGCGGAGCCTTCTGGCGCTGCCGGAGGAGAACCTGCAGCAGAAGACGGTGCGGGTCGTGCGGGGCAGTCAGGTCACAGACGTAAGTTTCGGGGGTGGCGCGCGGCCCGTCTCAATCCCGGCGAGCGTTCCGATGAAGAGCAAGCTGGCGGCAGAATCGGAACCAGCGCCGCTGCGCATGCTCACGGCGGACCTGCCTGTTCCATACGTTGTTCCCGAGGAGCCGGTCGGACGCCTGGCGACGCCGCCCGGTGAGCCGGGACTGGCTCAGGTGCACGACTCTGCCTCTTTGACGCCGGGCGACACTTTGCCGGACGAGAATGACCGGCTCACCGCACCGGATGTCGAGGGTCTGCCCACGCTTCCGGTCGCGGATCCCGATCACGGCGGCGGCGAGCTCGTGCAGCGCCTGGCCGGCGGTATCGATCTCTCCGGCGCGGTAACGGGACCGGCTGGCGTAGCGGACGTTCGCAGCCTGCCGGCGTTGTCGCAAGAGGCGTTGCAGCAGAAGGCAGTCCGGATCGTGCGGGGCAGCCAGGCCATCGAAGTGACCTTCGGGGAAGCCCCGCACCCCGCCTCGCTCCTGGAAGATGCGACTCCGGAGCAGGGTCTGGCGGCGGCACCGGAACCGGAGTCCTCGCGTACGCTCGAGACGGCCCGGCCCGGCCCGGACGGCGCAGGGGAGGCACGTATCGACAGAAGAGTGGCGCCGGACGGCGATCCGAAAGCGGTGCCGGCAGCGAGTCACGTCTCCTCTCCTGTGGAAGGTTTGCGTGAGGACAGCCGCGAACGCGGCGCGCTGGAAGTCGGGGGGCGGCGAGCGCTCCCGCCCACTGACCCCGATCCGGGGGGGGGTGTGCTCGTGCAGCGGCTGGCTGGCGGCGGCGCAGCAGGCGCGCTCAACCCGTTGCCTTCTGGCGGGAGCGCCGCCGGGCTCACGACCGTCCCGCTTCCTGGAGGCGCCTCGGCGGAGGGCACGGCGGAGGCAGGAGCGGGCTTCGAGCTGCCGCTTGAGCTCACCGCTACTCCCCCGGTCCCGGACATTGACGCGACGGATCCGAACCTTGGCGGGGTGTCACCGAGCCGCGAGCAGCAACAGGCGGCGGACGAGTTCGACATCTCGTTTCTGGCCGAAGGCATGCCGGAGGAGAGCGGCCGGCAGACTGCACCCGCTGTCGGACTTACGCCTTCGCATCGCGCCACATCTCCCGATCTCGAATTCCCGGGTATGCATGCCCCTGGTGCCGGCGGAACTCCCGCCGGCACTCCCAACCGGGTGGATGCGGCAGCCGGGAAGGCAATCGGGCGCGCCGTTGCGTCGCTGGAGAATGGCGCACCCGTCGGGAACGCCCCGGAGGCCGGATTCGATCTCGAACTCGCGCACGCTCTCAAGGCGGATCGTTCCGGCCGCGGGGCCGAAGTCCCGGAGCCGGCCGGCAACGAGGCGGTGCCGAGCCAGGAAGCACGATCGGAAGCGGTGGCCGAGCCAGCGACGGAACTCGCCCTCGAATCGTTCACGAAGGGCATGTTCGTGCAGAACGGCGTCGCCATTGCCGGCGGCGGTGCCCTGCTTCTCGGCTGGGCGGGCGCCTTCTTCTGGCTGCGGGGTCAGGACCGGCCGCTGCGCAGGCGCCTTCAGTCCGTGGCCGCCCCGCTCACCGGCCGCGGCGCGGTCGAGCAGGTCGCGCCGGAGGAGAGCATCTTCCGCCCGACCCGACCCAAGACGCGCCTCTCCTGGCTCTGGCGGCGCATGGAGGAGCGCTATCCGCTGATAGATGCGCCGCGCGTGTTTCCGCGGCTCTTGGGGATCGGCGCGCTGGTTGCCGCCGCCATCTGGATCGGTATGTGGGTGCTTGGGATGTCCGGCTGGTGGTCGATGCCGGCCGCCGTGCTCGCCGGCCTCGTCGGCGCCCGTTACGCCCTGGGGCGGATCCAGGCGCGTGCGGAAAACCAGTTCGCTCAGCGGTTCCCGGAGATCGTCGATCAGATCGTGCGGCTCTCCGCTGCCGGCCTGCCGCCCCTGGAAGCAATCACGAGCGTCGCCGAGGACGCGCCGCAGCCGGTGAAGGGTGTTCTGGAGGAGGTCTCGGACGCGCTCCTGGCCGGTCTCGATGCGGATACCGCGCTCAGCATGGTGGCGGAGAGGGTGCGCCTTGCCGAGTTCACGCTGTTCGCGGCCGTGATCCGGCTGCAGCGGCGTGCCGGTGGCAGCATAACCGCGTCGTTCTCGAACCTCTCGAACACGCTGCGCGAGCGGCGCACCTCGGTGCTGAAGGCGAAGTCGTCGACGGCGCAGACGCGGCTCACGCTGCTGGTTCTGATGCTGATGCCGCCGCTGGTGCTCGGGGTACAGAGCATCACTTCGCCGGAATCGGTCGATTTGCTGTTCAACTCGGAAAACGGCCAGACCCTGCTGCAAGTCGGCGTGGGCCTCATCGTCGTCGGCCTTATCGTCGCACGGCAGCTCGCCGCCCGCGGCCCGAAGTAGACAGGAGGAGAGTTTCGTGTCTTCGTCCATGATCGTGCTGGCAGGGATCGCGACCAGCGCCATCCTGCTGACCCTGCTGGCTCCCTTCATATTCCGGGAGACGCAGCGTACGCGGCTGCTCGACCGTCGCCTCGCGTCGGCGCGCCGCGAGGCGCTTCGTGCCGGGCCGGGCTCCGGCGCCCCGGCTGCGGCAGCCGTCCCGATCAGTTCTCTCGGCCCGACGCTGTTCCAGGCGGCGTCGATGCTCGTGCCGGTCGGCGCGCGCGAACGGGAGAAGCTCACGCGCTCCCTGCGGCTGGCCGGGTTCCAGCGCCAGGACGCGCTGTCGCTTTTCCTCTCCTGCAAGCTCGCCTGCAGCGTCGCCGGCGCGGGTCTGTGCGCGCTGTCGGCACAGGCCATCGGACCGGTCTTCGCCTTCCTGCCCCACGGTGCCCTCGTTGCCGTCGCGGGCGTGGCAGGATTCGTGATCGGGGGCATCCTGCCCGAGTACGCGGTGCGCTCCCTGGTGAACCGGCGCAGGCACAGGATGTCGTCTGCCCTCCCTGACGCTCTCGACCTCATGACGATGTGTCTGGAGGCGGGGCTGACTTTCGAGCGGGCGCTGGCAACCGTCGCCCGCGAGCTGAGCCCGATCGAGCCGAACCTCGCGGCCGAGTTCCGCCAGATTGAGGCCGAGCTGCGCGTCGGCGCCGACAGGCGTTCCGTGCTCCAGGCCTACCAGCGGCGCACGGATGTCGAGGGCCTGCGAGATCTTGCCATGAGCCTGATCCAGGGCGATCGCTACGGCACGCCTCTCACCCAGTCCATGAAGAACATCGCGTCCTCGGAGCGCGTCCAGCGGACTGCCCGCATCTCGGCATGGGCGTCGAAATTGCCAGTGCTCATGACGCTCCCGATGCTGCTGCTCGTGATGCCGGGGATCATGCTCCTGGTGGCGGGCCCCGGGGTGCTCTCGGCGATGCAGGCGCTCAGCGGACTGAGCGGCATCGGAGGCGGACCCGGTGGTGAATGAGATGCGAATAGAGTCCTTTCTGTTCTTCGCGGTTGCCGGGCTGGCTGCCCTGCTGCTCGCCGCCGACGTGCACGCGGAGGAGCCGATCAAGCCGATCCCGGAGACCGTCAACGTGAACCCGTTCAAGGTCGAGCTGGGGCGCTCGCTCTTCCACGACACCATCCTGTCCAAGGACGACAGCATCGCGTGCGCGAGCTGCCACGAGCTCGCGAGCGGCGGCGACGACGGGCTCCGGGTCTCGATCGGAATCGAGGGCCGGGAAGGCCCGATCAACTCGCCCACGGTGTTCAACACGGCCTTCAACTTCAAGCAGTTCTGGGACGGGCGCGCCAGAGACCTGGAGGCCCAGATCGATGGGCCCATCCAGAACCCTGTGGAGATGGGCAACCTCTGGCCCGACGTGGTCTCCAAGCTCTACCAGGACAGCGACTACCCGGCGCAGTTCAACGCGATCTATCCGGACGGCATCAACCGCAATAACGTCAAGAACGCGATCGCCGAGTACTTGAAGTCCCTGATCACGCCCAATAGCCGCTTCGACCAGTGGCTCAAGGGCAACGAGAGCGCGCTGACGGACTACGAGAAGCACGGCTACGAGCTATTCAAGGACTACGGCTGCTCCTCGTGCCACCAGGGCGCGAACGTGGGCGGCAACATGTTCCAGGTCTTCGGCGTGCTGAACGACTACTTCAAGAGGCGGGGCGATATCACCGACGCGGACCTCGGCCGCTACAACGTCACCGGCAACGAAGAAGACCGCCACTCGTTCAAGGTGCCCAGCCTGCGGATGGCGGCCCACACGGCTCCTTATCTCCATGACGGCAGCGCGGAGACGCTGCGGGACGCGGTCGACGCGATGTTCGAGTTCCAGCTCGGACGCGAGGCGCCCGACGAAGACAAGGACGCCATCGTCGCTTTCATCAAGACCCTGGCGGGCGAATCGGAGGAGTTCTGATCATGAAACCTGGCGCGCTCATTCTAGGCGCAGTCGTCTCCGTCATCCTGCTGGCGGTGGCGGGCGTCCTCTACATGATGGCCAACGACAGCGGCGAAGAGGACTACCGCAGCTCGATCGCGGCGGTAC
The DNA here is from genome assembly GCA_022826345.1 of Alphaproteobacteria bacterium. The sequence goes on from JAJDVB010000115.1 coordinate 4,735, forward strand.
AGCAGATCCAGCG
>JAJDVB010000225.1 GCA_022826345.1 Alphaproteobacteria bacterium
TGGGGGGCGGGGTGGCCAAAGTCTGTACGTCATTGCCCCACGTCCTGTGCGAGATTGTCCCGGCGTCGCTTGGGCGCCGCGAAATCGCGCCCGATGGAATCCAATTCGAGGGCAAGATATCCAGCGACAATCAAGATGAGAACGTAGCGACAAACAAGATGAGAAAGCCGAAGTCGCGCGCTTGGGGAGGGAGGGCGTAGCCCGACCGAGCCAGGCGCGCGGCGCGGGGCCGACGGCCCCGCTGCGGAGATCGCGGCGATTCGCTGGCAACGTGGACCGTTTTCCGGGACGGAACCCGATGCCAGGCCGACACACAACCGATCATCAGATGAGGCTTTACATGCACCTTCGACAACAACACCCGCCGCAGGTGGCTGCGGCCAAGGCGGGATTCAGCACCGCCACGGCGTACCGCATCGAGAACGATCCGCGGCTGCCGTCCACCAAGGGCAGGCACGGCGGCAGCCGTCGGCCGGACCCGCTGTCCGGGATCTTCGACGAGGAGGTCGTGCCGATGCTTGAGGAGGCCCCGGACCTGCGCGCCGTGGGGGTCTTCGAGGAGCTGATGCGCCGGCATCCGGAACTCGACCGCGGCGTGCGCCGCACCCTGGAGCGGCGCGTGCGCGAGTGGCGCGCGAAGCACGGCCCGGAGCGCGAGCTGGTGTTCCGCCAGACCCACCCGCCCGGACAACTCGGGCTGTCCGACTTCACTGACGCCGGCGCCCTCGGCGTCGTCGTGGCCGGCGAGCCGCTGGACCACCGCCTGTACCACTTCCGGCTGGCCTACTCCGGCTTCTCGCACATGCACGTGGTGCTCGGCGGCGAGAGCTTCACGGCGCTCGCCGAAGGGCTCCAGCAGGCCCTGTGGACGCTCGGCGGCGCGCCGCGCGAGCACCGCAGCGACAGCCTCTCCGCCGCGTACCGCAACCTCGACGCCAACCAGCGCGAGGACGCCACCGAGCGCTACGCCGCCCTGTGCGCCCACTACGGCATGGCGCCGACGCGCAACAACCGCGGCGAGTCGCACGAGAACGGCGCCGTGGAAGGGCCGCACGGCCACCTGAAGCGCGCGCTCGAGGATGCGCTGCTGCTGCGCGGCTCGCGCGGCTTCGACGCCCTGGCCGACTACCGCGCCTTCGTCGACGAGGTGGTCGGCCGCCGCAATAGCCGTCTGCGCACCCGCATCGACGCCGAGCGCGCCGTGCTCCGGCCGCTGCCGCCGCGGCGCACCGACGACTTCGAGACGATCCACGTGCGCGTCACCTCGTTCGGGGGCTTCACCCTCCGGCGCGTGTTCTACACGGTGCCGTCGCGGCTCGTCGGCCACCAGTTGACCGTGCGTCTTTACGACGACCGTCTGGAGGTCTTCCTCGGCACGTCGCCGCTGATGACCCTGCCGCGCGGACGGATGACCGCGGACGGCCGCAACGGCCATGTCGTGGACTACCGGCATGTGATCCACGCCCTGCGGCGCAAGCCCATGGCGCTGCGCAACCTGGTGTACCGGGACCAGCTGTTCCCCCGCGACGCGTACCGGCGCGCCTTCGAGGCGCTGCTCAACGCCAGGGGCGAGCGCCGGGCCTGCCGCGATGCCGTGGCGCTGCTCGCGCTGGCCCACGAACGCAACTGCGAAGCCGCCCTGGCCGAGCGGCTCGAAGCCGCCCTCGACGCGGGCGCGGTGCCCGACATCGACGCGCTGACGGCGGCGTTCGCTCCCGCCACGACCCCGCTGCCCGCGGTGAACGTCGAACTGGGGTCCCTCGCCGACTACGACGTCCTGCTCGCGGCAACTCCGGCCACAACGATGCCTCAGCCGGCGGCGGGGGGTGCGTCGTGAGCGCCATCGACGCCGCGCAACTCGACCTGATGTTCACCGAACTGCGCATGCCGAGCGCCAAGGCCATGTGGCAGCAGTTGGCCGAACGCGCCGACAAGGAGGGTTGGCCCGCAGCGAGGCTGCTCGCGGCGCTGGCCGAGCAGGAGATCGCGGACCGCGCCCGCCGGCGCTTCGAGCGCCATCTGTCGGAAGCCAAGCTGCCGCCCGGCAAGACGCTGGCCAACTTCGAGTTCGACCTCGTCCCCATGGTCTCCAGGGCGCATGTCAACGCCCTGGCCGCCGGCGACCGCTGGCTCGACCAGGGGGCCAACGTCATCCTGATCGGGAGTCCGGGCGGCGGCAAGAGCCACTTGTCGGCCGCGATCGGGCTGGCGCTCGTCGAGAACGGCTACCGCGTCCTCTACGCGCGCACCACCGACCTCGTGCAGCGGCTGCAGGTCGCGCGGCAGGAACTGGCGCTCGAATCCGCCATCCGCAAGCTCGACAAATACCACCTGCTCATCCTCGACGACATCGCCTACGTGCGAAAGGACCAGGCCGAGACCAGCGTGCTGTTCGAGCTCATCAGCTCGCGCTACGAGCGCCGCTCCATGCTCATCACGGCCAACCAGCCGTTCGGGGAATGGGGCTCGATCTTCCCCGACCAAGCCATGACGCTCGCCGCCGTCGACCGCCTGGTGCACCGAGCCGCGATCTTCGAACTCAACGTGGAGAGCTACCGCCGCCGCACCGCCGTCGCCTCGGTCGAGGGCAAGCGCAGTCGCGGCAAGGCGGCCGAGCGCGCCACGCCCGCCAACACGGAAGTCAACCCTCAGATCGACCCAGCGCCGAACGCCGCTCAGCCGGACAACGCATCATGAAACACTCCACATCCAGACCCGGATGGCGACCGCTGCCACGCTCACCGCCGACGTGGAAACTGAAAACCCGCCGCATCACTTTCCCATCTTGATTGTCGCGGAATTCTCATCCTGCTTGACGCGCTACACAATCTGTGGAAGTTGTTCGAGAAAGTCAATTTCTGCCAAGAAAAAATCTGAGGTGGAAGTACAGATACTGCAAGTCGTATACATAGGATATGCCTATATAGCCGTTAAATAACAATGAAATAGCCGGGCTATAAAAGTCGGTTGAGTTTAGAAAAATACGAGTATTAACGTGAATAAAAAGCTCATATATTTTATGTGCATCA